>CAZUMH010000001.1:0-101586 GCA_964621645.1 uncultured bacterium
CGAGGATTGTTTTAGACTGTACCATAAGAATCCTTCACAAAAACGTTGCTGACAAGGTGAAATATACCTCATTTCGGGCCGCCGCATAAAGAGAAACGCAGCCTTCGGGAGGCCGGGGATGGGGCACAGCGACATGAAGAACGGGAACGCGCCAACAGAAGACCATTCAGCCGCGCCAGGGGTTTTTGGTCCTTTTTGCCCCGTCAAAAAGGACAGCCTATTCTTTACCTGGGATGGATATCCCGGGCGATCGGGATGGGAACGCACCTGTGAAAACCCATTCAGCCGCGCCAGGGGTTTTTGGTCCTTTTTGCCCCGTCAAAAAGGACAACCTATTCTCCACCTGGGATGGATATCCCGGGCGATCGGGACACGAAAAATGGGAACGCGCCACCGTAAGACCATTCAGCCGCGCCAGGGGTTTTTGGTCTTTTTTGCCCCGTCAAAAAGGACGTCCCATTCTCAACGGAGACTTCTGATACGGCCCTAAAGAAAACTTTTTTTCACATATATATTGTGATTTAATTTAGTGTTGTTTACAGATTTGGGATGGTTTCAGCCGACAGACAAAAAATGAACCGTAGAATCAGCCTCTCCCCCCTCGTACGAGGTACAATCCTTTTCGCCGCTCTCTCCGCCCTCACACTGCTGGCGGTTTCTTTCCTGTCATCGGGAAAATTCGTCAATGCGGAGCTGAGCCGCTTCTCCTGGCCCTTCGCGCCCCTGCTGCTGTTTCTGGCCGCGGCCCGCTGGTTTTTGGATGGACAAGCCCTGCTGGAGCTGTCCGGCGGGCGGAAGGCAACCGGAATTACTCTTCTGCGGGCAGCCTCAATCCGGCTGCAGGCCTTTCTTGCCTCTGTCATCATTCCCGTTCCCGGCGCCGCCACGGCCACCCATGTGTTTCTGCTTAACCGGGAGAAACTGACACTGGAACGTGCCGCCGCGGTGTCTGTATTGCGCACGATTCTTCCATTATTCATCTTTATTCTCAACCTGCCGCTGCTGTCCCTGCTCCGTTCCCATCTTCTGACCGGAAGTCTCTTCCCTGCGGTGCTTCGTTTCATCACCCTGCCCCTTATCCTGGTCTGTCTTGCCGCCCTGGTATTATTCCTCTTCGCGGATAAGGCCCGCAGCCTGATCCGCAAGACTGCCGGCCTGCTGCTGCACCGCTGCCGGTTTGGGGGGAACGGCATCTCCCGGCTGGAACGAATTCTTCTGGATGGCACGGCTCGCCTGGGAGAGGCCTTTCGCGACTCAATAGGACACGGCGGATCACTGCTGAAAGCCGCCGGCTGGATTCTGGCCGCCTATATGATTGATTATTTCATTGCAATTGGGATCATCTGGAGTCTGGGCGCCCGGCCGCCCCTGGCCCTGAGCCTCGAGCTTCAGTTTCTCATGCGGCCCCTGATCTTCTTCGCCTTCACGCCGGGCGGTGTGGGTATATGGGATTTCACCTACGGCGGCTTCTTTCTTGAAATGCTGTCCCGGCAGCCGGTGGGAACGGCCCTGCTTCTTTGGCGGCTGCTCCTCACCTGGATACCCTGTCTGGCCGGCGGAATAATTCTATTGAGGAAACTCGGCCGGAATGTGGATTATCGCGCCTTCTTCGGCTCTGCCGCGGGAGATAATAATCTGGATGGCGTACAATCTGAAGAAACAAACGGATCGAAGGAGGAATAATGGTCACTCACGTGGTCATGTGGAGTGTGAAGGATTTCGCGGATGGGCGCGTTAAACAGGAGAATATAAAACTTATTAAAAAGGAACTGGAGGGATTGACCCGGGAGATCCCCCAGATCAGCCGGCTTCATGTCGGCATCAATTATAACGAGATCCCCGGAGCCATGGATGTGGTACTCATTTCCCACTTCGAGGACAGGGAGGCGCTTCAGGCCTATCAGGATCATCCGGCCCACATCCGGGTGCGGGATTTCATCCGCACGGTCCGGCTGGAGAAGCGCTCGGTGGATTTCGAATAGCTCAGGAATCCCTCTTTTTCAGAAAAGCTTCCGCTTCCAGCAGCTCTTCCCTGGTGTTGATCCCCCGCAGCACCATGGGATCATCCACCGTAATAGTCTCGACCAGCTCCCCCCTCCCGGACAGGAGCTGAATGATATCCGTGAGATAATATTCCTTCTGATCGTTATTATTATCTATCAGGCTCAGCAGAGGGAAAACAACTGAGCTGTCAAAACAGTAGTGGGAGGTATTCACTTCCGTAATCTTCTTCTCCTCCGGACTGGCGTCCCTCTCCTCCACGATGCGCAGCACCCGTCCCCGCGCGTCCCTGACGATGCGGCCGTATGCCGGAGGCGGATCCATGATGGCCGTCATCATGGTGGCGGCCGCTCCTGATTCGTGATGTTTGCGGACCAGCGAACCGAGTATCTCCCCGGTGAGGAAGGGCGCGTCCCCCACCAGAACCAGGACATCCCCTGAATTCTGCCCCATGGTTTCCGCCGCGGTCATCAGGGCGTGCCCGGTGCCCAGCTGCTCTTTCTGCAGAGCGTATTCCACCCCGTCTCCGATGGTGGTGCGGACCAGATCCTCCCGGTAGCCCACTACCAGCACGACGCGCTCCGCGCCCGCCTGCCGGCAGGCATCTATCACATAGGAAACCAGCGGTTTTCTTAGAAGGGGATGAAGCACCTTGGGCAGATCGGACCGCATCCGCACTCCTTTTCCGGCGGCGAGAATAACGGCGCTGAGGTGGTGTTTCCGGTCAACCATGCGGGAGATCTCCTTTCTCGAAATTCATTCAGGCTGAATGTTAAAATGTGTTTTTCAGGATCAGGGCGGCAATAAGAGAAATCAGGATGACGATAAGATAGAACAGCAGCTCCCGGGCCAACGGTTTACGGTGGCGCAGCCGCCGGTTGGAGAGCCAGCCTCTCCAGCGGCATTCCCGGCAGCGGTAGGTGCGCGCGGGCAGGATTCGTTTAAACAACCGTTCCGCAGTGTTTCTGGAGCGGGAGCGGACCAGGGTATATTCTCCGCAGCGGGGACAGGGGATGGACTCAGGCATAGAACGGCTCCAGCTCAGGTCCAGAAGATTTCCACGGCTCCCTGCAAACACTCGATTTCAACGGGAGTAATGCCGATGAGCTCTCCGTCCGGGGTAAGCACCTTGGGAGGATCGGTCCTTATGCTGATCTTCTTCGCCTTGAAGGTCTCGACCTCCGGCTCCAGCACATGCTCACCCGTGAAGACCTTGGGGAAGACTTTCAGGAGCCGGCGGCGGCTGAGCCCGTTGGCCAGGGTGACATCCAGCAAGCCGTCGTCGACGAGGGCGTCCGGCGCCATGAGAAAATTGGCCGTATAGCGGGTATTGGACACCTCGACGAAGAGATTGTGCCGTTCCATCTTTCTGCCGTCAACCTCTATCTCCAGGTGGTGGTGCTGCAGCCGCAGGGTCTGCCACAAGACACCAAGGGTGTAGGAAATGTTCCCCAGAAATTTGAGACCGCGGGCCGTCTTGGTCACGTCTGCCACAAACCCCAGTCCCATGATGTTGAGGAAATAATAGGTCTGGCCGTGAGTCGTGAACCGGCCCGCATCAAGGTGGCGGGTCTTGCCGGCTGCGATCACTTCCAGGGCGCCCCGCCAGTCTGATTCATCCACTTCGATATCCCGGAAGGCCGCGTTCCCCGTCCCCACCGGCAGGATCCCCAGGGGGATCTTCTTTTTAGCCGGATTGGCGAAGAGGCCGTTCAGGACTTCGAACAGGGTGCCGTCGCCGCCCGCCGCGATGATGCCCCGGTAGGGTGACAAGTCCATATCGGATACGATCTCGGTGGCATGCTCCGGATAATCGGTGAGCCGCAGGTCGAATTCCAGTTTCAGTTCATTCAGGTGCGTTTCTATAGTGGGCAGCAGCTTCTCGGCCCGGCGGTGTCCCGCCTGGGGATTATACACCAGCAAATATCTCATCGTATGGTTCCGTCCTTTGTTAATGTAAGCGGATTAGTACCACATGGGATGCCGGTCCAGCGGCTGCGGGAAAAGCACCTCACGGGCCGATTCCAGGGCGTAGATATCGGTCATGCCGGCCACAAAATCGACGATGGCCCGCTCGGGAGGATCCTTCTTTTCATAGAATCTGCTGCGGCTAGCCAGGAATGTTCCCAGATGGCGGTCAACGGCGAACGGTGAATCCATGTAGTCCTTTGTATTCCAGCCGAAGCGGCGGAATAGTTCCATGAGATGATTAAAGAGCCGCTCGAGAAGAGCGCTGATGGAGGCGTCGCTCTGCAGCAGAAGCGGATGGTTGTAGATCCGTTCGTAGTTGAATTCCTTGAGCTGACAGATCAGCTGGTATCGTTCATCCGAAAGGGTGATCTCCTCCCCGCCCCGGGAGCTGACCACCACGTCCATGACCAGCGTGTCAATGATCTCACCGTTGGTGCTTCCCAGGTTTTTCTTCAGGTTGCCGGGAATATCCTGGATGGTGATGAGCCCAGTGGTAACCGCGTCCTCGATATCCCGTCCCAGATAGGCGATCTTGTCCGCGATGCGGACGACGCAGCCCTCATAGGTGAGCGGTGCCGTCTGTCTGTCCCTGATCGCGGACAGGTCTTTCTCCGTTTCCTGGGGCCGGTAACTCTGTTCAAACTTTTCCCCGCAGTGGGACACGATCCCGTCCCGCACGGCGTAGGTGAGGTTGAGCCCCTCCCCGTTCCGGGTGATGAAATCCACCACGCGCAGCCCGTGCACCTCGTGGATGAATCCCCCCCACTCCCGGGCCAGGGAATCGAGGGCCTTCTCGCCCACATGGCCGAAGGGGGCGTGCCCCAGATCGTGACCCAGTGCGATGGCCTGGGCCAGCTCCACGTCCAGATCCAGCCCCTTGCAGATGGTGGTGGCGATGGTGGAGACGTGCAGCACGTGTTCGATGCGGGTGCAGACGTGGTCGTTGCGCGGGGAGAAGAAGACCTGCGTCTTGTGCTTCAGGCGCCGGAAGGGAGTGGCGTGGATGATGGCTGTCTGATCACGGAAATAGTCGCCCCGCAGATCGGGCGGACGCGGCCGCCTGCGGGCGTGGTAGATCTCGTCACTGAGTGGATTCTTCATATTTCTTTTGCCTGAAATCCTTCTGGTCACGGATTATTTTCCGATTGTAAAATATACTATGAAGAATTTCGATTTCAAAGAAAAAGGTTGGAAAATTCGGTCATGTTTCTCTTGACACCCTAAGCAAATCTTAGTATATTAACACCTCACAATAACTATGGCGCTTTAGCTCAGCAGGTAGAGCAACGGACTGAAAATCCGTGTGTCCCCAGTTCGACTCTGGGAGGCGCCACCGACAAAAGGCCCCACTGAAAGTGGGGTTTTTTGTCGGTTGACGGTCGATAGATTCGATTGCTCCTGCAAGCCACGACAGAGTCGGGGCGACGCAGTCCCGAGAGCGCAGCGAGCGGGATGGGAGGCGCCACCAAGATAAACAAAACCTAGCCATTATTTCTCAGGGCTATTTATTTTTTAACAAAGAAATGTCACCAAATTTACACTGGAAACACTTTTTAACCGCAATAAAGGTAAGGCAAAAGACAAAATAATTTTGAAATTGTTAATAATTTCTTGCGATATCTCAGTTGTTTATATATCTTACGATCAATTCAGTTACACATCGCCAAGTATATTCCCTCCAGGATGAAGCCGACTTTTCGAAACGGGCCTGAGCATGACCACGGATTCAATACACCTCGATCGGTTCTTCACGATCGACTCCTTTTCAATAGATTGTTTTCGTTCGGTGAACACGTTACCTATTTTTACCAGGGACCTTCAATAATTAAAGATTGATAATAAAAACAGCGCGGAGTTTCTGTTGTGAAAACAGGGAACCCAGACGGTAGGCGTCTGGATTGACAGGCCACAAGCACACAGGAGCAGTTAAAAAACATCACATGCTGTTAGTCCTCCGGGGTTCTCCATAGCCTCGGAAAGTTCATTCTTTGATAGGATGTGTATTATGAGAATCGCTGTCAGCCTGATCCTCCTGGTCCTGGTCATCGTCAACATGCCACTTATCGCCCAGCAACAAGCCCAGATGGATCTGCCCACTTACACGCTGGAGCAACGATGGGAACGAGCCAGCAGTCAATACATGGTGCGTTCCGTGGCGGGGATTGCCTACGCGAAAGCAATGGGCCAATCTGCAGAAAAATATGGTGAGTTCTGTGCGGAGTTGTTTGCTCCTGGTTGGGGTGAACCCAGCTCAGGGTCTGTAAGCATCATTCGCGGTGTTCGCCGTAATATGCTATTGTGGTCAGGGGCGGAGTTCGAGATCACGGAGTCGTCGAAGACCTCTATGACGGGACGAGCCAACCGACCCTGGGCGAAATATTTCGGTGAGGATCATACTTGGTACGGCGTCACATCGGACGAGCTTGAAACTGTTCTCCACGTCTTCAACCAGCGGCTTGCCAACTATCTGGTACTCCAATACGAGGACCGGATCGATGGAGACTGGTTCTATATGACATTTAGCCGGAACGAGGCACCTTAGTAAAAGTCCGCACAAATTCACCCGGGGGTTTCTGTATTGGCTGGATATTTCTGGCAGGGGGTTTAACGATATACAATCACTATACGAGGTGATACCATGAAAAAGACAATTACCTTCCTTCTTCTCTTGTTGGTCTGTATCAGCATGTTTCCCGTGCAGGTAAGCGCTCAGGACATCACGGGCATCTGGCATGGGCTCATCGATTTCTCAGGATTCTCCCTGCGGTTTGATCTGGAAGTAAAACAGGAAAACGGTGAATACACGGCGACGGCTTACAGCCCCGATCAGGGAAATTCTCCCATACCTGTTGATGTGTTCAGCTATTCCCATGGAAAGATGGAATTTTCCATCGCCGGCCCTAATGTAAGATATACCGGGAATATGGATGAACGCTCATCAACGATTCATGGTACCTTCACCCAGAATAACCGGTCTTTTCCGATGGCACTCGGCAGAAAATCCCTCGAGGCGCCAAAAGGCAGCCGGGCATGGCTGAAAGAACGTCTCGACAAGCAGGAGGTGTATATTACCATGCGGGACGGAGTGCGTTTATTTACCTCTGTGTATACGCCCAAAGATACCAGCAGGACGTACCCCATGCTTATGAACCGCACGCCGTATAACATAGAACCCGGTGGTCCGCAGGCGTATAACGGGTACCTTTCAATGCAGCAAAGCTTGATTGAAGAGGGATATATATTTGTTTTTCAGGATGTACGGGGCCGGTACATGAGTGAGGGTAATTATGTGGATGTGCGTCCATACAATCCCGATAAAAAAGGAGACAGGGATATCGACGAGAGTACCGACACCTACGATACTATTGACTGGCTGGTAAAAAATGTTAAGCACAATAACGGAAACGTGGGCGTATTCGGCGTGTCGTATCCCGGGTTTTATTCCACGATGTCGCTGATAGATGCGCACCCGGCACTTAAAGCAGTGTCTCCGCAGGCTCCGGTAACAAACTGGTTTCTTGGTGATGATTTTCATCACCAGGGCGCTTTTGCTCTTTTAGACGGCTTTTCCTTTTACTCAAGTTTCGGTAAACCCCGGCCGGAACCAACACGGGTGCGGCAATCAGGATATCGTATCCCCGGACAGGACAATTATAATTTTTTCCTGAAACTGGGCGCCTTGAAACATGTCACTGCCCTGGCATTCGGCGACACGATGGTATTCTGGAATCAAATGATGAACCATCCGAATTACGATGATTTCTGGAAGGCCCGTGACCCCCGGCCCTATTTGAAAAACATACAACCTGCCGTTTTGACGGTCGGCGGTTTGTTTGATGCAGAGGATTGCTGGGGCGCCTGGCATACCTACGAAGCGATTGAAAAACAAAATCCGCCTTCCATTTCCAATCGGTTGATGATGGGACCCTGGTGGCACGGGCAATGGTCTACGAACAAAGCGGAACATGTCGGCAATATATATTTTGGAGCCAATACGAGTCGCCATTACAAAGAAGTGGAGCTGGAGTTCTTTAATTATTACCTCAAAAACAAGGGCAGCCTTACATTGCCCGAAGCAGATATTTTTATCACCGGGGAAAATAAATGGCATTCGTTTGGCACCTGGCCGCCTGAGAATGTGGTTGAACAAGCGCTGTATTTCCAGCCGGACGGCAGCATCAGAATGGAAAAACCAACCGTTAAAGCCAGCTACGATGAATATGTCTCCGATCCGATGAACCCCGTGCCCTACACCGAAGATGTTCACCTGAGACGCACCACCGCCTACATGACCGACGACCAGCGTTTTGCCGCCCGCCGGCCCGATGTGATGGTGTATCAAACAGCAGCCTTACCGGAAGATAAGACCATTGTCGGCCCCTTTGACGCTGATCTTTTTATGAGCACTACCGGCACCGATGCCGATTTTGTGGTCAAGTTGATTGACGTATTTCCCGATACACTGAGCAATTATCCGGCAAATGAAAAGAATGTCCCCATGCAGGGCTATCAGATGCTCGTCAGAAGCGAGATTTTCCGTGGCCGTTACCGCAACAGTTATGAAAAACCGCAGGCATTTATACCGGGTAAAATTACTGAAGTCAAATACGAATTGCCTTCCATTGCGCATACCTTCAAAAAAGGTCACCGCATCATGGTTCAGGTGCAAAATTCCTGGTTTCCCTTATTTGACAGAAATCCGCAACAGATGGTGGACATATACCATTGCGCCGACGATGATTTTCAAAAGGCGACTATCCGGATGTATCATGAAGCGGGACATGCGTCGGGACTGAAGGTAAAATTATTGGAAAGATAGTTTTTGATGCGGTGACCTTGTCCCCTAAAACTTGGATGGGTTCATTTGAGAGTGCATAAAATTAAGCATGTAAAAATGTCACCATAACAAGTATAAACAGGCACAAATAGATACAAATACTCACAAATAAAAGAGATGTAAGTGTAAGATTTATAGCTGTAAGTGCTTGTTTCTAATTAACTAAGAAAATTACTGAAAATCCGTGTGTCCCCAGTTCGATTGACCTACGGTCTGCTTCGCGTTGACCTACGGTCTGCTTCGCGTTGACCTACGGTCTGCTTCGCGATCTGGGGGGCGCCACCGTAAGCCCGGAAAAGACTCCGGGCTTTTCTTTTTTTACAAGCACAGAACTGAACGACGTCGGATAAATCCTGCGAACCACGACGGAGTCGAGGCGACGCAGTCCCGGGAGCGTAGCGAGCGGGATGGGAGGCGGAAACCGTACCGATGCGGTGGGATCAGGGAAGATCAGCCGAGCAATTCCCTGAGCTTTTTAGCGCCGGTTCTGCTGCTGACAATCTCTTTTCCGTGTGCCAGGATGCATTTCAGCCTGCCGTTCGTCCAGGGCCGGAGTTCTTTTACCGCCTCCAGGTTGATGACATGGGAGCGGTGAATCCGAATGAATTTTTCCGGATCGAGCTTTGTGATAAACGATGTCATGGATTGGTTGATAAGGTATGCGTTTACATCGGTATGGATGTTAATATAGTCTTCGACCGCTTCAGCCCATAGTATTTCGGCGGTGTTGAGAATGATGATTCTGCCTGATTCCTTGACAAGCATACGGGTAAGGAACTTACGTTCCGGATTGATAGTGGACAGAAGTCGTTCAATGGTCTTGTCACGTTCGGCGGCATTTTGAGCGAGTGAGTGCCTGGCCCGATCCAGAGCGGTATTGAAACGTTCCTGGTCATACGGCTTTAAGAGATAATCCACGGCATTCACGTCAAAGGCCTTAATAGCGTATTGATCGTAGGCTGTGGAAAAAATGATATGCGGGCGGGCGTCCAGCATTTCAAGCAGTTCGAACCCGTTCATCTCAGGCATGTTGACGTCAAGAAAAAGAAGATGCGGGTTATGCTGATCGATGGCCTCCAGCGCTTCATGCGCGTCACAGCATTCGGCGCTGACGACGATGTCCGGATGGCCTTGAAGATATTCCCGAATAAGTGCTCGTCCCAGTGGTTCATCATCGATGATTACGGCTTTAATCACATTCATGCCTTCTCCTGCGGAAGTGAAATCGCTACGGTGAAGACGTCGGGACCGGGCTGGATCGAGAATGTGCAGTTGTCCTGATAGAGCAGATGCAGCCGCTGTCTGATGTTTTCCAATCCGGTCCCCGTACTGCCCGCGCCGTCATTCTGTTTCGATCCGCCTGAAGCCACTGAATTTGCAACGGTTATCCGGAGCAGGTCATCATTGCTGTCGATATTGATCCTGATCCATCCGTTCCCGCGCCTGGCGGCGATGCCGTGGCGCACCGAGTTCTCAAGCAGGGGCTGCAGGATCATAGCCGGCACTCTCCATGTTTCCAATCCCGGCTCAATCTGCTCCTCAATGACGATCCGGTCGCTGAAACGGACTTTTTCAATCTCCAGATATTGATGCATGAGGTCAATTTCTTCTTTAAGAGGAATGAGAGGCTTCTCCCTGGTTTCGAGCGAAAAACGCAGCAGATCGGACAATTTTCCCATCATTTTCCTGGCCAGGTCCGGCTGTTCCTTGATGAGGGCGTTAATTGAGTTCAGGGCATTGAAAAGAAAATGGGGATGTATCTGCATTTTCAGCGCTTGCAATTCTGCGTCCCGGGAAAGAATTTTCAGCTCCTTTTCCGCCAGTTCCTTCTCACGAAACTGCCGGTAATAGATGAGCATGTAGAAAATTCCCGCGTTCAACAGATAGATGATGACCCCCAGCAGATATTGCCAGCCGATAATTTCCCTCAACGGCACCACCGTAAACATCTCGTCACCTACCTGGAGATACCAGCTGCCGTAGATGATCAGCAGCCATAGCGCAGAGAAAACGTTTGCCAAAATAAAATGAATCAGCAGGAGCGGGACAAAGTGAATCTTTCCGAAAGGGATGCCGCGGCAGATGTACCAGATGGCGATGCTGAGGACAGCGAATGTGTAATTGGTGGTGGCGGCGGAAATTATTGTAGCGCCCCAGCTTCTTCCTGTCTGGATCCTGAAGAGGATGATATAGAACAGTACCCAGAATGTCCAAACTATAAATCCGTTAAGAAGAATTCTTCTCTTTGGCAGGGATGACATGGTCCTTCCTTTGCGCAGTTGATTGCAGCATTGCCCCTCATGGCAATTACCGGCTGATCATGATGTTTTTCAAATGTATGGCTCTCTTTCAGGAAAAGCAAGGTGATTATCCAGTTGTCTCTTGTAACGCTTTCTGTTCCAGACGAACGCGAATCGGATCGCTTCCGTTTTGCAGACAGCCACGCATTTACCGCACATAATACATTCAGCATTGGTGACCAGGCCGCTGTTATTTTTAATGTAGTCGGTGATGGGAATTCTCACCAGACATGCCGCTTCACATCTGCCGCATACGCTGCATTTATTTAAATCGACCAGCGGTATGAGACGGGCGAATTGTGCTCCGGCAGCGCAGAGTGTCCCCATGAAACAGAGGTTTTTGCATACCCAGCGGCGTTCCAGGAGTAATCCCGTAATAATGGCTGCCGTAATATCCACCACCCAGACTATTTGATAGTGCCCGGTGAAATCCAGGTGCAGGAAAGAGGGAATCACCGTGAAATTATGGGTGATCCCCTGTCCTTTGTTCAGGAAATAGAACGTCAGGGCTGAGGCCAGAAATGGAATCAGGAAGATCATTTTTACCACGATCTTCGGCTTTTTCCAGGGAACCGTCCTGAGTGATGTCTGGCTGGACAGATCGTTTATTGTCCCCATGAAGCAGAACCAGCCGCAGCCGAATCTGCCGAACAAGGGTGAGATGACAATGAAGATGCCCCAGATGAGCATGACGGCCGTGATGACTCCCCAGTAAATCGAGTGCCAGATGAGAACGATGCCGAAAAACTGAAAGAAGATCGGAGTTATCAGCAAAAACAGTATTCTGGAAACCGCGTTGAGGGTGAATATTTTGGTCATATGTGTCCTTATGGGTTATGTTGATGGTATCGGTCTATATCCTTCCTGTACAAATCACGATCAACCTGCCGGTCTTTTTTCCAGACAGAGAGGATCCTGCAGCATGTATTCCTCATGTCCCGGGTGGGATCTCCCCCGACCATGAGCAGGTCGGCAGACAGATGGTGACAGCCGTAATAATCAGTGTTTTCACGGGAACCCTCATCGCAGGGTACAGACCGGTTTTGGAAATGCTACTGATCGGCATTCTTTTTTTCCGGCAGCTGTGCCTTGAGCTCCAGGGCCCAGCCGTTGTTTGGCGCCAGCTCCAGACATAAATTCAGATTTTTTTCGGCTTCAGAATAATTTTGCAATTTAAGATTGACCAGGCCTAAATAGACGTAGGTGTCGACCAGTCCCCAATCGGGGGCCAGATCGGATGCCGGGTGAAAGGTTTTGAAATACCCGGCGGCTTTGTTGAGGTACTGAAGGGCTTTCTCTTTCCCGCCGCCGAACATCCTGGGTGTATAGTAGGCGTTCGTTCCGGAAAGAAAGGCAACCCGGGGGTTCTCCGGGGCCAATTTCACCGCTTTATCAGCATGGGATGCTGACTTTATACCCAGGGTCATACCAAGGATGGGTTTGACGGCGATTTTATTCCCGTACAGAGAACTGAGGAGAATGTGCGCTTCAGCATCGGCATCATTTATATCGAGTGCGAATTCCAGATGTTCAATGCCGTCATTGATATACTTTTTTGAATCTTCCAGATCGTCACCGGCAAAATAAAATCCAACGATACGAAAATCCGCATAGGCAATGTGGTAGTGGATGATTTCAGGAGACTGTTCGAGGGTGAGCAACCGTTCGAAGTACCCCCGGACCGTGATCATTTTAGGCAGATCCCAGGCAGCTACCGCAGCTTCAATGTCGGTTTTACCTTCAACAATCATCCGGTTAACGTCGATGGACTCCTGGGCAAACGAAAGGCTGGCACTCAGAATCAAAGTGATAATCGTTATTGCTTTCATATTTGTTTCCTCCATTTTCGATTTTCTGTACGCTATGCTCATTTGTGGCGGTTTGATTGATGATTTACAAATTAACCTGCACCCCGAAATAGACGGACCGTCCGAAAGAACTCTTCACTGCCTCCCGCCGCTGGAAATCAGCGGAATATTTATAATCGAATATGTTGATTCTGCCGGACAAATTCGAGACTGCTGCATAAAATATAGTCATGTCTTTACCGGTAAAACTGTACAGCCAGCTGAGATTGATATCCATTTTCTGATAGTCGGGGACGCGTTCCGTATGATACTGATCCGCGGCGGGACTGTAGGGTTTACCCGTGGCATAGCGGCAGCTCATACCAGCGGAAAAATGCCAGGGAAGGTCCGCGGTGATCACCGCGGTAATATTATTGGTAATATCGAAATAGGGAGAAGTGAGAACCGGCAGATCCCGCCATTTTCTTGCAGCGTCAAGATAGCTGTAGGAAATCCAGCCGGAGAAGCGGCCGAGGCGGTTTTTTATGAAAAGGTCGAGGCCCCGGGCATATCCATACCCCTGATTGACGAGGTTGCTTTCCTCGTCATTTAGAAGCAGGCCGCTGTAGTTTTTATTGTAGGCCTCTATCCGGATCAGCGTTTCATTTTTTTCGTAGACAATGCCGACAATGGCATGGGTCGATTTCATGGGAGTCAGCAGCGGGTTGCCGACATAGGGATCGAAATTCTCGGGGCGGGGGTTTTGATGAAACACTCCTGCTGCCCCGGTAAGGCTGCAATGGTGAAAAAGCGGAAATACCGCGGAGATACGCGGATCGATGTGCCGCACCTGTGAAACGGATTCTTTTTCATACCTGAGTCCGGGGATGAGGGTGAATCCGAAAGGGGTGATAATGGTGATCTCCGTGAAGCCGGCTATGCGGTCCGAAGAGTAATCTGTGTCAATCAGCATGGAAGGCGCTTCAGGATTAACGTCTTCCGGGATCAGAGGTACTGTCCCCGATATCCTGGTGATCATCCTGAAAAATTCCAGCCCGGCCAGCAGGGAGAGCCGGTCAGTGAGGATGGCTTGTGTGCTCAATCGTGATTGCAGGAGCTTGTCCCGGGTTTTCAGATTCAGCACACCCAGCTGGGTGCCGGAGATGAAATTACTCACAGCAGCATTGGCGGATATGAGAATATTCCCTGCTGTCAGCGTGGTGTACTGCAGATTATAGAGCCGATTGGATCCATCGCCCCGGAAATATGTGGAGTAATCAGGATTATCAACTTCAAGCCCCACTTCATCATCCTGGCGGAATAGAAAGAGCTTCAGTCTGGATGCCTTGTTCGGCTTGAAAACCGTGTTGACATTAATGTCGAACGAAGCAGGGTAGCGGGAGAAATTTTTGTCTGTCCGGTTGAGGATAAACATCTGCTTTGTATTGCTGAGGTTGCCCGAGAACGACACACCGAACGTGCCGCTAATAATGGGAATGGCTAAATACGCCGATTGCGCAGCGAGCCCGGCACCCAGCCCAATCCGCTGTTTGGCAGGCAGGTCCTGACTCTCCATCGCCAGAACGCCGGAAAGGGCGTGACCGTATTTTGCGGAATAGCCCCCGCTTGAAAAATAGGTACCCTTCAGGAGAAAGGGACTGAAGGTGCCGAAGAAGCCGCCGGTGGGAGACTCATATTTATAGGGGTGATTGATGAGAGCACCGTCCAGAAAGACGGCGGTCTCGGAGACATCACCGCCCCTGACAAAGAGGCCGGCCCCTTCTTCTACCTGCTGCAGGCCGGGAAAGGATTTGACGGCCCAGAAAATATCAGCGGCGGTGCCCGGCGTGCGCACAACATCCAGGGACGTGAGAGTGACGCCATCTGCGTCAGATGCGGTGTATGAACTTGCGGTGACGGTGACATCCCGGCTGGGCAGGGATGCCTCTTTCAGGACTATTGCTACAGTCAGCACGGTGTCGCTTCGCAACTGCAGCTCGCGGGTAAACGTGCGGTAGCCGATATAGGAGCAGACAAGCGTGAACGTTCCTCCACGGTCGGCCCTGAGCGTGAAATAACCCTGTTCGTCACTCGCGGTACCCAGCATCGTACCCTGAAGGAAGATGTTGGCGTACGCCAGGGGTGTGCCCCTGCTGTCGGTAACACGGCCCGTGATACGGCAGCCTTCTTCAGCGCTAACTGCCGCTGTGAGCAGGATCAGTGCCAAAACAGGAATGAGGTGTGACACATAATTTTTCATCATTTTTCCCATTATTTTCTCGATTAAGATAATGCAAGTGACGGATAGGTCAAATGAATTTTCTTTAATCGGGAGAACATCTCTGTTAATCAACATATTCAGGGGGTGAACGGACATTGTCCGGGAAACTGCTTGTGAATTGAGACACTTTTTATTAGATGTGAATTCAAGTTTCAATTGCGACAGATTTAATTAATGTGCGTCGTTAGAAGAAGTCGTGTGGGGCAGTTCCGTGAATGCAGCGAGCGGGATGGGAGGCGCCACACTCGTTTAAGAGAAGAATTAATTGTTATTAGAAAGCATACTGTTAGGATGTGATTGCTATACCTGTTATCCATCTTACTGTAATGTAAAAAAGACTTGTTAAAACTGCATATATTTATTAATTTGGTTATGCGCTTTTAACATAGGGGCAGATAATGCATCCAAAGAAAATTGTTCAACTATTTAAAGAAAGCCACGGCTATTTAAAATCTGCGGATCTCCTGAAGCATGGGATTCATACATCCTATATAAAAAAACTTGTCGAGGAGGGAAAAATTGACAGGATCAAGCGAGGCCTCTATCGTCTGCCTCCTGACGAACTTGTTCAGGATGAAAGGTTTACTTTTGAATATTTTGATGCAGCAGCTGCAGTCCCGAAAGGTATATTCTGTTTGTCTACGGCTTTGTATTATCACGGTCTGACTGTGACGAATCCTTCAGTACTTGAAATGGCTATTCTTCCAACACAACGAAACACCAGATTGTTCAATCTCGCAATAAGGTTTTATCGTTTTCAAAATCCGTATTACCAGTATGATATAGAAGAGATTCATACTGAATTTTTCCCGATAAAAATATATGGCAAGGAGAAATCGGTATGTGATGCGATCCGCATGCGGCATCTCATCGGGGAAAATATTGCAATGGAGGGGTTGAATTCATATATCAAACAACCTGAAAAAGATATTAACAAACTATTGGAAACAGCCACATTTTGTAAAATCAGGCATATCGTCGAACCTGCCGTAAAAGCGATGATAGGATTTTAACTTGACTGAAACTGGGAAAAAAAATCCGGAAGCATCTATTCATGCAAGGCTATTGAATATATCCAGAGAAACCGGCGAAAATTTTAACGCCCTTCTCAACCGCTTCTTTCAGGAGAGATTTTTAGCCAGACTCAGCATTTCCGGTTACAGGGAATTCTTCGTCCTGAAGGGTGGTTTATTACTGGCAGCCGAATCCATTACACGATTTCGTCCCACCATTGACATCGATATGCTCGCTGTCAATATTGAAAATAGTGTTGAAATCGTAAAACCGATGATTATAAAAATTGCGCAAATATCATTACCGGACTGTGTGATATTCAATACTGACAATATAACGTATGAGGTACTGAAGGAAGATGATGAATATGAAGGAATTCGATTTAAATTTATAGCGTCCCTTGGGAAAACAAAATCAAGAATACAGATAGACATTGGTTTTGGTGATGATGTCCCCATGGGATTTAAGGAAAGAGTGTTTCCGATTTTTTTAAATGACCTGGCGGCACCGGTACTTCTGATGTATCCCCTGGAATCAGTGATTGCAGAAAAATTTCAGGCAATTGTCTATCTTGGAGAGGCAAACAGCCGGATGAAGGATTTCTATGATATCTTGTTTCTCGCACAAAATAATGAGTTTTCAATGCCAATGCTTAATTCTGCTATTATGGCCACATTTGAAAAAAGAAAAACAGATATTGAAAAACGTCATTTTATCTATGCGGAAAAATATATTAATTTAAAGACTGGTCTTTGGAATGCTTACCTTCGAAAAATTGGCAGCACTGATGCAATTTCATTTCAAGAAGTGTTAAGAAAAACAGAAAGTTTTTTGGAGCCCGTTATTAGCAAAGCAAAGACCGATCTTGTTTGGTCTCCGCAAAAATGGGATTGGGGTGTAAAATAATCAATGCTTTCTAATCTTAACTCTTAATTATTAATTGATATAAAAGTTCTGGACATGTTATATGCTGAACGCATGTACCTTAAAGACTACCAACAGTAATTTGACATGCGTTATCTTTGGTTCACGGATGGTGGGTCAAGACCCACCCTACAGAGCTCCTTGTTTCTAAAAGATCTCCGAAATTATTGAAAATCCGTGTGTCCCCAGTTCGACTTTAGGAGGCGCCACATACGTCCCGAAGGTGTTCGGGACGTTTTATTTTTATGAGTAATAGATTCGATTGCTCCTGCGAGTCCCGGGAGCGGAGCGAGCGGGATGGGAGGCGTCACTATGATAATGTGCCGGGGACCTTTGAGGTCCCCGGCACGTCTTCGAATCTATCAAGATTCGAGGCAAAATATTTTCTGTAACTATTAAAAATGTCGGCTTTCCCCGACACCAGATGAAATTACCTGTCGATGCTGCCCGACACTTCCGCTATCCCCAACTGCTCCATCTTCTTATACAGCGAGGACCGGTGAATGTCCAGCACTTCCGCTGTTCGGGTCACATTCCACTTATTCATCTGCAGCGTTTTAGTGATAAAAATCTTTTCAAACGTATGCCGTGCCTGGGCGAGGGTGCGTCCCCCCTGCTCTATTTGTTCCTGATGCGGCATTTCCATTACCGCGGCGATTTGCTGCCCGCTAATTTCCTCGCTTTCAACCAGCACCACGATCTTTTCAAT
Organism: uncultured bacterium; assembly: GCA_964621645.1. Lineage (GTDB taxonomy): Bacteria > Zhuqueibacterota > QNDG01 > QNDG01 > JAGLOF01 > CAZUMH01. The sequence continues at coordinate 17,825 of CAZUMH010000001.1, forward strand.
GATATTCCGCAGCTCCCGCACATTCCCCGGCCAGGCATACGCCATCAACACCGCCTCGGCACCAGGCTCCAATTGCTTTAGCTGCACATTATTTTCCAGACAGTAAAACTGAAGGAAATGATCCGCAAGCGGCACAATATCATCGACCCGCTCCCGCAGGGCGGGAACCTGAATCTCAATGACATTGATCCGGTGCAGCAGATCTTCCCTGAATGTTCTTTCTCTGACAAGTTTTTTCAGATCCTTGTTGGTGGCCGTGATCAGCCGCACATCTACCTGCTTCACCCCGGAGCCGCCGACCTTCTCAACTTCACCGCTATCGATCGCTCTGAGAATCTTGGCCTGGGCTGACAGCGACAGATCTCCGATCTCATCCAGGAATAAGGTACCCCCGTCAGCCGCCTGAAATTTCCCCTGTTTATCTGAATAGGCACCGGTAAATGATCCCTTGACATGACCGAACAGCTCGCTTTCGATAAGCGTCTCCGGCACTGCCGCGCAGTTGACCCGTACCAGCGGTTCCGCGGCCCGGATGCTGTTAAGGTGAATCGCGCCGGCGACCAGCTCCTTTCCCACTCCGCTTTCACCGGTGATCAGGACAGAGGTATTCTGTCCGGAGACTTTATCGACAAGATCAAAAACATGCTGCATCCGTTTGCTGACACATACCATATGGTAGCGTTCTTTGACTTCGGAGAGAAATCTGTTGCGATCCCGCATCAGCTGGCATTTATCAAGTCCGTTGCGGACTGCCAGGAACAGCCTGTCTTTCTCAAGCGGTTTTTGCAGCCAGTCATAGGCGCCCAGATGGGTGGCTTCAACGGCGGTATCGATGGTGCCGTGACCCGACATCATGATCACCACCGCCGCGGGATCGTACTGCAGAACATGTTTCAACACCTGTATACCGTCTGTGTCAGGCAGCAGCAGATCGAGAAGAACGACACAAAAATGACTATCCTGAATCAGGGTGATGGCATCACCGCCGTTCCCCACCCAGGCAGTGGTGTATCCTTTTGTGGACAGCAGGTCCTGAAGGGTTTCCCCCAGTTCCTTGTCATCATCGACGATGAGGATGGAATCATGTCCTGCCATGCTCGTGGTTTCCTATGCTGGAATCGTAAAAAAGACGCTCGTCCCGATCTCGGGTTCACTTTCGACGGTTATGGTGCCCTTGTGGTCATCGATGATCTTTTTCGTGATCACCAGACCCAATCCGGTGCCGCCGGGGGATTTGGAAAAAAACGGCATAAACAGCTGCTCCAGCTCTGTCTTTCCCATGCCTTTTCCGGTATCGGATACTTCAACCTGCACACCGGTACCGGGCATCTCACCATTTTTCGTATGCAATGATTGTACCAGCCGCGTGGTCACGGTGAGCACTCCTTTCCCCTCCATGGCCTTGAGACTGTTTTCAATCAGGTTCTGAATGACGATCTTGAGTTGCTGCAGGTCCCCCATGACATCAGGCAGATCATCAGCCAGCTTCAACTCAACGGTGATCCCGGAACCGAGCTTGAATTTGTTTTCTTCGAGCCAGTCCTGCAGGAGTCTGTTCATGTCAAGTCGTTCGAACTTGGGATTTTCGATCCGGGAAAACTTCAGGAAGGAGTCCGTCAGCTTCTGCAGGCGCGACACCTGAGTGTAAATGCGCTGGATATATTTATTCAGCTTTGTCTTTATTCCTTTATCTGCTTCGCATTCCATTTGCAGATGCTGGGTTGAGAGCATCACCGTTGACAGCGGCGTCTTGATTTCATGCGCCAGTTTCTGCGCCATCGATGCCCAGGCCACGGCCCGTTTCGACTGAGCCAGATCGGTGACGTCAAACAGCAAAACCAGCCTGCCGGAACGATTATCCCTGATACGCAAAGGATTTACCGACAGTATAAAATCCGACTGAATGCCCTTTACAGTGATTGACAGTTCCTGGGTGATCATCGTCGCCGAACCCGCAAGCGCATTCTCTATTACTTCATTAAGCTTTCGCCATGCGTCGGCCTTGAAAACGGCACTGTAGTGCGCGCCGACCGATTCATCACGGATTGTGTCGACCAGAAGACATGCCCGTTGATTGATCTCTTCGATGATCCCTTTTCCGTCTACGATATATGCCGGCAATCCACTGGCATCGAGAATCTTCCGATACGCTTGATCCTGCGCTTTTCCCGCATCTGATTTTGATAGAATGAATATGAATAATCCTCCCAATACAAATCCTGTCACCAGCCCAGTCCAAGGAATTGTCACAGGAAGACTATACTGTCTTTTGATCGCATACAATTGGGTGGTCCTTCGAACATCCAGAAACCCAAATGTCAGCAGCAACTTATCTTCACCATATCCCGGATCAACAATTTGATCGACCCGCATATCCTTATCACAGAGCGCCTCAACATTCAAATCACGGTCCAAAACAAACGACGCAAACCTGTCCCGATTCTTACCCGAGACAATAATTTCATTTTCTCCGTCATTGTTGATATCAAAGGTGATGAAGTTTTGCTGTGTTAATCCCGGGAACTGCCGCGATTTCAATACATCCAGATCGGGCCCGCGAATCTCGATTGTCCCGTCTTCCCAGCCAGTAATGATTCCACGAATACCATTGTCCATTACATTGAGACACGCAATATGGAGGTAAGATTCTTTTTCAAGTTTCTTCAGATGTTCGAATCTGTTGTTCTGATAATCCCATATAGTGATATAACTGGGTTCCTTCTTCTTGTTATGACTTGAAAACATCACCACTATTGTTGCATCGCCATCACCATCCAGATCACAAATTTCAAAATTCATCTCGGACCATTGACCGCCCAGGCGTTTTCCCTCTTGCGGTTTGCCATGAAGAGATAACACATCTATTCTCGAAGATGTATCATCGGTGCCATGTATCATCGGATTTCCGGCACTGTAATAATTACTATTACCGGGAGCGTTGGAGCCAAGAATCAATTCCGGCTCTCCGTCATTGTCAAGATCATGCAGTGCTGTTTTTATGACATACTGCCCTGTAGCCCAGCTCCAAATCTTTCTATTATTATAAATATCAAACGCGACAATATCCCGCGGCTGGTACCCATTCCCGGTCTGCAACCGGTAGATTAAATCTAAATGTCCATCTTTGTTAATATCTATCAAATGTTCAGGTATTACCAGGCATTCCCATCCATTTTTTACATGTACTGGTCGTACGGCCGCGAGATGTTTTAGAAGTGTCTTTCCTTTATTATCCAGAATGTACAGCCAGGTAGAATCCTGAGCTGCCAGGGACATAAAAATTTCCTTGGTCCCGTTGTTATCCAGGTCATCAATCAAGGGTACTTTGATCCTTCCCTTAAACGGCAGATGGGCTATGGTTCTATTTCGCTCAAGTTCTTCAATGAGAATATAATTACTGGCCTGTGATTCCAGAGGCACATCCTGCACAAGAACGAACTCGTCCGTTCCGTCGCCGTCCAGGTCAACAGCTATGTGAGATTCAGACGTTTTTACGTCTACCAGCTGGAACTTATACGGTAATTTCTTGCTGTCGAGTTTGTCGAGGTCGATAATGGACTTTTGTTCTTCAGATGGTTGGATGTGAGAACAACGGAAAAGCAGCAGTAAAGCGCAAAACAGACTTAATTTCAAATAAATCTTCATAGAGGACCTCACAAGGACCCGATGAAATTCAATGCTGATATAAAAGAGGTTTAAAGTGATATATAATATAGGGAGATTGTTTGAGGATTGAAAATATTTTTTAAAGATATTTTAGTATTAACGTTTTCGCTTAACGCGAACCTCGTTCTGCTCTTGCTCCTGCGAGCCACGATAAAGTCGGTGCGACGCAGTCCCCGGAGCCCAACGATCGGAATGGGAGGCGCCAATTACGTCCAATACGTATAAGGGATGTTTTTTCTATTCCGGCAATCCGGGATTTGATACACTACCTTCTGAGTCTACTCCCTTTGTTTCACCATTCGGCAGTATTTAAATTTCACTTGATTTTACTTCATATAATTAATAGATTTAATTTCATTGCTGAATTCAGTATGGGAGTGATAAATTGTCACTATGATTACGTACGGATCCGCATACGAGTCGGCCTCATTAATCCTCCTAAGATACCACATACAGCACACTGCGTTGCCTCATCCTCCGGCATCCGAATATAGTTTAAGGGATCGAATCGTTCCCAACTGATTTATATTTATGACTAAAGAAACCAACTTTTTGGCGATATTTCCCTATTTTATATAAAGATCACAATTTACAGCAGGATATTGTTTCCTTCATTATCGAAAGGAGGCAAGCGTTATGTCAATTTCATGGAAGCAAATGCTCGTTCCAATAATGCTGTTCATCATCCCTTTATCCACGGTTTTCAACCAGGAGAAAGATTGCATCGCTCTTGTCACTGAATTACATGGCACTGTTCAGGTAAAAAAAGCGGGGCAGTCTGGTTTAAAAAATTGTATGTGGGGGACCCAGTTTCATAACGGAGATATTATTCACACTTCAGAAAACGGACGTGTCTCTATCTTGTTCTCAAATGGCAATCTAATCAGTCTCGGGCCATCAAGTTCCATGACCATTTCCTCAGGTCCCTCTCCGGCGAAGGAACACGGCGAATCCATCGGAACAATTGGATCTGAACTTGCCGCCGACTTGTCCGCGATTATTGTGCAGCATGATGACGAAGGCGGTTTTGATGCCCTGGCTGGACTCCGGGGCGGTCCGGCTGCTTCTGAGATCGTTCTTTCCGCACCGTGCAATACATTGGTGGACGATACCCGCCCTGCTTTTACATGGACATCCAAAAAACTGTTTGAATCATACAAGGTAATCCTGTTCGACAGCCAGGGTCCTGTGTGGTCGCAGGAGACAAAAACGACGTCACTGGCCTACCCCGAAAAGGAAAAACCACTGGTGCGAGGGGCTTCCTATTTCTGGACGGTGGAGGGCATTGACCTGATCGATGTCATTTCATCTCCAAGGATAGGATTTTCAGTGCTAACGGCGCAGAAAATGAAAACCATGAACCAATATCAGGCCAGACTCTTGAAAATGTTTGACCAGAAGAACGAATGCGCGACCTATTACACCATCATCGGCACTTACTTTGAAAAAAACGGTCTGCTGGCGGATGCGATAGAAGCGTTCCGGAAAGTGGCTGAAGCGAATCCTGAATCTCCTCTCCCCCATGAAATCCTGGGGCGGCTCTACCGCAAAACCGGTCAGAAGGACATGGCCATTTTTGAACTCGACAAAGCGTTGCGGCTGACCAAAACCGTCAAGCAGTGACATTGTTATCGTTACGACAAAGCGCAATCTCTTCTTTAAGCAAATCTCAATCAGGAGCCGACCGTATGTGTACTGACAGTTTCCGCCTTTCTTGGGCAGGCGTTTTCTTTGTCTTTATCATACTATCCCCATGCATCTTCGCGCAGTCTTCCCCGGAGCTCTCACAGGATACCTTTGGAAAAGCATTGATTGAATCATGCGAGTCGGACGATTGGATCGAGGTTGAGGCACTGGTTAAAGGACACCGTTTATGGGTCAAGCCGGTGGTGGAAACCCTGATCAATGAAAGTATCCAGTGTAGGCTGGATAGAGATAAACAAGGCTCTCTGCGGAAGCAGGAACATGCCGCCGGGATTGCAGAAACATTTGAACGGATCTACGGCGAAAAGTCCTTGACCATCGCCGTAAACTATGTGAATGCATGGACGGATCAACAGAAAAAAAATAAACTTGTAGCGGACAGCCTGAATGCGCTGGGCACCCGCCTGCGTGGAGCAAAAGCCACCCGGGATCAGGCCCTGCAAGCGTATCAAGATGCCTTGCAAGCCTATAGAAAGATTGGAGACCGGCGGGGCGAAGGGGATGTTCTCGGCGGTATAGGTTTCGTCAACTGGTATAGGGGTGATAAAGACAATGCGCTTGCCTCTTTTCTGGAAGCACTTCGAATCCGCATGGTTGTAGATGATCGCCGGCTTATCGGCAACAGCTACAGTGACATCGGATCGGTCTACTATGTATTTTTCAAGGAATACAATAAGGCGATCGAAAATTTCCAGAAATCACTGGTGGTCCGGAAGGTCATCGGGGATATGGAAAATGTCGCCAAAACACTTCCGCGTCTGGCCATCGCCTATGAAAGGTTGGGAGAGCTGGGCAAAGCACTTTCCGCTTACCAACAGGCTGCGGAAGTCAGCCGGTCCCTGAACCATAAGGGCTGGGCCGCTACTGCCATGTACAACGCGGGGATTGTCCTGAAGGAGATGGGCCGGTATATCAAGGCCCTGGATTGTCTGAATGATGCGCTTGCGTTACATAGAGAACTGGGCGATCAGAAGCGTACCGGGGAGACACTCAATGTGATGGCAAATATCTACCGAAAGGTAGGTGATTACGAAACCTCCCTGCGATATCATCAGGAATATGTCGAGATGATGAAAACACTGGGCGACGAGCAGGGTGTTGCCACCGGAACCATGAATCTCGGCATCCTTTACAAGACACTGGGACGGGAGACCAGGGCAATTGAGCTGTATGAAGCGGCTCTGGCGCTTTTTATAAAACTGGAGAATGATGAAGGCATACTCAACGCCCTGACCAATCTGGGTTCCACATATCAGGAAATGGGGAACCTCGAAATGTCTGAAATGTATCTCAGGCAGGCTCTGGAAAAAAGCCAAACGCTTAAATATAAAGAGGCTGTAACGATTAATATGAACAACCTGGCCAATACCTTGAACTTTGAAAATAAACTCGATGAGGCCCTCACACTGCTGGAACAGGCCCTCCCCATGGCGGAGGATCTCGGCAAACCAGAGCTGTCAGTTGCCACGCTGCTGAGCAGCGGCGATAATTATGAACGGAGAGGTGCGTTAGATGAAGCCATGGATTACTATAACCGTGCTCTCAAATTGGTTGAACAGCAACGTATTTCACTAAATAGAGATGAATTCAAGATCGGATATTTTTCCCAACAGCGCTATATCTATGAGTCGATCGTTCATCTGCTCGGCAAGATGACATCCGAGGATACTGCTGCGGATTACGCCGCCCAGGCCTTCCATATTGCCGAGCAGAGCAAAGCACGGGCTTTGCTTGACCTGCTTACCGAAGCCCGGCCAGATACTGGTATTGCAGCGCTGCCGGTGACAGAACCTGTCACCCTGAAGCAGGTTCAGACGCAAATACTCGATAAAAAGACCGTGATGCTTTCCTATTTCCTCGGAGACAGCAGTTCATCGCTCTGGGCCATATCGTATAATAAGTATAGACAGTATATCCTGCCGAACAGGGATTTTCTCCAGAATCAGATCGAAGTCCTGCGTTACGCTCTCGAAAACCCAAAAGAGACGCAGATTGAATTCTTTATTGAATCGAGCCATAAGCTGTACCAGGCGCTTGTTCAACCTGCTGAAGAGTTTATTGGGAAGAATACACGGCTGATCATCGCCCCGGACGGTGTGCTTCATCTGTTACCGTTTGAGGTGCTGTTGCGTGAGGAGCCCGGGAATGCAAAACGCGCTTCATATGCTGATCTTCCCTACCTGATAAAACGTAATCCTGTTGGTTACGGACAGTCAGCCAGTATCCTGGTAAATGTAATGCAGAGACGGCAGCAAAAAAAACCGCGGGCGGCTCGAACTCTTTTCGCCATGGGGGATCCCGTGTTCGAAGCTGCGATTGACTCGGCGGTAAGACAGGGACCGGCCACACTTTCCGGCGGTACATCGTACGAACGGCTTAAATTCAGCGGAAATGAGATCCGGTCCATTGGAGTCCTGTTTCCTGAATCAAACACCACGATTCTGCTCAGGGAAAAGGCGACCGAAGAAAATTTAAAGGCCGCTCCCGCTTTGAAAACAGCTGATTATATTCATCTTGCCACTCACGGCCTTATCAACGAACGAAATCCTGAATTCTCGGGACTCCTCTTTCCCCAAACGACCGCCTCAGGGGAAGACGGATTTCTCCAAACAGATGAAATATGCAAATTCGACTTGCATGCCGATCTGATCGTGCTCTCCGCCTGCGAGACAGGACTGGGGAAAATGATCCGGGGAGAGGGTGTTATCGGCTTGACCCGGGCTTTCATGTTCGCGGGAAGCCCTTCGGTGGTGGTAAGCCTGTGGAAGGTTTCCGATGCTTCCACAGCCGTGCTGATGAAGCGGCTGTATTCAGAACTCATTAAGAAGAACCGGGATAAAGTGGAGGCCTTCCGATTAGCGAAGCTCGCCCTGATGAAGCACGAATCATACAGCCATCCCTTTTATTGGGCGCCTTTTATCCTGACGGGAAACTGGGAGTGACCTGAGTGGTAATGAATTGTTTGTCATATATGTTATATTTTCGTCATAATTATTGACATTTGGCAATTAATAATATTGTATTGGAATAGTAGTATTTTGATTGGACACTCTTTCCTCATACGTAAAACTGATTTTGCATCTCATTCACAGACTGATTTCTGCGACCTCAAACGAGCCTGGTTCTATGTGGGAGTTTCTCTCCTCTGCTTGTTATAAAACGCGGATACGCTATATTTTACATTATTTTTACATTTTCTTGACATTAAACGATCATCGTTCTATTACTCTATATACAGAATTATCTACATAATGTGTTTATTAATTAATCTTAATAATTGTCTTGTTTTAATTTATACAAATAGGAGGCTATAATGAGAAAAGGGACCTTATTAAAAAGGACGTTTCTTTTCTTTGCGATCGCTATGATAATCGTTGGTCTAGCTGAAGCAAACGCACAGGTTAAAAAAATGTCCATCCAGGAATTGACTGACGAATCTACAGCGATCCTGGTGGGAAAATGCACGGGCAAACAGAGTGCATGGAATGACAAACACAATCAAATATACACACTGGTAACCATTCAGGCCGGTCAGTATGTCAAGGGGAATCTCGGTGCTGAGGCGGTGATTACCGTTCCTGGGGGACAGGTCGGTGATATTCTCTACGAGGTCTCTGACATGCCGGTCTTTGAGGAAGGCGAAGAATCGCTGGTTTTTATCTGGAAGCATCCATCGGGAAAACTGCTGGTGACAGGCGCCCATCATGGCAAGCTCAGGATTGTAAAAGATAAGAAATCCGGAGCCAGCTCCCTGCAGGGCGGTGTGCTTGAGTTCAATCCCGACGCGGGGAAAGCGATCATACCGCAGTCTCCTTCGGGTGACCGACAGCGGATACAGCTCGATGATTTTATCCGTACCGTAAAAAATTACGTGAAGGACAAATAGCCGGCGAACTTTGTAAGAAAAAGCGAGGTGCATCATGATGCTTTCCCATAGTAAATCGAAAAGGGCCCGTGCGATGTTTTTCCTGACCATCACGGGCTTTATATGTATAATCCTGACGGGACAGGCTTTCGCGCAGAATCAGGCGGCCATGTTTGACGGCAATCTGACGGTGAATAATGGCAGCCGAATCCGCATAACTGACAGCCAGCCCATAGATCCGGGCTCTGCGAATCCTGCTGTATATCAGATCTCGGGGGACCATATTACGGTTGAGGCCTGGGTGTATCCTTTTTCGGCAGACGGACCGTTATATAGCATCGTCCGGCGGCCCGCGGTCTATCCCGATCCGGATCCCCCTTATACTTATTCGCTTCATATGAACGCAGGCGTTCCCTATTTTGGGATTTCGGACGGGTCCGCGGGCAGTGCCATGGAGACGGATTACTCAGAGACAATTCCCGCCTTTGCATGGACCCACCTGGCCGGAACCTATGACGGCAGTTATCTCCGGCTGTACGTCAACGGCATTGAAAGAAGCAGTGTATTTATTGAGACGGATATTGGGTCCGGCAGCACAGGGCTTTATATCGGACGCCTGGTCGGACGGGCCTTCGCGGGGCTCATCGATGAGGTGCGTCTCTGGAATATTACCCGGGATCAGGTTGATATTCAGAATGATATGTCTGTTGAGCTCACGGGAACTGAGACCGGTCTGGCTGGATACTGGAAATTCAATGGAATTGAAGAAATCAACGGCTTTCAGGCGGCCCGAGATTATACGTCAAACAACAATCACCTCATTGTGCAGTATAACACACCCTTCGTGACTTTCAATCCCATCGACCATCATGATGTGGATGCGGCGATCACCGCCCACACGCCCTCGATCGATTTTGGCACCATCGAACAGGCGTATGAATGGAAAACCCGAACCATTGACATCACCAATGGTAGTGAGAATCCGCTGGTTGGCATTATGTGGGGCAACATCAGCGCCAATACCGAAGGAACAGCTGTTATGTATGTACCTCCCTATGGGACCGAGAGCTTCGATATTTCCCTTCGTACAAAGGATGCGGGATCCCTAAGTGGCGATATCGCCATAGATTATAACGGGGGCTCGGAAACGGTATCCGCAACCATAGAGTCCGTCCCCGTCCTGCGCTTTGACGTGAATCAAATTGGATTATGGACCTCGCGTACCGGTATTGCCGGGTATGATCCTTTTACCGCATCTGCAGGTCTGGAATGGCCGATCGGCAGCGGTAAAACGGCGCTCTACTCAATGGGGATACGGATAGGGGCTCTCGTTGGAAATGAAATCCGCATCGCAGCCGTCAATTACAACGGCTCTGAGTTCAGCCCCGGTCCTATCATCAACGGAACGCCTGCGGATCCGGAGGATCCGATATACCGCATGTACAAAACCGGCGGTCCCGGAGACGGAGACTGGGATGTCTGGCCTCTGGATCAGGGTGCTCCGGCATCTTTTTGGGGTTCGCCCAAATTGCTGGGAGACCAGACCCTCTTTTCCGTGTATAACGATATGGATCCGGGCAAGCATACGGTTTTTAACACGGCGCCACTGGGTGTCGAAGTGCAACAGACCGTATACGGCTATGGATCGGGTTCCACCGCGCTGGAAAATACCGTGTTCTTCGTCTACAAAATAATCAACAAGGGTAGCCATACCTGGGAAAACGCCTATATCTCGGTCTGGGCCGATCCGGACCTCGGTTACTACATGGACGACTTCGCGGGCGTGGATGTAAGCCGCGGCCTTGGATATCTTTATAACGCTGACAATTTTGATGACCCCAATGACAGCAATCCTGGCTACGGCACACCCCCGCCGGCTCTGGGCATCGACATGCTGCGCGGAGCGTTTCTCTCAACGCCTATCCAGGCATTCACCTATCATACTGGAATAGGCGGTTCAGCTCCCCTTGACGATCCTCAAAACGCCCAGGAGGCCTACAATTACATGCAGGGTCTGAAGTCGGACGGTTCACCCTTCATGGATGGTGGAACCCCAACGACATTTCCCCTGAGCGGTGATCCGGTAACCGGTACCGGCTGGGTGGATGCGGGAGAAGCGGACCGGCGCATTATGCTTTCCACCGGTCCCATTACACTGAAGCCGGGGGAATCCAGGCAGGTCATCGCCGCCCTGATAATGGCTGCAGGCAGCGATAACATAGACAGCATCACGGAATTACGTAACGCCTCCGATGCCGTACAGCTCCTCTTTGATCCAATTGTGGTTACTTCCGCTGCTGACGCAGGTAACGGCACCTTCCGTGCGGCTCTCGAAGAGGCCAATGCCAGGCCCGGGATCGATTACATCCATTTTAATATTTCCGGTACTGGAGTGCATACCCTTCAGCCGGCCACTCCCTATCCTGTTGTCATGGATGCGGTGATTATTGATGGCAAGACTCAGGCTGGCTACAGCGGAACACCATTGATAGAGATCGATGGCTCCGGGGTGACAGGTACTGATCAGCGTGGTCTGGTCATCATTGCCGGGAATTCCACTGTCAGGGGACTTGCTATCAACCGGTTCGGACAGGCAGGCATTGTGCTTCAGGATAACGGCGGTAATACCATTCAGGGCAACTTCATTGGGACAGATGCTGCAGGAGGAACAGCACTGGGTAATGGAGGATTCGCACTTGCAGTCGGTTGCTCCTCCAATCTCATCGGTGGTTCCGCGCCAGGCGAGGGCAACCTTATCTCCGGGAATGGTTACGATGGTATTTTTATGAGTGATCCCGGCGGAGATGACAATCAGGTGCTGGGGAACATTATCGGCTTGGATCTTGATGGCCAGGCGGCTCTTGGAAACGGGCAGTGCGGCGTTCAAATATCAAACAACTGCGTCAATAATATTATCGGGCCCGACAACATTATTTCCGGGAATGTATCAGCAGGTGTTTGTATCGCAGGCGCCGCCGCGGCCAATAATACGGTGTTGAATAATAAAATCGGTACGGACATCAGTGGTAGTCTTGCCATCGGGAACCTGCAGGGGGTTAATATACAAGCTCCTAATAACATTGTCAGTGCAAATCTAATCTCAGGGAATACAAGCGATGGAATTACCCTGCATAATTCAGATGCTCACAACAATACCATCAAGGGCAACATAATCGGTCTGAATGCCGCAGGTGACGCAACACTCGCCAACACCTCTGTCGGGATCAATATCACAGGTCATCACAATACGGTTGGAGGGAGTACAACGGCTGATAGGAACATCATTTCAGGGAATATTCAGAATGGAATCTGTATCGAACTCGGAGCAACAGAAAACAACATACTGGGCAACTATATCGGTACAGACATCACGGGGACCAAAGCGGTTCCGAATGATCAGTCGGGCATTCAAATACGGCTCGCGGCAAACAACCATATCGGCGGCAAGAATGCGGGAGAGGGCAATCTGATCTCCGGCAATGATAAGCATGGGATCTATATTTATGGTACCGGTGTCACTTTATCTCACAGCAATACCGTGCAGGGTAATTACATCGGAACTGACAAAACAGGATTGAAGTCACTCCCCAACACCGGCAGCGGCATCCACTACGCAACGTACACATGGGGCAACCTGATCGGCGGCCTGGAACCCGGAAGTGGAAATCTCATTGCCTTTAACAATGGAGCTGGTGTTTCTTTTGGAGGAGGGGGTTTGGCCAGTCCACCTTACAGGAATGCCATATTCTCCAACTCAATATACGCCAATGTCGGTCTTGGGATCGACCTGAATTTCGGTTTGGATGGCACACCTTACGGTGAAACACCCAATGATCCAGGCGATGCCGATTTCGGTACCAATGAACTCCAAAATTTCCCGGTATTATCTTCAGTGGAATTCACCACAGATGCTGCCATTATTAACGGTTCTCTCAACAGCGCAGCCAACACCGACTATACCATTCAGTGCTTTGCCTGTAAAACGGCACACGAATCAGGCTACGGTGACGGTGAGACTTTGCTGGGGACTGAGACGGTGACCACTGATGGATCCGGGAATGTTTCATTTACCTTCACCTTCCCGATTTCGGCTTCAGCCGGCCAGGTCATTTCCATGACTGCCACGGATCCTTCAGGCAACACATCGGAATTCTCAGAGGTTAGCGGCGGCGCGGCTTCTCAGCTACTGGATCTGTCAGCAATGACATTTACCATTAACAGCCAGGGTGACCCGACGATCGGGGACGGCAGTGATATCACCGCTGTTGAGGCCGCGTTTGCGACATGGAATGCTGTGTCTGAATGCACAGTGAACTTCAGTACAGTTACCTCTCCAGATTATTCAATTGCCGACGCGAATGACGGTATTAACCTTGTTACCTTCACGGATAACGAATTCCTCTTCGCGCCAGGCGTGCTGGCAGTGGCCGCCAAGACAATTCGCATGGATGCGGCCGGACTGCCCGCGGAAATCATCGATGCGGATATCGTATATAATCCTTACTGGACCACGCACTACAAATACAACTTCAAGACGGATACCGATCCGGGCTACTTCGACATCCAGAGTGTCACCACCCATGAAATCGGCCACGTGCTGGGCCTTGTACACAGCGGCGTAGAGACCGCCACCATGTTTTTCATGATCGGCTCCGACATCAATGCCAGGACTCTGGAAACCGATGATATGGCCTGGGTACGTTCCAAATATCCGGAAACAGGCACCTATTCAGCTACCTATGGCTCGCTTACGGGGAGAATCGAGGATGGTTACTCGTCGGGTACCGGCATAGCGGGCGCGCTGGTCTATGCCATCAGCGAGGCCACCGGTGATTCGGTACACACATACTCGGATGCCAATGGTGACTTTACCATTCCAGGCCTGCTTCCCGGCAACTATACAGTTTTTGTGGAACCACTGGATGGTGATGTATGCGGCTTCGCACTGCGTCCGGCGCATATCAGCGCCTATATCTACGCGATCACCAAGATAACCGACTTCCCGGAGGAATACTACAGCGGCACTTCTGAGGGCGTCTCTGAAGTGGAAGATATCGCGGCTATCGTCACGGTATCGGCCGGAGGACCCGCCGGCCCGATCACCATTCTCACGAATCGGGATGTGACGCCGCCGGTCGTGCTGTCTGTTTCACCGGGCTCCGGCAGCACCGATATAGCCGTCACATCCCAGATACTCGCCGGTTTTTCAGAACCCGTGGATGCGGCGACCATCAGTGCTTCCACCTGTTTCCTGTCCGTCGGCCCAAATCCTGTGAACTGCCAAATGGACTATACCATGATGGACAACGACAAGAAAGTGCTGCTGACACCGGGCATACTGCTTCAGCATGAGACTGATTACACCCTCCACATCACCTCCGGTGTAACGGACCTTCACGGGAACGGGCTGAGTTCTGAATATACCTCGACATTTACGACCATTCCAGCTGATATCGAAGCTCCTTCGGTGACCGGTGTGGTACCGGCTGACGGCGCGGGTTCCATTTTCCCGACAGCAAATATTACTGTTATCTTTTCCGAACCCGTTGACGCTTCCACCCTGGAAGCCGGATTCACCCTCAGCACGGCGAACATTTCCGATGTGCCGGCTTCTTTTACTCTGAATCAGTCCGGATCGACCGTGACTTTTGATCCGGTCAACAGCCTGATGGAAGGGACGACCTATACCGTCACACTAACTGCTGACATCACGGATCTGTCTGGTAATCCACTGTCATCCGCTCCTTACTCCTCAAGTTTCACGACTGTGGCACAAGCGGCGCCCCTTCTCGAATACATCGGACCCAACCCTGGCCAGGACAATGTCAGCGTCACGACCACAGTGCTCACGGAGTTTTCCGAACCGATCAATCCTGCGACGGTAAATCCCTCCTCATTTATCCTGCGTCAAGGCAGCACGCAGATTGCTGGCAATTTCGAATTCCTGAACAACAACGCCGGTGTGGTTTTCAGGCCGTTTGAGGATCTCGATTTTGGACTGACATATACGATCGAACTCACGTCCGCGATTCAGGACGCCTCATCACCCCCGGAAGCATTCGCGGGCCATATCAGCACCTTCACCACGGCGGTTGAGGCACAGACGCCTGTAATCGCGTATGTCAATCCTTCGCAAGGTGCGGAGGGGACAGCGGTCGTTATTTCCGGTGAGGGATTCGATCCGGATCCGGCAAACAACGTCGTTTCATTCAACGGCATAACAGCGGCGGTTACTGACGCAACCTTAACCAGTCTGGCCGCTTCCGTCCCCATTTCCGCCGTCACCGGACCGCTCGAAGTCACGGTTAACGGCAGTACCAGCAACGCCTATTCATTTACTGTCCTTCAGCCTTCAGGATTTCCTGACGAATATGATACAATCAATGTGCCTGGTGAGCTGGACAATCAGGACGTTGAATTTTCACCGGACGGCGCTTATGCGTATGTCACCAATACAGGGGCAAACTCTATCAGTGTTATTGATGTGGCGAATGGTGATTTTATCGGACAACCTGTATCTGTCGGCGGAAGCCCGGTCAAAATCACGGTAAGCCCGGATGGTAAAAAAGCGTATGTCACCAACTTTGCCTCGCATACCATCTCCGTGTTGAATACGGCGGTTCCGGCTGATGTTACGGTTGAAACGACAATTCCCGTGGGGATCAATCCGGCCGGTATAGCAATTTCACCGGACGGGAAACGCGTCTATGTCGGCAACTATACTTCCCGCAACATTTCCATCATCGATGTGGATGAGAACAGCGGCGGGTATAACCATGTCATCGCCAACGTGGACACCGATTCCGAAAACCGGGATGTGGAGTTCGGCCCTGACGGACTTCGGGTGTTAATCACCGGTATGGGTATCATTGTACTCGATACCAATCCGTCTAGTGATACATACAATCAGGTCATTGCCAATGTGGAGCCGGACACCGAAACACGGGATGTTGATTTCAGTCCCGACGGCATGCTCGCGGTTGTCTCAACCATGGCCGGGAATATACTGCTCATCGACATGATGGAAAATACCGCATCACCTTATCAGGTCATTGCCAATATCCATCCCGAGCAGGAGGCCCATGATGTTGAATTCGGACCCGATGGATCACACATTTATACTACAAATTATTATTATAATCAGCTATCCATCTATGAGCTGACGTATGGCGGTGATACTGGAGGTTCCGGAAGCAGCTATCCCTATATCGCTTCCATGCAGTTACTCCAGACAATCGATGTTGGCGGCGCGCCTATGGGGCTTGCGATCGACAGCGGTGGCGAACGTATCATCGTGGCCAATTCAGGATCAGGTGGTGTTACGATAATCGATCTGTTCGGTACGCCTGAAAGCAATATCAAACATACCCTCAGCACAATTCACCAAATACAGGTGGATGGTTTCATCAACAGCGGCCAGGCCAACGCCCTCACCAACAAGCTGAACAACGCCTTGGATAAGCTCGCAAAGGGCAAAACGAAAACCGCTATCAATATTCTGGAATCCTTCTGCAATCAGGTTCAGGCTCTTATTAATGATGGGATAATTCCCGCGGGCATCGGTGAAGACCTAATGAACCGGGTCAAGGATATCATCGTCAGCCTGGTCAGCGGCAGTTCAGCCAGTCCTGAAGAAGAAAACCTCATGCTTACAGAACAGATGCCTAAGACCTTTTCGCTCGAACAGAACTATCCCAATCCGTTTAATTCGTCTACAACTATCGCCTATACCATCCCGGCGGTGTCGGCGAAAACCGTAGATGTTCGACTGATACTCTATAATATTCTGGGGGAACCGGTGCGCACTCTGGTCAGCGAACAAAAATATCCCGGATTTTACGAAGTGGTCTGGGATGGACGGGACGATGCGAACAGAGATGTCCCCTCAGGCATCTATATTTATCGGGTCAAGGCGGGCGATTTCACGCAACTCCGGAAGATGATTTTGATTAAATGATTGAATGGGGATAACGTGGACGAGCGCGGATTATTACGGATAAGGCGTCCTTAATCGGGAAAGAAGGCGGGCTCACGCCCGCCTTCTTTCATCGTATTGACTTCCCATTACCTGAGCCGTCGCATCTGTTGCACGGCTTCTGTTTTCCGCCCGGGATCGGTCTCAAGATCTGCCACCCGCTGCCAGCAGAAAAGAGCGGAGTCCGCAAAACCCGCTTTTTCGAACGCTTCCGCCGTCAGACGCAGGGTTTCCGTCTGGTCCGGCATTTCGGCATTGGATTTCTTCAGCCACCCAATTGCCTTTGTCGTCTCACCGTGTTTCAAATACGCTTCACCGAGATGACGCTGGATGATAGCGTTTAGCCGGGTGTCAGGGGTTCGTTCGATCGCATGTTCCAATATGGGAATAGCTTCATCAGTCCGCCCCAGCTCGATGAGAACATTCCCCAGTGCGCTGTATGCCAGGGTTAGATCCGGATCATGGGAAACGGCCTTACGATACGCTCTGACGGCTTCATCGTAGCGACGTTGATTCTCAAGCGCATATCCAAGATTGTAATAAGCCGGTGCGTAGGTGCTGTCCAACGCAATTGCCTTCTGTATACAGGTAAATGCCGAGTCCGGTTTGCCGGTGTTGATGTATACGGTGCCCAGCAGATTCCAAATCCTGACCAGGCCGGGATCGAAAGCCAGTGCCTTTCTCAGCGCTGAGACGGCTTCAACCGGTCTGTTCGCCGAGATATGGGACCGGCCCTGTTCAACATACTGACGGGCAAGACGTTTCTTCCCGGCCTGCTGTGAAAAGGGTCCCCATAAAAACAGATATACTATCGCGGCAGCAAGGATAATGCAGCCGGGAACAAGAAAGCGGGCCGTCTTTTTCAAATCTATCCGCTGAGGAAGTCCCGATCTGATGGTCTTTCCCTTTTCAAGGGACTTTATGGCCTGTCCGCTGGATTCTCCCTTTATTATTCGTTTGATTTCACTGACAATTTCGCCGGCATTGGCAAAACGATTTTCTTTATCCTTGGCCATGGCTTTCAGGATCAGGGCCTCGAAGGCCGGATCAATATCAGGATTGATTTCGCTGGGAGGGTCTGGCTGTTCATTGACAATGGCGTACATGACAGCCAGTTGATGGTCCGCATAGAAGGGAAGCCGGCCTGTCATCATCTGATAGCAAATGACACCGAATGAGTAGAGATCACTGCGATGATCCACCTCCCCCCCTTGCGCCTGTTCCGGAGGCATAAAAGCCGCAGTTCCAAGCGTCATACCCGAACGTGTATACTGCGAACCCATGGACAGCTTGGCAATCCCAAAATCCATAACCCGGACACGACCACGCTTATCAACCATAATGTTAGCGGCTTTTAAATCACGATGAATGATCCCCTTTTCATGGGCGGCACTCAACGCCTCAGCGATTTGCAGGGCAATATCCAGGACCTTATCTGCGGGCATTGCCTTATCCTCGATAAGATCCTGAAGGTCACATCCTTCAATATATTCCATGACGATGCATGGGTGTCCGTCTGACTCACAGAAGTCAAAAATTGTACAGATATTCGTATGATTCAACGTTGCGAGAATTTTTGCTTCCCGGGCCAGTCTATCCTTCAACTCATCCTGCAGTGGTGCCGCTGATGTCACAAATTTGAGGCCGACGATTCGGTCAAGCACGGTATCCTGAGCTTTGTAAACACTGCCCATTCCGCCTTCACCAAGTTTTTCAAGGATTGTATAGTGAGAAATAGTCCTGCCGATCATTGTTCATCACCTCCGGATCCCTGAAAAAGAAAAACAGAAGAAGATAAGAAGGTAAGGGAGAACTGTTATTAATAAATTATACTTGATTATAAGGAAAGAAGCAAGGGAAATCTTCTCCTTACAGCGAAGCGGAATATTGTGAGGAGCGTATCAAGAGGCAAAGTGCCGGCCCAATAAATACGTGAATGGTATGTAACGTCAGTATTAAGGCCGCTTCGTCACCGGGCGCATCATTTCAATCGCGAGCCACCGGCTGATAGACAATTACCACCTGCTTTTCCCCGCAATCGGGACAGGTGCGGGCCTTGCCTGCTTCCACATTGCCCCCAATGGCTACTCCTCCCCGGAATGCATCGGCGGCGGAAAGACCGAAAATAAACGATCCCGGATATAGCTTGCTACACCCGGCGCAGAACAGTCGGCAGGGGCCGTCCGCGGCGCTGACAAAGAAAGGATTGAATCCACCGCCTCCCGGATTCGGTACGCTGTTCAGCAGGCTCCCGTATATATCACCGAACTCATCCAGACTCAGTGACAGTCCGACCGGTATATTTCTTCCCTGAACAATTCTGGAAAACATCGCCTCATCATCGATTATCGGCACTTTCATATCCAGAACGGCCATCATCTCAGCTGATTTCAGCAACCTGTTTTCCGTGTCGGTCAGCGACTGCCGTCTTTTCTCAGCAACTTTGAGCACGGAAGGATCCTCTTCGTTCTCGATAATCTCCCCTAAGACGCCATCATCTGCAGTTTTTTCAATCGCGGCGATCTGGACAGTGGTATTTCCCTGGAAAGCTGTTCTGGCCAGCCTGTTTATATACCCCGGATCGGTGATATGATCGAGCGCGGCGATGCGCACATCTGTCTCCTTGTCAAATGATGCATGGCTGAAAAGAGCGCGCTGATTAGTCATTCTTGCTACCGCCGCTTTCCGCACATCCGCATTGTTATCGCTACATGCAATTTTTTCCAGAATCTCCTGATCGTCGACGCGGTCGATTTCAGCGATACGCACTGCGGGATCCGAGTGCTGCCATTTTGGTTTGAATAAGTTGGAGATTGGCATAGTAATACTCCATGTTTTAGGATTAAGCCCCTTTACCGGTTCAGTATTGTAGTAATATTATCAAGAAACCGCAAGAGAATTATAGCGGAAATTGGATAGAAGAAAGGGCATCGATTTACTGCTCGTTCAGGGAGGCGCCGCTTTAATGAGTGACCCTGTCAGGGTCTGGAACCCTGACAGGGTCATAAACGAAAAGTCACTATTCCATAGAACGGAGAAAAAAATAAAAAAACACTTGCAATACCTAATTGAATTATGTATAATGCCTCTAGGTATGGGAAACAACTTTACAAGAGAACTGATCGCCGCTTCGACGATTCCGCTTATTCTGGCCGTGCTTCGGGAGGAAGAAAGCTACGGATACGCGATCATCAAGCGCGTCCGCGGGCTCTCGCAGGAGACCCTGGAATGGACCGAGGGGATGCTCTATCCCGTCCTGCATCGGCTGGAAAAACAGGAACTGATCAAATCCTACTGGTCAAAAGAACAGGGCAGACGCAGGAGATACTATCGCCTCCTTCCGGCCGGAGTGGCGGAATTGGAGCGGCTTAAGAAGCAATGGACCTCTATCAATTCGACCCTGAACAGGTCATGGGGGCAGGTATGAAATTCGACATAGAGCAGAAAATTAAAAATTGGAAAGACTATCTGAATTCGCGCGGCAGTTTTTTACCTGACGATCTGGAGGAACTGGAAACACATCTTCGCGATGAAATCGACGCGCTGCAGAAAAACGGTCTGGACGCGGAGGAAGCGTATTTCATCGGCATCAAGCGGCTGGGCAAATCCGATGCCCTTTCCCGGGAGTTTTACAAAATCAACGCCCAGTCCCTGTGGAAGCACCTGTTCACTCCTTCCGAACCCGGCGGAAGGAAAGCTGCCCGCCGCGATATCTGGATAATTATCGGTCTCGCTCTGCTTGCCGGATTTCTCGGGAAAATCCCCGATCTGTTCGGGTACCGGATCAGCAACAAATCCGACAGTCTTATCTACCTGCGGAACCTAAGTCTGTTTTTCATCCCTGTGATCGGCGGCTGGTTCCTTATTCAGAAAAAAAATTGGGGGACCGGTTTTTATCTGTTCGCGATAATCTGCCTCGGTGGCTTCCTTGCTGTCAATTTCTTTCCCTTTACAGGCGCGGGACATACTGAAATCTTGGCGGGTATCCATCTGATCATTCTGCTCTGGATGGTTCTTGAACGGCTCTACGGTCCAGGTCAGGAGATCGCCGCCGGCCGCATGAATTACATCACCTTCAGCGGTGAATTCTTCATCTACTCGGTGCTCTGCTACCTCGGTATCGGTGTGTTTACCATGTTTACTATTGCCTTGTTCGAAACGCTGAACATCAGGCCCGATAAATTCATTCTTGAATATATCGTCGTGTTCGGCGGTCTGGGTGTGCCGGTTGTGGCGGTCTATCTGGTGGAGAAGAAGAAAGCGCTCATCGAGAATATGGCTCCCGTGCTGGCAAACATTTTCACTCCCCTGTTTCTGCTGCTCATCAGCGGATTCGTCGCCGCGCTTTTGGGGCGACGATTGAATCTGACCGTTCAGAGGGAAACTCTGATCATTTTTGACTTCCTCCTGGTTCTGGTTTTAGGGCTTGTGCTCTATTCCCTTTCGGCGCGAAATCATTCAGAAAAGCCCCTCTTTTCCGACTATCTGGTGTTTATCCTGATTCTGGTCACACTTCTCGCGGACGTTTTCGCCATGAGTGCCATCATTTCCCGGCTCAGTCAGTTCGGGCTGAGCCCGAATAAAGTGGCCGCATTGGGTGAAAATATCCTTCTCTTCATCAACCTGTCCGGACTGGCGGTGACCTTCGGCGGGATCATCTTCAAAGGCAGGGATTTCCGCCGGCTGGAAGTCTGGCAGTCCTGCTGTTATGTGGGATTCATGGTCTGGATGGCCGTCGTGGTGTTCATCTTTCCCATTGCTTTTCATTTTGCCTGAGAATAAGCGGATGATTTCCCGGCTTTGAACCTGCCAGAATACGGTAGACTGGTAAAGAAAGACTGAGATGAAATAACACATCATACATTCAACTTGCACAGGAGAATGGAATATGAACAGTTCAGAATCCGCATCCCGTGAACAGAGAAAAATGACGAACATTTTTGAACGCTATCTGACAATCTGGGTGGGGCTTTGCATTCTCTTCGGCATCCTGCTCGGGAAAATCGCCCCTTCCGTGGCGACAACGCTGGATAACATGTCTATCTATGTCGGCGATGCACCTGTGGTATCGATCCCCATCGCGATCTGCCTTTTCTTTATGATGTATCCCATTATGGTGAAAATCGATTTTCAGGAAGTAATCCGGGCAGGCAAGAACGGAAAGCCGGTGGGATTAACGCTCTTTCTAAACTGGGCGGTCAAACCGTTTACAATGTATGCAATCGCCTTCTTTTTTCTCGGTGTCCTTTTCAGGGGATTGATCGGCACTGAAGCAGTCGATTTGGTTAAACTGCCCTTTGGGCTGGATTTACCGGTTGGAGCCAGGCATGGAGCCGGAACCGTTATTTTGCATCAAGGAGTGAAAATGCTGCAGGTGCCTCTCTGGAGAAGCTATCTGGCGGGAGCGATCCTGCTCGGCATCGCGCCCTGTACGGCCATGGTTCTGGTCTGGGGATATCTGGCTCGTGGAAACGATGGACTCACTCTGGTAATGGTGGCCATCAACTCCCTCACGATGCTGGTGCTGTACGGAGTCCTCGGCGGATTTCTTCTCGGGATCGGCAGGCTGCCGGTTCCCTGGCAAGCGCTGTTTCTTTCAATTGCCGTATATGTGGCTCTTCCTCTGATTGCAGGATATTTCTCCCGAAAATGGCTCATCGCCGTTAAGGGAATTACATGGTTCAAGGAAAAATTTCTTCATATCCTGACTCCGATTACCATTATCGCACTTCTCGTCACCCTGATCCTGCTTTTTAGCTTTAAAGGAGAGATTATCCTTTCCAATCCGCTTACAATTTTATGGATTGCTATTCCGCTTTTCGTCCAGACCAATCTCATTTTCTGGCTGGGGTATGGTCTCGCCCGTTTGTTGAAATTAAAATATCAGGATGCTGCTCCCGCTGCCATGATAGGCGCTTCCAACCACTTTGAAGTCGCTATCGCGACATCCACTATGCTGTTTGGGTTGTCTTCCGGTGCGGCCCTGGCAACGGTTGTCGGAGTTCTGATCGAAGTTCCTGTCATGCTGATGCTTGTCAGAATCTGTCGCAGGACACAAGGATGGTTTGATTAATCTGCTTTTTCTGTTCAGCAGGATTTCATGCCTCTGCGGAGATATAACAGCCATTATATATTTTTTTTAATTAGACTCTGAAATAATTGAAAATCCGTTTATCTACGGTTTGACAAAATATGCCCGCCTATGAAAAATTCTTGCGGTTTCAGACCTTTTTTTAACTTCCCTTATCGCTTTCCCATTCTCAATATAATGCCACGAAAATTTCCACAACCGCGGCCTCTTTTCTCGAGCTGATAGTAACTGCCAATATCATTCGGTTAAACACATGTTCACTGTAGATCTGGAGAAACAATGACAACCTATGAAAAGAGACTTGATAATATAAATAAATTCATCTTCTACTTAATCATTGTCTTAGCATTGTATCTGATAGGAAAGATACCCGGAAAGGGAATGCCGCTGCTTGAGGTCTCAGTACAACTTCTTGTTATCCTTGCAGGCACATTATCCTATCGGTACTGGCTTAAAAAAAGTGTATTCTCAGAAAGATGAACGAGTATATCACCTCCCCTCAAGCTGTGCTTGGGACGGAAAAGTAACTCACCACTCTGTCAGTTGGATTTCCCGACTTTCCCCTCACCCCCCTTCATCAGTTTCGCCAATTCTTCCAGTTTTGCTGTCGCGTTTGAATTCTGGGGATTGAGCGCCAGTGATTTCCGATAATTTTCCACCGCCGCGTCATACTGCCCGTCATTCATGTACGCTTCACCCAGGCTGTCATAGGTGTTAAACGCATCGGGATAGGCCTTCACGTTGAGCAGGAACAATCCGATGGCTTCTTTCACCTCTCTCCTGTTGAGATAGTCATACCCCAGGGTGTTCATCTGCTGTTCCGTGAACAGGATAACGGCCGGATTTGCTTTTTGGGATCGATCGTAGTATGAAACCGCCGCCTCCACCCCCTCCCGGCGCAGCACGTTCATAAAACCGGGATCGATGCGTCTCAGCACCAGCCAGTAACGTCTCAGATCATATCTGGGATTTCTGCAGAGGCAAATTGGATCGTTGTTTTCGTAGGGCATGACATAGGGATGAGTAAAGACGGACAGCTCTGCTACTTCCTGAAATACACTGGACAGCTGTTGCGGGGACAATCCGATGGATATGTAAACATTTTTAAACCGGTGGTGTCTCAACGCTTCGAAATAGAACCAGCTGTTGAAACAGATCGGTTCGGGTAGGTTATATTTTTTCCCGAACAAATGGACAGCCCCGGCCTCACCATAATTCTCCGTAATGATCCCGATATCTTCATCCAACTCACGGGAGCTCTTTTTATAGGCATCCGCGATCTGATCGGCCATCTCTTCCCAGCCGAAGCGGTCGGCGACATGCTGGGGCAGCCGCTCCAGAGTCGTGTTCTCATGGCGCACCCCGGCCGTCACGCCCAGGACCGAAGCGTATTGTATGAATTGCTCGACGGGAAGCAGGGGAACGATCATGGGCAGGAGCGGCATGCTCAAGATAACATACAGGACGGGAAGAGCGATATGGGCAAGCAGTTTTTTATTTTTTTGCCAGGCGCGCTTCTGCAAATAATCTTCTATGCGGACTGAGCCCACCGCCAGCAGTATCGAGTACATGGGAATGGTAAAATAAAATTTCACTCCCAGGAAAAACGCCAGGAAGAAAACGATCACGTACATCAGCCCGAACAGACGATATCGTTTCCAGGAGGAGGAAAAAAGCAGCAGGATCAGTCCCGTCACCCAGATCGGCATCCCGAAAATATTATTGGGCAGTATCTGACCCCAGAGGAATTCCAGGAATGACGCCTGATAGGCCACGCCGCCGGAATACCCTGCTATGAAATTGAGATAGTACCAGTTGTGGTGAGATTGCCATATGACAAAGGGCACCAAGAAAACCAGGGCGATCAGCCCGGCCAGCCAGATCCACACGCGTTTGAAATACACCCGCTGCGGCCGGAGCAACAGGGAGAGGAACAGCGCCGCGCCGAATATAAGGATACTCAATTTATTCAGGAGCCCTAGTCCCAGCACCAATCCGAACAGGATCCAGAGGCGCTGTTTATCCCCCTTGACTATTTTAACCAATAAATACAGCAATAAGGTTTGCAGGAGAAAATCGAGGCAGTCATAGGTGAAGAGAGCCCCGAATATCAGGTAGCCGGAAAAAAATACTGATAATCCCGTCAGCAGGACGGCATACCGTTTTCCGCCCAGTTCTTTGGCGATCAGGCAGGCCAGGACCAGTGAGAAAGCGCCGCAGAGGGAAGAGCCGAAATGCAGGGCCTTGATGGAATAGCCGAAAACGGCGGTGATCAGCTTGTAGTATAAGGGAGTAAGCGGCAGGATATCCAGATTGCCGAAGTCAAAATTATCGCCGATTGCCAGATAGTACAATTCATCTCTGAAATAGCCGTATTCAGGATTAAGCAGGTGGAAAAAAATCTTGGCGATAAACAGATAGGTGATGATGGCCCTGTCGCTGGTGAAGCATCGAGCGTCAAATTTTTCTTCCATATACTATCCTGTATTTGGACAGTAAACGGTTTTGCACTCCTGATATTTTTTAAAGAAAAAATTACAATGTCAATAATCAATTTTCTGTTATTTCAATACCGGAGATGCTCCCTTCCCAGGAAGGGATTCTGGTCGCGAAGGAATCTTTCTTCCCAGTGGGCAGAATTATCGTGACTGTGTTTGACCGCGATGAACCATAGGAGGCTGCCATCCAACTGACATTGGATTCGAATGTGATCGTTACTTTCACCGTATACGATGTCGAATCAGCAAATGGTATATTCTTTTCCTTGGCCGTGCTGGTTCCCAGATCATCAGCATAGGTAACTTTTATGACCTCATCACCCCTGGCTCCCCTGTTGTCCAGATAAAAATAGGCGTTCAGACCGGTGATCCAGCCTCCCTTGGTGAGAAATTCGGCAAGCAATACCCCGGCTTCGGTTTTTACTTTCTCAGGGATACCGTATACATTAGCAGAAGTATGGATGACACTCTTATCTATTTGCTGCAATACGACATTGGGCAGCAGCATCGCCTTTCTGTTCCGGGCTTCCTGCAGATATTTGCTGTCAGGATAATTAGCCATGAAAGTATCATATCCTTCAACTGTATTTTCTTTTATCGCCCTATTCCACTCCTTTTCCATGGGATTGCACGCGGCCAGTACCATTACGAAAAGCAGTATAATGACAAAGATATTCCTTGAGCATGAAGACCGGGAAAGAATTTTGGACATTTTCATGATCACCCTCCGGATATATTATTAGTATGCAGAGCAGTTGAGTTTGAAATCGCTGATACAATCCACTGGAACATATGGATTAAGGGATAATCGAAATAAAGCAAATAATGCAGTGGATATAAAAATCTCGCCGGTAGTCGTTACTATGAGATTTCCACAGTAGAGGATTGACAGCTAATCCAGAATTTAGGAGGTTTCCATATCACCATTCTGAGTAGAAAACATAGCATAAACGTCATTACCCGCTTTCACCGGATTTTTCGTCTCGGCGTCGATGGGCACCCAGTAGGTAACCGCCTTGGCCAGCAGTTTGCGATCGGATTTCCGCAGTATTTCCGTGTGCCGGGCAAACCGCCGGTGAGTGGCCTCGCCCACCCGGGTTCGAATCACCAAAGTATCGGATTTTACCGCCGGACGTTTGTATTCTATTTCGTGTTTCGCCACCACCCAGAGCAGGCTGGTCTTCTGCTCTTCGGTGGCCGCCGCGTACCAATGGGCTATGGCGATATCCTGAACCCAGCGCAGGTACACCACGTTATTGACATGACCGAGCTGATCGATATCCTCATCCTGTACGGTCAATTCCATTTCGTATGGTTCAACGGTGGACATTTCCTTCATGATTCCCTTCCCGTTCCTTCCGGTTTTAGAAGTTGCCGGATTGCTTCACTTCAGTAAATCCGCTTAGGGTAAAATTACTATGAGGAGGATTTTTATCCAAGACAATTTTTCTTAACACTTTTTCAAAACAGTGGGAGCAATCCGGATCAGCGGGGATTAATTTTCCAGGGAGTCAGGCAGCGTCTGGATAAATGCCCTGATCTCATCCCTGATCTTTCTGTAGATGCCGAGAACTTCCTCTTCTGACTTTGCGTACCTGGCCAGAAAAGGTGGATCGGCGAAACTTTTATGCAGTTTTTTCACCGGTCCGGGAAAAACAGGACAGCTCTCCCGCGCCTGATCGCATACCGTGACAACCCAGTCAAAAGGGATCTGCAGCACCTCTTTCACATGAGTGGAGCGCTGCTCCGAGATATCAACTCCGGCTTCGGCCATGACTCTCACGGCGAGAGGATCCAGTTCCCGCGGCTCTATCCCGGCGGACCAGACGTCGATCCGGTCTTCTTTCAAATGACGGGTCCAGCCCTCCGCCATCTGGCTGCGGCAAGAGTTACCGCTGCAGAGAAAGAGTAGTTTCAACTTCGTGCGCATTATCAGTCCCCAGGGCGTAAATTCCACCTGGCTACCCGTTAGATGGAATTAACATACGACTGAGATGGGTATTCCGCAAGGGAATTCTCAATTACCGCCTGGCGTCGGCCACCAGGCTTGTCTTTTTTCTTGCTTTTAAAGATCAATATTCCTAAAATAGACACGATTAGGGATTCTTTCTTATTTATTAATCCACATGCCAAATGAATGAAAAAGAAGATGTTATCCGACCGAAAGGGTACTATGTAACGGACAAAAGGACTGACCCTCGCTGAATGATTGTATTTGTCATCACCAACCCATAAGGAGTGACTATGAACATCCCGACAAAACTGGTGTGCCTGACGATATTCTCTCTGCTGCTTCTCACCGCCTGCAGCACCAACCGGCTGCATGAGTACACCCTGGAAAATACCACAGCTGCTGCCGAGATGTCCCCGGCGCCGCGGGCTCAGGTGTTTTCTCACACCTTCTTCGCTCCGAGCGGAAACATCGTTTCCGCGCTGATCGAGGCCGGCACCAACATCGCCAAGGAGGTCGAGGCCCAGAAAGCGCAGCGGAAACTGGACAGCGCCATGGTACAGGTGGATATTCCGGAGATTATACGGTACCGGACCCTGCAGAAATGCAGCCGCCATCTCGAGATGCGGCCGGTGGAAAAACGCGAGCAGGCGGATTTTGTCTACGTGATGCGCATTAAAAAATACGGCATAGAAGCGGAATCATGGACAGCCCAGGTCCAGTTTTTAATCGATGTAAACGTGCGTATGATCGACAATGAGAAGGAACTGAAGATCTGGGAACGAAACATCCATGAACGCATGGATATCACCGGCTCTATTTTCGGTTTCAGCGAACGGCTGGGCGACGTGATCACGGCAGCGGCATTATCGAAACTGACGGAAGAGCAAATGGTAGAAGGATTTGCAAACCTGGCGGAATACGCCGCCGGAAGAGTCGCCGAACGGATTTACGATGATTTTCTTGAATCACGGGAGAGACTGGAGGAACAAACCCAATAGCGGGATATGATACAAAATCAAACTGACACCAGCCTGAATAAATAATACTTGCGAATGAAAAAATCGGGATGCTTTGAACAAATGCCCTGAAAAGATGTCTCATACCATGGGAAAGCTCATCTGCTGGTTGAGTGGGGACGGGTTCTCCGGCATTAGGAAAATCGCCGCCCGGACAGGGGAAACAAGGGATCGCCCGTCCCGATTATTCAATACTATTCTTAAAAAAAATATCGGAAATGACCGAGTGACCATGTCAGGCGATTTTTCTGAAGCCGAGGGTTGTCTTTGACTGTACCATAAAGAATCATTTACAGAAACGTTGTTGCCAAAAAGAAATATACCTCATTTCGGGCCTGATTTCGGCCCGAAGGCGCGGCTGCCGCTTTATATACCGTAAAACACCCGCATCCGAAAAGGGGCCGGCGTAAAAATGAAAACAGTTGGCGGCCCGTCTCATTTTCGGGCCGCCGTATAGAGAGAAAAGCAGCGTCCGGGGGCCGGGATGGGGCATGGAGACTCGAAGAATGGGAACGCACCTGTGAAAAGCTATTCAGCCGCGCCAGGGGTTTTTGGTCCTTTTTGCCCCGTCAAAAAAGATATCTCATCCTAAAGGGAGACTTCTGATACAGTCCGATTAACTAAATTGAAATGTAAGAATCCCTTAAATTGTTAACCATGTACTTGGACTGTCCCAATTCAATACAGAGTATTATTGAGAGATTCCGGATTGGTTTCACCGATAATCATAACAACGTACACTACAAAATGAAAAATTAATCGCTGTGCCCGGTATCTGAAAATTGCCGGGCGTTTTTTCAACATTTCTTGTAAAATATGGGTATCATATAGTGAAAGCGCTGCGGGGAAAGCGGTCAGGCTGGACAAACCGGAAAGAACAGATGGTGACAAAGAGTGGTGACATTGAAAAAAGTATTCTTACCTCAGCACAGAAGGGCGACGGGGCAGCCTTTGAAAAGATCGTGCTCCATTATCAGCATCGGGTGCTAGCGCTGGCCTGCAACATCGCGGGAAATCCCGTGGACGCGTGGGATATTGCCCAGGAAGTATTCATCAGACTCTACCGCTACCTGCCGGGCTTTCGCTTTCAAAACAGGTTCTATACCTGGCTCTACCGCATTGTGGTCAACACCAGCTACGACTGGCTCAAACAAAAACAGCGCTTTCGTACCGTCACACTCGACAGCATCAAAGAAACCGGACAGCCGGAGACGGTGCACCGGACATTGGATTGTTTTGACCTGCAGGAGAAAATAATGGAAGGACTGGACCGGATGAATCACCTCCATAAAACCGCTTTTATACTGAAAGAAGTGGAAGGTCTTTCCTGCAAAGAGATCGCCAACGTCATGGAGTGTCCGCCCGGTACGGTACGCAGTCACCTCTTTCACGCCAGAAAAGGCCTGCAGGCTCACCTGCGGATCAACTATCCTGAACTGGCCCAGATGTCTAAAAAGAAGGATAAAAACGATGCGATGCTCATGGACTAAAAACAGGCTGGCCAACTATCGCGGTGGGGAACTGCACCGCTGGGAGAACCTCCTGGTCCAGCACCACCTGAAGCGTTGCGATTCCTGCCAGGCGGAACTGGAGAATCTGAACAGGATAACAGTGGCGGCAGCGGAGGCGCTGCGGCAACAGCGGGAGGAACTTCCCCGGACCGATCTCTGGCCGGTCATCCTTCCCAATCTACCAAAAGTAGCCGAACCCGTCGGAATGAATCCCACCCGGCCCCTCTGGCAGCACTGGCCCTCAGCAGCGGCGTTGGCGGCGGCCGCTGTCCTGATCATCTTATTGATCGGAAGGGACAGGCTGTCACTGACTGAGGACAGATCCCTGGCATCGCAGCAAATTGAACCGCCGGCGGTGGAAGAAGTGTTCACACCCAATACCACCGTCATGACGATCCAGACAGAAGATCCCAAGGTACGGATCGTCTGGCTGTTCCAGGACGACAGTAAATCGTAAATTTCAGATAAGGAGAACATCATGAAAAAGCACATCATTGTAATTACACTGCTGGCCCTGCTGCTGACTGCGGCGGCCGGCATGACCCAGGTCCCCAATCACGGCACGGTAAGCGGCACCGTTATCGATGAGGATTCAGGAAAGCCGATTGAGAATGTACTGGTAAAGTATCATTACACCGGCAGCGATAAAGCGGAGATGGGGACAATGACCGACGCCAAGGGGGAATTCACTGCCAAGATGATCGAGCCAAACCAGATCGTGATCTTCCTTTTCAGTAAAAAGGAGTATCAGCAGGAGTATCGAGAACTGGTGGTGGAAAAATTCGAATCCAAGGAACTTTCCATCTCACTGAAAAAAATCACCCCTTCCTTAAATTATGCCCCTGAAGCCCGGACCTTTCAAATAAAGTACCGCGACGCTCAGGATATCCTGGAAATTATCAAGCCCTTTCTCAGTGATGCCACTGGCCATGATAAGGTCTCGATGTCTCCTTCCCTGCAGACAATAACGGTCTACGCCAATCAGGAGAAACTGGCCAAAATCGCCAAGACCATTGCCACCTACGATGTCCCCCCGAAGCAGATCTGGGTGGAAGTAATGCTGGTCAAGGCCAGCGGCAACGGCGGCGGCAAGGCGAAAATTCCGGCGGAATTGAATAATCTGGCGAAACAGCTGGAATCCGTCTTCAAATTCACCACTTTTGAAATCATCGGCAGAACGACCGCCACAGGGGTGGAGGGAGCGAACATCCAGACCTCCTCAAATATGGATAAAGTCAACCTGCTTCCCAGCTTTCAGATACGGGGCGGCCTCAATCTCAGCGGTGATGTCATCAGGCTGGATCATTTCCAGGTCCAAGTTGTCAGGCCCATCCGCAGCGAGATCGCCACTACGGTCAACATTCCCGACGGCGGCAAGATGATTCTGGGAGCCTCCAACGATAACGCTCTGGAAGGCTCGCTGATCACGGTGGTGTCCGCCAGAGTAATGAAATAACGTGATGACTTGATTCTTCAATAACAAAAGCAATGTTGCAGCCGGCCCCCTCTGGATGAGGGGGCCTATTCTTTTTGGATGGAAAGATAGTTGGATTCGAAGTGAATAATGTACCCGGTTTTTCAAACGAGTATTCGGGAGGCAGGGAATTTATCCGGACATCCGTAATGTATTGCAGAAGATATCCTTTATAAAAAATATCCTGCAGCAGCCAGCTGCAGGCAGGGAAAGGATAACCACTTGAAGGTTCGCTCCCTCCCTTATCGGGCTGCCCTGATCCTGATGCTCCTCTCGGCACACTTCTGCCGGGCAGGGCATGAAGTCAGCACCCTCCTCAAACTGGATTATTCGGCAGCAGCTGATATCCGCATCCGCAGCAGCAGCGACGGCAATGCCGGTATCGTCGCGTTCAGCGTTCTGGATGAGGCCCGGGTCGCCCTGCTCTGTATTACCACCGACTGCATTACTATCCACCGCATCCCAGATGGTCTGCTGCTGCAGACAATTCCCCTACTCAGCCACCCCAGGGATTTCATCTGGAACGGCAGCCGGTTTTTTGTCCGCTTCAGCGACAGGGTTCTGACAATGGACGCTGAAGGCGGTCAGCGGACCGAGATACCCCTCAATCCCTCAATCAGGTTCATCTCCCGGCTGAAATGGCGGAATGGAACACTTTATGCCCTCACCGTGGATGGATACTCCTATCCGCTTTCCCGGAACGGACAGCCGCTGGAGACGGGCAGTCAAATCAGAGAGCGGATACGCGGGTGGGCATTGGATAATGGAATATCGGCATTTCCGGTCATTACCGCTGAATTCAGCGGCGAAATCAGAGTCTACACCGGCCCGGACAGCACCTTTATCCCCGTCTCCTCCAGTACACCTCTTGGCTGCATGCGGATCATCGGCACAGCCGACAGCTCCCTCTACCTGGAAATCCAGACTATCCTGCAGCAGGTCCCCTTGCGAGTCAGCCGTACGGTTGCCCGTCTCTCGATGAGTGGTGGACGGATCATCGACACCTTCGAACCGCCCCGCAGTACTTTTTTCCCCATGACCGCTGATCTTATCATAAGGGAAAACACGCTCTATCACGCGCTCACAACACCGGAATCGATCATTTTTTACCGGCTTCGCCAGGACTCCCGCCTCCGGAAGACAATTTTTCCTGCACCGCCGGAGGAGTACCATTATAATGATCATCTGCCGGAATGGGACAGGATGAGCGTACCAAGTGAAGCTGTGCCGGGGCCGGCGGTACTCGATCCCATCAGCAGAAGTGCAATCATGGAGAATGCCGACAAGTATGTCCAGGTCGAATGGATATGCGGAGAGAAGAATACGAGCAACAATGAAGTGATCTCCCTTCCGGACGGTGCCCTTATTCAAACGCCTGCCTGGGTGACGGTCGGCCCCAAGAAGCGGACTCCCTACAAATGGGGAGGATTCACCCATGTCGATATATTCAGGGAACGAATCGAAGCGGAATGCTATGCAGGAGACGTCTACGGCGACAGGAATGATCCCCAGACCGTCAGTCCCGGAGACGCCTACTGCGTCGGTGTCGACTGCAGCGGATTCGTCTCCCGCGCCTGGAACCAGCCGGTGAAACACTGGACCGGATCACTCCCGGAAATCTCGGAACCTCTGGAGAGCTGGTCCGAGGTGCGGCCCGGAGACATAGCGGATAAAGTCGCGGGACATGTGATGCTGATCGTGGACAGGAGCAATTCCGGGGTTTTCAGTGTTGTGCACTCCAACGGGACTACCGAAAATGTGTGCTATCAGATAAAGACACTGTACGATCTCAGCGGATATGTACCCATGAAATACGCGGCGGTCATCGAAGACGGGTGGGAGCCCGAAACGGCGGAATGGACGGCCCTGTATCAGAATTTCCCTAATCCGATTCGCTCTGCCACCCAGATGCCATTCTACCTTACCTATGAATCGGACGTGACCATCAGCGTGTATAACCTTCTCGGACAGGAAGTCGCCGTTCCCTGCAGCGGACATTTCAGCGAAGGCGCACACAGCATCGGCTGGGATCCCGGTGAACTGCCGTCGGGGATCTATTTCTACCGTTTGAAGACCGACTGGGACGTATTCATGAAAAAATGCATCGTCGTCGAATGATCCGGATGAAGTTCAGGGCCGCCGGATCTCCACCTGGTAATTCACGTCCAGCGGGCGGGAGCCCGTGAAGGCGATGGGGTTGCTGGAAGTATTTCGAAACATACTGCGGGAAAAACTTGAAATTCCGGATCCAGGACATCCAACGCCTCAAGCATGTCATCAACCGTATTTAAGATCTCCTTTTTGCCGCTCATGGTTCCGGGACCTTCTCCCGGCCAAAGCAAATTCTTACAATCCTGGATTTCATCTTTCTTCCATGTTCTATCAGCAGATCTCCCAAGCGAGAACGCGGATATAAATTTTTGTCATGGATACCTAAAAACAAAACCCGGGGCAACTCACCCCGGGTTGTTAGGTTACTATAATACCGTCTGATTATTATAGGCGCCAGAGATAGGAGGCCTTGAAGAAGAGGCCCCGCTGCGTTTCCAGAAAACGGTCGCTCTCGATGTACTGATCCGTGTTCCACTCGATCCGGTCATAGCGGGAACCGTAGCCGAAATGGAGCACGGTACCGGGAATATAGGTAAATGAAACCAGGAAATCGGTGGTGAGCTCTTCGTAGAAACTGTTGTATTCCACAATGGCCCGCAGGAAAAGATAGCGGTTAATCTGATACGTGTTTCTGCTTCTGATGATGGTGTAATCGAATACCTTGGAGCTGTCATCCTCGCGATAGAGATCACTGTACACCAGCGACAGGGTAGAATTTAGGTATTTATTAGGCTGGTAGATCAGCGAGACGGAGCCGGTATTCCCCCGGCCCTGGTAAGGATCCTCTATATAGCGGATTTTTTTTGCGCCGGCCCAGGAAAGAGAAAAAAAGAATCCTTTCATTATCTGGCTCTGGCCGATGAGGCTGTAGCCGCTTGTCTCGAACTTCTCCTCGTTAAAGATTTCGGTGGAATAAATATATCCCACCCTGAAAATCGAGTTACGCGTCAGTATCAGGTTCGTATAGAATCCGTTCGCGTTTTCCCACTCACCGGCATGCTTGTCCCTGATGAACTGATTGTTCAGCATCGGATCGATCCGTTTCAGGATCCCCTTTTTGAGAAAGAAGTGCTTGACTACGCCCAAACGATAACGGGTGATGCCGGTTCGGGTCAGGTATCCGATCTCGGTATTGAAATGTTCAGACAGGTCGTGCACCCGGGCGTTTATCTGCCAGTCACGGTTGCTGTAGAGATAATTCACCCCGACCGCGTGTCCCTTCTGTCTGATGTCGGTATTCAGATTTCCATCATAGGAGAAAATTCCGTGGTATCCGATAGCACTGGAGCGGGTCAGCCGCATGTATCCGTCGATTCCAGTCACTCTGTTGAAGCCGTCTTCCCGTTCTCTTCCGGTGTAAAAACTCCCTATATAACTGTCTCGGTCCAGGGCTTTCTTGTGCCTGATAATGAGAATGTCGGCACAGGCTGGATCACCTCCCGTTTCCGAAAGTTCATCCCGGGCGTAGATGGCGGTAATGGTATTGGTGGCATCCAGCTTTCCGGATAATTTGACCCCCAGCTTGGGATCGACGATGCTGCGGGTATGAACAATCTCTCCCAGGGGATCCCCGTCACTGCTGCCGCCGAAGATGAAATGTTCCTTCCCTTCGAGGAAAAAGGGCCGCTTTTCGGGATAGTAAAGCGCGTAGCGCTGGTTGAAATCGACCTGACCCGCGTCCGATTCAACCTGACTGAAGTCGGGATTATAGGTCGCGTCCAGGATCAGCCTGGAGGTTAGACCCAGTTTGCCGGTCAGACTGAATTCTCCGTCTCCGTCCTCGGCCTTCAGTTGCCCCATTTCATCATAACTGTTCCGGGACCAGGTTACCGCGGGCAGTATTTCCAGCAGCCGGTAGTGCTTGATCCCCTCATAGACCAGCGGCCGTGTCTGGGTGTTGAAATTCGGCCCCCATTTGGGATCAAGCGCGGGATAGGTGCCGGCCTCTGTCTTGCGGCTGATGAAGCGTTCGAAAATCACCCCCATGGTCACCGGATCGCTGTCCGAATACCGGATGGATTTGAATGGGATTCTCATCTCGGTAGCGTACCCCTCTGGTGTAATCGTCCCGTGACTGTACCAGACGAAATCAACGCTGGTATCCTCATTGTCACCGACAGCCCTGGCGTCCATCTGGATACCCTGGGGATTAACATAGAAAGTATAGAGCCCCTGTTGGTCATTGTAGGTGTCGAGATTGATGCAGATCCAGTCATCGGAACGGATTTTGTCCCGCGCCGTGATGGATGTTTTAATCTTGTCAGGTTCACTGTCATAGCACAAAAAAGCGAAATAGATGTTCTCCCGGTCATAGGCGTACCAGACCTTGGTCTGTTCACTCATGGGAACGCCGTAATCAGGCAGATAAGTCATGAATCCTGTCTCTGACGGCGCCTGCTTCCAGACGGCGTCATCGAGCACTCCGTCGATGACCGGAGGGATGTTCGTTTTGAATGGTCTCAGGATTTCCTTTTTCTGCGCGGTCAGGGCCGTTGTAACAATAAAAAGCATACAAAGGGCCGGGATCCAGGTTTTTTTCACCATACAGTGATTCCTCATGCTTTAAATTGGCTTCTGGAAATTATTGGTGTCCGGTTACGAATAAACCGGCTGGCATATAGTCATAATACGGAAAAGTAGAGAATGAGTTTCTTGATTCCTCCTGCAAGAAATTGAGCTTTGTCTTCCGGAATCCTTAAGCTTTCAGAGCAAGAAAAATTCATCCATGACAGCATAATAAAACCCCCGACAATAAATGCCGGGGATTTTAAGTACTCTCTCACCTGCTTCAGCATGTAGCTATTTTTCTTTTTCCTGTTTTTCTTTTAACTGCTTCTCTTTTTCCTGACTGTCATGCTGCCATTTTTTATACTTTTCGTCAAGCAGCTGCAGTTTTTTCTTTACTGCATCCCGCTCTTCATCGGTCTCAGCATCTTTGTATTTCTGCTCCAGCGCCGCGTGATCTTTCTTGTACATCTTTTCGTATTCGGAATCCGTAACTGTAACGGTCTTCATGTTATTTTTTTCATCCTGTTTCAGCATCTGCAGTTTCTTTTCGACCTCCGCCATCTTCTTCTTCAGCATCGCCTTCTCATCTTCGGTCTCAGCCTTTTTATATTTGGCTTTGAGTTCCTTGAGCATGGTTTCGAGCTTTTTAATCTCTTCTTTCTTCTTGGTGTCTTCATCATAGGCGGTGCTCTGATCCGTGACGGTAAGGACCGGGCCGGTCTGTGCCATTGCCTTGGTGTCGATTAAGGCTTTGGGCCGCGCAAACGCCAGGATGAGAATCGAGAATACAGGCAAGATCAGCAGCACTCGCAGGCGTGACCATCTGCCGGATTGTTTTTTCTGCATCATGGCTATTCTCCTTCTTATTTGAGATTGATGAAAATTATTCGCCAGGCTGAAAATCCTGACGCCCACGAACCGCTCAAAAATCAGCGTCTGATAGCCTGCCCTGTCGCAGCCCTGCGCAATGACCGCTTCATCGGCAAGAAATTCGTGGGTCTCCTTGATCGCCCTTTTGTATGGCCAGACAAAAGGATTGAACCACTGTACTATTGAGTACAGTTCCGTCAGCAGAATATCTATGGTATGATACTGCCGTATATGAACAATTTCATGGGAAATGATTTGTTCCAGGTCATTTTGATCCAGCTTGGATGTATCGAGAAAAATGAGATTGAAAAAGGTAAAATCCGATATCCCGTTATCCGTAAAGACGAATTTATGTCCGTTCTTTTCCGTTATTCCATATTTTTTAACCAGCTTCGCAAGGTGCCCAAGGCGCAGCATGAAAATGACCAGCAGCAGGACTGCGCCCCCTATATAAACATACAGCAGGTAATCCGTGATATCGGTCCTGTATCCGGTGCCTTCATAGACGGTCTCGACGCTGTAGCCGGTAACATCCATGCTCCGGGAAAGAAATGGTGATTGCAGATGAATTGCGGGAATCAGCAGTGAAACAGGCATGGCGAGGAGTAAAAACAGCCTGTTTATTCTGAAGAATGTCTCTTTCCGCAGCAGAAGCCGGTATATCAGATAAAACAGAGCCATACTGATTCCGGATTTCAGCAGATAGATTAGTGCGGGATTCATCTCAGTCCCCCTTCTTTTTCTCAATTTCCTGCTGAATGAGCCTGGCAATCTCCTCCAGTTCATTCAGATTTACCTGTTTTTCCTTGGCAAAGAAAGAGACCAGCTCCTGGTAGGAATTCTCAAAGTAGTTTTTGACAAAATTATGCAAATATTGCTTTTTATACTCATCCTCATCAATCAGGGGATAGTACTGGTGAGTGTTCCCGAAGGAGCGGTGGTCCACAAATCCCTTTTTCTGCAAAATCCGCACAATGGTGGAAACGGTGTTATACGCGGGTTTCGGTTCCTGGAGTTCTTCCAGGATATCCCTGACGAATCCTTTTCCAATGTTCCAGAGTACCCGCATGATCTGTTCTTCCGCTTTTGTCAGAGTTTTCATGGCTTTTCCCTGTATTCTAATCAATTGTTTACATCTGAACGACTTTATATCTTTATTGATCAGGTCTCAATCTCCCGATAAATGCCGCAGGCATCCACCACATCCCGCCATTCACATAAAATAAATATTTACCATCAGGTGATATCCGCGGACTGAGCCCGCCTTTCTCTTTGGTTCCGCCCTCGGCCATTACCGGCGGCATCCAGTTCCCCGCTTTATCCCGGTAGCTGATGAAAATCCCCGTGATTTTCACATTTGTTTCATCAAATCGCGTAAAAACGAGGTAGGATTCATCAGGGGCGATATCAGGGCAGGTTTCGGTTGCGGGTGTGTTTATTGCCGGGCCGATGCTGACAGGTTTTGTATAGACGCCGTTAACCAGCGTCGAATAGTAGATATCGCCAATTCCCCCCTTGCCTTTCCCGCTCATATCCTGAAACTGGAAGTAGAGCGTGCCGCGATTGGATACCGAAATACTCCAATGCAAAGGGGTTTCGTTCAAAGCCATGCTCACCGGTTCTGGATCGGACCATCCTGCCGCGGTTCTTTTGCAATACCAGATGGTTTCCTTCTCCGCCGAAACAGCACCCGGCCGGAACGAGGTAAAGAATAATTTCCTGCCGTCCGGGGTGATAAAGGGATTATCATACAGGAAGGAATCATCTTTGCAGAATGTGAGTGTTTCGGGTTTGGTCCATCGCCCGTTTTCCATCCTGCTGCCCCATAGTTTCCGTACATCAGTCACTATAGCCCAGTATATTTCCTTTCCATCCGGACTGATAGCGACACTGCTGTGGTTTCTGCCGGTGGACACAATGCCGGGAGCAAATAAAACCGGCCTGTTCACGGGAGGAGTTTGTCCCAGGTAGGGACCGGTGAGTTCGGGAAATGGCTTCTCCTGGGCATTGATGTTAATTACCATCAATGCCATTAAGAAAACGAACCCATACCTTCTCATAGTGATTTGACTCCTTCTAGACTTGATCATGAATTATTGATTGTGTCGGTTCCATTGCGCCAATAACTACTGATTTAGTTTTCTAACTATTTGTTTAGTTATACACCAGGTATTCAGAAAAGTTTCATTTTTTTTTAAGTCCCCCGACATTTTATATCCACCTGCTGCAGATCAGTTATTACATCGACATCCCGTACCTCTCTCGGGAGTTCAAAACTGAACGGTTCTCCCTTTAATAACAGAAAGGGATCGTTTATCCAGATGGTGTTGTCGTTACGATGAAAAATATCAAGGAGGAGTGAAATCGGCAGACCTAATCAGCTCCCGCTGTAGTTACTGAAACCAGAAAAAACAGCAAAATCAGAAGGAGAAATTCCGTCCAGACCGTCGTGATATAGGAAGCCCTGACTTTCACCACTTCAATTTTCCCTAAAGGACGGCCAAACCGGAAGATGTCTCCATTTACGTCAGGGCAAAGCGGCCTTCCACCCCGCGTGCAGCTGTACTGCCAGTTCGTCCACCAGTATTTTCATTTCAGGATGGGAGGCCAGGTTCTCATTTTCCTGGTCGTCGGACTGGTGATCGTAAAGCTCCACCCCCACCAGCTTCCGGCTATCCCGCTCCAGCCATTCCACATAGCGATAGCGGTCCGTCCTGATGGCGTAGCCGATATATTCCTTGCCGTCGGGGCCCACCCAGATCCCTTCCCGCAGGAACTCGCTGAAGGCTGCGGTCTTCCAGCTTCGGTTTGGATCTTTCAGAAGCGGCTTCATACTCAGACCCTCCAGATCTCCGGGAACAGGCAGGCGGCAGAGCTGGCAGAGGGTGGGATAGATGTCCACGAACTCCACCAGGGCATCGGAGCGCTGTCCCGGCCGGCCCACACCAGGCGCCGCTAATATCAGAGGGGCGTTGGTGTCGATCTCATAGTTGGTCATCTTGCACCAGCTGTTATGCTCGCCCAGCTTCCAGCCGTGATCGCCCCACAGCACTACGATGGTATTATCAGCCAGTCCCACTTCATCCAGCGTGTCCAGCAGCCGGCCAACCTGGGCGTCGGTGTAGCTCACCGAGGCCAGGTAACCGTGACGCAGCAGCCGGGCCTCATCATCGTTCAGGTGATCCTCGAGCGGCGTGCCGTGCTTGGAGAAATCGGTATAACCCCGCAGTTCCCGCAGGTTGTTGATGGCCATGGTCGGTGCTTCCTTGGGCAGGAAATCGTTCTCCGCCAGCGGGATGCTGCCGCGGTCGTAGAGATCCCAATACTTCCTGGGCGCGTTGAAGGGCAGATGGGGCCGGTAGTACCCCACGGCCAGGAAAAAGGGCTGCTTCTGATTTTTGAGCTGTTTCAGCTTTTCCACGGCCCAGTCGGTTTGGGCTCCGTCATAATAGGTATTGTCCGGTACATCAGGAGCCTCGGTGGCCTGGGCCTTGAGATAGTAGTAGCCGAAGCGGTCCTTACGGCTCTCCCCCCGCCCGGCGGCGATGATCCGTTTCTTGCGCGCCTCCTGGATGGCCCGGCCCTCCGCGCCCAGATAGACGGCATCCGGGTCGAAGGGAAAACCCTTCAGATAGGCTCGCTCGTCCCAGGATGGTTCATCTGGATAGATATTGTGAAAGATCTTGCCGATGCTGGCAGTATAATACCCATGCTGCCGGAAATACTGCGGCAGGGTGATCACATCGGGCGACACCTGACGCAGGTCGGTATGCAGATCGAGGACACCGATGGTGTCGGGCCGCTTGCCCGTGAGCAGGCTGGCCCGGGAAGGATTGCACACGGCCGACTGGCAGTAGGCCCGGGTGAAAACCGCCCCCTGGCCCGCCAGACGATCGATGTTTGGACTGATGACGTAGTCCTTACCGTAGCAGCCCAGTTCGGTGCGCAGATCATCCACGGGGATAAAGAGCACGTTGGGCCGCCGTCCCGGTTTCAGAGTGGTGCAGCCCGTCAGAGCGGCAGCGGCCAGGGCCGCGGCGCTCTTCCCTATAAATGCGCGGCGATTAATGGTATTCACAGTTCTTCCTCGCTCTCAAGATTATATGACATACATTCTATCGGAAAGCCGGACTAAAAGTACAGGAACACCGTACCATTCACCCCTTCTGATACGGTTTAAGCTTCCGGTACTCATTTTCCGAGAACGTCTGATAGAGATACGTTTCGCCCCATTTTACTCCGCGGTATTCGAATGCTCGTTTTTTCAGCTTTCTCCCGCGCCAGGTGAATCCAGCCCAGATGATGTAATAGGTCACACCGAGGAACAGCAGTAGATAGATAATGCCTATCAGCAGCATCCAGATAGAAAATTTCATTTCGAACAAATGTGACGGGATTAAAAAGCGGATATTGTTCATCGGTGCCACCGCCATGGTAAAAATCCAGAGAGCCGCCGCCGGCAGCGTCAAAGCGGCGATGATGCGCCCCTTCAGGTTACAGGTATGGCAGGTGGAAAATAAATGGGACACGAAATCTCCGTATACCGTCGTCGTTTTCTCGACAGTGCCGGTGCGGTATTTAATTTCCCGGAGTTTCTTCGCGGTGTGAAAACTATGAATCTCGCCTCCCTTGGCAATGTTCTTTTTGCATAGCGCGCATTGGGACATATACCCCCTCCTCTCCTTCTCCCAGTTTGACTTTACGTGCATCCCCGGACGAAAATTAATGTATGGCGTCTAAATCGGAAATAAAACTTACATTCTTGATCGACAACGCCCAAATTATTCTCTTCTCCTGTGGGGATTGCCCGGTTATGTGATGACACTTCCCGTCAGGATACAAGCTAATCCTTCTGCCAACAATTTATATATAATTTGAAATATATATCAATCATCTGCTCCGGATATCGAGCCGCCAGAAACTCATACTCTTTTAATACAGTAAATCCTTCTTTACCTAACCGATCCCTGA
Organism: uncultured bacterium; assembly: GCA_964621645.1. Classification (GTDB taxonomy): domain Bacteria; phylum Zhuqueibacterota; class QNDG01; order QNDG01; family JAGLOF01; genus CAZUMH01. The sequence continues at coordinate 60,040 of CAZUMH010000001.1, forward strand.
TTTTCGCATCGCCGTGACGGTACATCAAGACGTCATATTCCTGTTCTGTTCCTTCTCCAATATGAATACTGTATCGATCGTCCTGTTTTTCCTTTTTCTCTTCGATGGAAAAAGCGAATATTCCGTTTGCTTTTATTATCCTGGCAGCTTCACGGAAAACTGCGGACAGATCGCTGAAAAAATTGAGTACCGCAAGGGATATGATGTTATCAAAGGATGTGCCGGGAAAAGGATAAGGTGCCTTCAATAGGTCATGCCGGATAAGCGTTCCCGAAAATTTCTTTTTACGGCATTCTTCAAGCATATCAGGGGAACTGTCAAACCCGGAAATTTTCAACCCCGCCTTATGGAATAACAAGGAACTTAATCCGGTACCAATCCCGATATCCAGGAGTGATTCCCCGGATTGGATATATTCATACATCAGACCGAAGAGGATCTCATGTCCGTGCCAGGCCATCTCTTCCGCCTGGCGCTCATAGGTTTCAGGATTATCTCCGCGATAATTGCTCATGCGGCCGATCCCTCTCTGCGTCTTGGTGTATAGTGCCATGAGTCAAGGATGAACAAGGGGATGAGGATAGAGATATAGGCGGGGAAATCCCAGGGATCAAAGGTGGATTCGTAAAGATGCATATATTGGGCTCCTTCGACGCAGAAGCAGAAAATCAGAAAAAGGACCACTGTTCTCCCCGGTGTAAAGAATCTTGTCCAGGGATTATCCTTCCAGGCCGTGAATAGCCCCCGGAAGAGGATGTAGCTCCACGCCGGACCAACCATGTCAAGTACATATCCTTTCCAGAAAAGCCCGAAATCGAACCAGATTGTCGCCAGTCCGGTACTGCAGAGGACAAAGAGAGCGGCGGCCCAATAGGGTGCGAATCGATCGTGTCTGTTTTTATTTCCTTCTTGGTCTGCCAATCCAATAATCTCCTGTAATTGTGCAGAGGAAGGGCCGTACGGTAATAATCCCCTTTATTAATAAGTTATTCGATCCCGAGCGTCGCTCCCATAAGAACCACCGTGTAAGGATTCCAGGTTGACATGGTAAAATAGATAGTTGTTTCTACACTGTTGCCGGCGGCATGGTCCGGAAATTGATAAGGACCGTAGACTCCGCCCCATTCATTCTCCCGTCCCTGATCATGGAGACTGTCACTGACACTGTTAGTCCAGCTGATGTGGATGAATTCGCCATACCCGTCATCGGTCCAGGGATCATAGAGTACCTGGGCGGCGGTCCAGGGACCCCACGGCTCCTCGGCCGAACGAATGATCACCTGGGCGCCGGCATTATAAAGCATGAGCCAGCGGCCGATAAAGCTGTTGTAGCTCACCGAAAGCTCACCCACCACCGGATGAGAAAAGAGCGCTACCGCGTCCGATTCACTGCTGCTCCAGAGCGGGTTGTAGGATGCGTCAAATCCTTTGAAGTAGGATATATTGGTTTTGGCGGCAATGGAAGCAGCTGGCTGGTATGCCAGATACACATCACTGGCCCGATAGGAGCCGGAACCGAAGATCACCAGGCCGTCTCCCTCGGAATCGGGAAAGCCCGGCCATAGAGAAACATCCGTCTCGACGATGGATACGTTGATGAAATGGCTGGAGGAAAAATCATAGAGCCGGGTGAAGGTGCGGCCGTCATCATCGGAGACGGCAACGACGGACCGCCCCATAGTAACGGTTTGAGTGTGGCCGGTGGTGGCATAGAGGTACATATGTCCGTCCACGCTGACGCCCTCCATAGGGACTTCGAAATCGGCGAGACTGACACCAGGAATCTCCACCGGACGGTAGGTGGTCAGGTTCTGTTTAATAAAGGTTAAATCGAGACCGTCGGAAAGGTCGGTGTCCAGCGTGTAGGCGATGGGATCATCCGCTTTAGGCGGAATATCACCGAAGAGCAGATACCAGCGGTCGCCGTGATGAAAACACACGCCCAGATCGGTGAAGTAAAGCTGGTACCGCTGCCCGGTCAGATTGCGGGTCGGCGCCTGGTACTGCCGGTCGTAATCACCGATCAGCTGTTCTATTTTCTGCGGACGGCTGAGGATTGTCAGCAGATTCGGCGCGGTCGGCGCCGACGTGGGAGTGTGTGTAGGGCAGCCGGAAGTCAGAAGAATTACCGTTACCGCCGATAAGAAGAAAATTTTATGACGAAACCGCCCCATAACAGTTTCCTTGTAATGATTTTCATTCCGCAGAGGATTTTATCCCAACTGGATCAACAAAATAACCGGATTATTTCCTGCTGCTTTTATCTATTCGATGATCCGCCGGTACAATTCCTCTCGGCCTCGATTGCTCCCATTTACCTAAGCAATATCAGCTTTCTTATCTTTGTATATTCTCCCGCCTTCATTTTGTAAAAATATACGCCGCTGGCCAATCCGTTGGGCTGCCAGACTGTTTCATGCAGACCTGCCGGCATGGTGCCATCAACCAGGGTTTCTATTTCCTGTCCGACAATATTATATACTTTGATCACGACGCGGCTCGCCTCGGCCAGCGTGAATTTTATGTTTGTTGACGGATTAAAGGGATTGGGATAGTTTTGGTACAGATTAAAACCCCCGGGGATGACCTTGTCATCCTTCCCGATCAGTGTTGTACCGCTCCTTGTATGCAGGGTGAAAAAATCCCAGATGCTATCAGTTGCGGTGATTCCCCAGTTTGAAGGTCGCGGCCACTCATGCTCTCCGGTCGGATTTGTATAGAGGATGATGTCCGTCAATCCGGTTGATGATGGCCATTGCCTTCCAATAATGCCATTTTCATTATATATAGTATCCGGATCCGAGCTGCAGTCATTGATGCGGCGCCATGCAGCCATGGTTGAATCCACCGGAGGGATGGCATTCGTGCTGTCACCCGCTCCATAATAGGGGAAGATATCATCACTCAAGCCGTGAAAATGAATGATCGGCACCGGGAACTCGGGATTGCAGTATTCATACAGCATCTGTCCCGAACTCACTCCCATCGCCGCGATTTTATCTGATAGTTCCGCGGCAACACGGTAGGCCATGGCAGCTCCGTTGGAAAAGCCCATAACATAAATTCTGGTAGTATCGACATTATTGTTCATTATCATTGTGTCGATGAGTGCCGAGATAAATCCGATATCATCAGTTCCTTGAGTGATATCTTCATAGATGCCGCCGGCGTTCCACCAGGTCAGCAGGTTGTAACGGAGACCGTTGGGACAGGCGACGTAAAACTTTTCTTTTATGGCTTTCTGCACAATGGCCGTGGTTGCCATAAATGTCAATCCATCCGAACCTGAACCGTGCAATCCGATAATCAGGGGATACCCATCGAGATTGGGAGGCAAGGAAGATTCATACATCGCGTAAGTACGTGTAGTGTCTCCGTATACGAAATCCTGATACTGCCCGTACAGCAGTTGAGAGATAAGACAGATCCCGATGACAATGAATAGTACCGTTCTCTTCGACATGATCCCTCCTTTTCTGGCTGGGTTACGTTTAAAGGCCCGCCGGCCCTGACATCTCCGAATCCTAATTGAAGAAAAATCTCAGCGCTCTCTAAGGATTGTTTCTAACTGGTACGCTTTGTGGACGGCGTTAATTCACAGTTACAAGAATCGTGTACTTTGTTTATTTTAAATGTGATTGTGATACGTTAGTTTAAAGTAAACGTGTATTTTGTCAAAATACTACAATGGAAAGAATTTTACAAGATAAATTTAACAAAGGCTGCCATACCAAACAGATGGTTGAGGATATTGGTTATTATCAATCCGGAGATAAAGCCTGCTTGTGGCGATTGTAGACTTTATCTCCTTTCGGTCTCATTCACAGAGAGAAAAATCAGATCGACGATGACTTGTCTTGATTGTATGGTAATGGTAACTATTTCGAATTAAACTCCTTCTCACTGACATTGCGAACGAGAATGGTGCGCTCAACAACACCGTTTATTTTATTCGGCGGCATAGGCAGGGTCGTCTCACTGACAACGAACTCATGGAGCGTGGCTTTCTGCACCCAGTTGGTCTTGAGGTCCTTATAAATATCTCCAAAGTAATGGGAGCTGCCCACTGTCTCGACCTTCATATTAGGCATCGGTTCCATGATCATTTTATAGGAACTTTCCCCTGAATCATATCCCAACAGAGCGCACTCTCTGTCGTTTGCCACGCCAAGCCCCTTGAATTCAAGAGTTATCTCGCCGTTCTTGAAAAAAGATCCTTTAGACACATTGCTTCCCAGATTCACGGGCGGTTCGGAAAAGGCGGCCGCATGGACGATCTTTTGACCGATCTTTGTCAAATCTTGAATTCCGTTGCCCTCATCGGTCTTCTCTGCAAAAACGTTATTAAAGGTATGAAAATCGATAAAGGCATTATAGACATGATAGGCAATTCCGGCTGGCAACATTTTTCCTTTACTGTCAACAAGATGTTCGAATTTGCCGTGATCGATCCCTAGCACCTCTCCTTTCTCATTGTCTCTCTTGAACACATATGTCCAGTTCTCCAGTGCAGGAATAGTAACTTCTGAACCGCCTTCCTGCTTCACCGTGAATTGTATGCAGGTATATTCATCGCCTTCTGTTCCGGCGATTTTCGCGGGCACACATTTAAGATGCAGCCGGAAAATATCAGCTTTATCACGCTTTCCATCCAGAGAATAGGTGACGAGTTTTGATTCCATGATAAAATATTGCGTTTCCGGTGAATGTTTCCCGGCAAGATTAAATTCTCTATTCACTAATGATTTTTGCTGAGCCGCGGCGGGAATAAGTGAAATAACAATCGCAAACAAATTACATATGGCAAAAGTAAGCAATCTCTTTTTCATAATTTCAGCCTCTCCATTATTGATTGGGATGTTGCCTGGTTGCATTTTTTCTTTTCAATCGCTTTACAGGAAGGTCCGCGGGCAATTGGATTTACCATATTATTTTTAACTTCTTTGGTCAACGAAGATCACTCTATTGTTTTTTTCCTGACGCCATTGATGGTCATCCGGACCGGCCTGATGGTGCCGTCTCGATTGAAATAGAGTCGATCGATACAGGTCACGCGGTGATCCCGCCCTTTATTGGGAATGGGACGTCTATGGTAGACGATGTACCATTGGTCCGTTCCCGGAATTTGGATCACCGAATGATGCCCGGCGCCGGTCGCGATGGTGTCGTCCGACTGGAGAATGACGCCCAGGCGCCGAAAGGGCCCGGTGGCGCTTTTACTCATGGCATAAGCGACTCGATAGGAACCGTCTCCCCAGTTTCCCTCGGACCACATGAAATAGTAGGTCCCGTTCCGCAGGATCATCACCGGTCCCTCCACATACCCATCGGGAGTAATTTCCTGGAACAGAGTGCCGTCATCCCAGGGCAGGAATCCGGTAAAATCATCCTTGAGTTTTGCCATGTTGCAGTGGCGCCAGCCGCCATAGATTATATAATAGGTGGAATCTGTGTCCCGGAAGACAAACTGGTCGATGGGCTGGGCGTCGTTGTAAAAATCGGAAATAAGAGGGTGCCCCAGGTAATCGATATACGGACCGGAGGGAGAGTCCGCCACGGCCACTCCAATGCCGCCATAGTGATTTCTGGTGTCGTTTTCTTCCCACATGGGTCCGCCGGGACGCTGCACGTCGTTTGCCGAGAAAAACAGATAGTATTCACTCTCTTTCTCAATAATCGCCGGTGCCCACATGGCCCGGTGGGCCCACTTTACTGCCGACGTGTCCAGTACATGGGGATACTTTTTCCAGGTGATCAGATCTTTGGAGGAAAAAGCATCCAGAAACACCTGCTGATCATAGGGCGCCGAACAGGTCGGAAAGATCCAGCACGTTTTTCCGAATACCGTTCCTTCCGGATCCGCGTACCAGCCATCCAGGATTGGATTCCCGGACATGGTCTTGCTGATTTCCGCCGTTTTGGAACAAAAGCTGAAAAAAGAGAGAGATACCATGATAAGCAGATAACGAACGATGGTCATGATGTAATAATGCTCCCCTTTTTATTTTCAAGGGTATTGTTCAATCGTTTACTGTCAATGTTCCTCGTAATCGGATATCATTTGATGACGTTCCTATCATAATCCGGAATTCCCCCGGTTCGACGATCCGTTTTAAATTAATATCCAGCATGGACAGCAGCTCCGGTGTGATCTTAAAAAACAATTCTTTTGTTTCACCCTTCCTGAGATGGACTCTTTGGAAACCCTTTAATTCCATCACCGGACGCGCCACGGAAGCGAACAGATCCTTGATATACAGCTGCACTACTTCGTCCCCGTCGTAATCACCGCTGTTTGTAACATGAAACCTGAGGACATTGCTTTCATCTGTATCGATATCAGGTTTTTCGATGATCAGATCGCTGTAATGAAAAACGGAATAACTCAATCCGAACCCAAAAGGAAAGAGCGGCTTCCCGGTAAGATTGAGATAATCATCACCCCGTCCGGTGGGTTTGTGATTATAATACAGAGGAAGCTGCCCTTCATGCATCGGGAACGTAATGGGCAGGCGGCCGGCGGGATTGTATTCCCCGAACAGGACATCCGCCACCGCGTTACCCCCTTCTTCGCCCGGATACCAGACATCGAGGATTGCGGACACCTTGTCTATCCAGCTACTCATGGTAACGGCGCTTCCGCCCACTAACAGGACCACGACGGGCTTGCCGGTAGCGGCGACGGCGTTGATTAATTCCTCCTGATGCCCCGGCAGACGCAGCAGAGCCCTGTCCCGGAATTCGCCTTCCTCGAGGCCGGCCGCGATAAGGGCGACATCACTTTTTTGGGCCGCGGCGACGGCCTTTCGGATCTCATCCCGCCAGGTCGGCTTGACTCCCATGTTCCAGACCAGATTCAGCCGGACATTTCCCGCGGTTTCATAAAACTCCACCTTGATATCGTACTCTTTTCCCTTTTCAAAGGAATAGTCTCCCGTTATCCGCCGGAAAGTCTGCTTTTTCCAGTCGTCCACGATCAGCTCACCATTAATGTAAAGGCGGTAGCCGTCATCCCCCTCCAGGCCGATCTTGAACGTACCCGTTTCAGTCGCCCGCAGCGTTCCTGTCCAGCGGACCGAAAACCAGTCATAATTGATTTTCTCCGGATCCGGTGAAAACAGGGTCCAGCGGCATTGGATATTCCGATCTATTCTTTTTAAGGCGGGACTGCCTTCCAGCCCGGGATTGTTGAAATATGCCGCGTTCAACCCTGATCTCTTTGCACCGTTCTCAGTATGGGAAAGGACGTGGGGGGGGACGACGGCGAAATCCGCCGCTTCTCTGCCACATCCGGGGGAATAGGTGATCTGACAGGTGCCGCCGACTCTGTTTTCAATTCCTTTCAGGATGCTGACCGGATCGATTCCCGGTCCGGAATATCCGCCCAGTCTGGCCTCCGCGGCATCACTGCCGATAACGGCAATGGAACGAATCCGTTTGTCCAGCGGCAGAGTATTCTCGTTGTTTTTCAGCAGCACTATCGATTCCCGGGCCGCTTTCCGTGCCAGTTTCCGGTGTTCCGGACTGCCGTTCCATTTACCGGCTTCAGCGGGATCGACATAAGGGTTCTCGAATAATCCCAGTCTGAATTTGGCCCGCAGCACCCGCCGTACGGCCTCATCGATGGCGGCCTCAGCGATCATGCCCTTTTCAAATGCTTCCCAGAAAAGCGGATAATGGTCATAGGATGTCTGGAAGATAACATCCAGGCCGTTCTCGAGCGCCTGCTGCGTGGACTCGGCGTAATTCCTGGCCGTGAAATGCAACACATTGGCCCCGCCGGTCGCCCCGGCATCGGAGATGACAAATCCGGTGAAGCCCCATTCTTTTTTTAATTTCTGATGCAGCAGCCAGTCATTCGCCGTGCAGGGACGGCCGTCCAGGGAATTATACGCCGTCATGATGGATGTCGCCCCTGCTTTCTGGATACACGCCTTGAAGGCGGGAAAATATATCTCATCCAGCAGTCTCTCATTGAAATGGATGGGATAGCTGTCCCGACCGCCGTCTCCGACATTGGCCACAAAGTGCTTGGGCGTGGCAATCACGCCGTTCCTTTCAAAGGAGAAAACAAAGGCGACTCCCATCCGGGTCGTCAGGAAAGGATCCTCTCCATAGGTCTCTTCCGTTCTGCCCCATCGGGGATCCCGGGCGATATTGATTACCGGGGAGAGAACCTGGCGGATGCCGCGGAATTTCACCTCCATGGCGACGGCTTCGGCGACGTCTCCCATCAGCGCGGTATCCCATGTCGCCGCCAGTCCGATCGCCTGGGGAAAGGCCGTTGCCCCTTTCCTGATGAGGCCATGCAGCGCCTCGTCGAAGGGAATGATCGGGATTCCCAATCTCGTTTCTTCAACAAAATACTTCTGGATACCGTTGATCAGCTCGGCAGTTTTCCCGGCGACCTCACCTTCATAACTGTCCAATATCTGTCCGGCCGCGTTTTGGGATGATCCGCTTGAGGCGTTAAAACCGAAGATACCGTACCGGTATCGTTCTTTTCCATCCGACAGGTCACCGGGAATCATGAATAACTGCCAGAATTTTTCCTCTATGGTCATTCTTTTCAGCAAGTCATCCACTCTTCTTTCAACGGGCAGATTGGGATTTTTGTAGTCAGGGTGCTGTCCGTATAAGGGAGCGAAGAAACACAAGAGGAGACCGAGATTAATAAACGTCTTCATATTCTCTTCTTTTTTTTTGGAGAATAATCCGGAGAGGATAGTATGATGTTTATGCCTTCCGGGATACCTGTCCGGAACATTCGGAGATATCAGAGCCTACCCGTTCCGCGTTTCGGAACTGCTTCTATTCACTTATTGGTGCTTACGAAGCTTTTCCAAGACGGCGCCGGCTTCGGGGGCGATTTTAATAAAATTCATTATTGTCTCACATCCGTAATCGTCACAGGCGGCACAATGTTCAACATTCCTGGAAATACAGCATTTCCGGATTTCGCAAATATTCTCACAATAAAAGAATTTTTTCCCCGTTGCAGTGCAGCCGTCACAGTTAATGCTTTCCGGCGTGATATCGGACTTGTACATCTGGGTCCATTTCTCCGCTACTTCGGATCTGGCACGATCATCATCCGCTTGAGTAGCAAGATAGGCTTCACACTGTGAACAATCCAACCCGCAATAAGCGATCATTTTTCTCTCCCGTTAGCTTAAATGGTAAAATGGACTTCTCCCCGATCTTACTGCGCTCCTGCGTTCCATTGGAGAGCGAATCGGATTCCACACGCTTCCGCTCCAGTTCTAGTAGCGGACGTTTATTTTTTTTTCTGCAGCGTTTTTACTGATTTTCTTCTCAAGCAATTGATAGATCGAATCCGCGAACCTGACACCCAAATCCAGATACCCATTGCTGTCGTAATGCCAGGGATCGGAATAGTAATAATACCTGGTGGTCCTGACGATCATGGCATTTGTATCCGTCCTGGCATACTTCTCTTCGGCGTACTGCACCAATTCACCGTAGTTCCAGACTTTCCCGTCACTGTCATTCCAGGAATCAGATATTTTGCCTATGACAACAGGGAGATCATCGGTATGCAGGCTGGCCCGGATCAAATCCATCAGTCTCTTTAAATTTTGATAGTAACGATTTGCTATTTTTTCATTAAAGGATGCATCCGCTTCTCCCTGCATCCAGACGATCCCTGAAGGGATGAGGATATCTTCCCTTCCGTCTTTATCGATATCCTTGACCGACAGGGCCTGATGTACTGTTCTAAGGAAATGATCGTATTGATTGATTCCGTTTTCCCCTTCAAAGTCCGGTTCCCAGCAGCCGAAATACCCCGCTGCCATGGAATCGATGGAGGTTCCTCCCCGGGAGTATTTGATCAGGGCGATCTTTTCACCAGGATATAACTTCTGCAACCGTTTGGCAAATGCCAGCTCGACTCCAAACCGGTCGGAATAATGATTCTTCTTGCCGTCGGAGGTAAAACCAACCCCGTGTCCAGGTTTCAATTTCTCCCAGAAGCCCAATCCCCCCGAACTGTCCCCGTCCGCGGCGGAATTGCCCTGGAATATCCAGACATTTGACCGGGTTTTAAAAGAATCCGGTAGATCTTTTACATAACCGTATCCATCCATATTCGACTGGCCGCCCAGGAAAAACACCCGGATTTCATTCCTGTTTTTCCCTTGGCCGAAGGCGAAGAATGGGAGTAACGCCACGCACAGGATGATCATTACTATTCTTTTCATGATCGCTCCTCTGAATTAAATAATCTCAAGTCGATTTTGAATGAAAGATCAGTGTATGAAATATAATCAAATCAAACAGGTTTTGCAATGAAGGGATAGCGCCATTCACTGATCACCTGATTCGAGGCGGCCCTACAATCTTTATCAACTTCGGTAGAATCACTTCCGGATGTACACCGCTCAACAATCTTCATCTTTTTAATTAAATGAATCGTAATGGTGGGAGTTTTAATTGCCACTGCTACTATTTTCCCGGGATCTAAAAGCGGTTAAAGAAATTTCGTTATTTATCAAATTCTTATCAAAAATTGATATAATGGCCCCAGGGTAAAGAAAGCCTCGATCAATTCATCGACCAATTTCGCCGAAAACAATATTTCATCTATAGATTTATTTCGACAGAAATAGAAGGACTTTAGCTGGAACCATTCCTGTAGATCTTCCGGGCAATCATTTTTAATCGGTTTTTTATATTGTTCCCCTTCCAGACTGAATGGACTATCACTTTCTCTGTAAAAAGCAATTGCCCTTTTAAAGGATTTACTATTCTGACTTATCGCCTCTCTAAAATTATCCATGACTTTTCTGGAAGCACTGTAAAAACCCATGCCGTATCTGTAGGAATCTACGGATATCTCAAAAAAATATCCAATTGACTCTTCCTGCCAGTTTTTCGATGGCCGTTTAAACACGATCCACATCTTATCCTTGAAAAGTGATTTATCTCTGGAGAATCGGGTGTCACGATAGATTCGTGATATTGTCCTGTTAATCGATGGCCTCGTTTCGAAATAGGGATCGATTGTCAGCATCGCTTCTTCCAGATCACCAACTAATTGCCGAAGTGGATCTAACAACATTCTTTGATACTCCGAATTAGGCTGTTGGAACCATGGTTTACTGTTGTTCTCTCTTACATTCCTGAGGAACTCCAGAGTGGCAGGGGAAAAACCGGAAAATGATTTGATATCTTGTTCATTCATATGAGTACTCTTATGGGAATAATGGTGTTAGGCACACAATCCTCCTAGTCCGGAAGGAGCTATTAGAACTGTTCTTTTCATTGCTATGTATCTTTTAAATGCCCGCCTTAATTTCACCCTGTGAATGAAATCCTTTACGGACCTGCCGAAAGACGGAAATTGATCCGACTTGCTTAAATCGATTCGTCCGAAGAAGGCACATTCCTGATGAATATCCAAGATGAGCGGAGTTTCCTGTCACACCTCAGTGCCGCTGGGCCACATAAATATCCGACTCTATCTTATGTCCTTCATCATCATAGAATACATGGGTGAAATAGAGATTGCCCGCGGCGTCCAGACCCGGATCGCCGACATAGTTGGACACGATCTCTTCCGGAGTGCTCCAGGTATCACCGGATTTTCTTGATCTGAAAACTGCCGGCCCGCCATAGCCCAGACCGCTTACTCTCGCGAACCAAAGATCAGCGCCATCCGCTGAAACAAAGGGTTGCCCTTCATTTCCGGACGTGTTAACCAGAGCGCCGAGATTAACCGGTACGGACCAGCTCTCGCCCTGCCGGACTGTATGCCAGATATCGAGGTCGTTGCCCGAATTCGATTGTGCGCCAAAAAAAAGAGTCTTACCGCCCGCGGTCGGGTATAATTCACCAGCATCGAAATCCTGATTTAACTGTTCGCCGGCGTTCTGCCAGTTGGTCCAGGTCCCTTTGGAAAGTACCGCGGTCCAGATATCCAGATCGCCGTAATTCCCCGCTCTGGCCGAACCGAACCAAAGTGTGTCTCCCTGGACGGCAAAAGGACCGTCCAGGTGCAGTTCACCCGGATCAGCCAGCCGGGCCCGTACCGGTTCCGTCCAGGAGGAGCCGTCCCAGGTGCACCACCACACACCGCTGACACCGTCGAAGAGCTGATCCTCAGCCGGAATGTTCCCGTCGGGCGTGAAGAAGAAGATGAATGTACTGCCGTCAGGAGTGATCACGGGGGCATCCTCAATACCGGCGGTGTTGATTGGACCGGCCATAGGGACTGTATCATAAAAGTCTGCGGAATGGAGCACGGGCGGAAAGTAATCAGTGGCGGGAGTCATTTTGACAGCATCCGCGGCAAGAGATTCCTCACGGGTCATTTCTTCCGAATCATCAGGATTTTGCTTGAGAGAACATCCGTAAAAAATAAAAATGACAGCTATCAAATGAATCTCAGGCGATAATGTCAACCACGAGAGCTTTTTTGTAATCATATCAATGATTGGACTGATAATAATGATTATTCATAGGACAAACGAGTACGACCGAGCCAGGATCGATGGCAACAAACAAGAATTACTAAATAAACTCACCCTGGGCCACGATGATACTTTTCCCACCGATAGAAATAGTAATGTTTTCACCGCTCTTTTCAGCTTTTAAAAGCAAAAGAGACGGCCTGCCGATTTCATACCCTTGTTCACTGCGGATATCGATGCTGTTTTTTCCAAAATAGCGATATTTCACCAGGTACCCCGCCAGGCAGCCGTTACCGCTGCCCGTTGCCGGATCTTCGGGAATTCCGTAATAATCAACAAATACCCGCACACTGATATCATTCTCAGGTTTGTGTGTTTCGGGGCAAAAAATCAGAACCCCCTTTGCCTCTGTATCCTTTATCAATGTAAAATACTTATCCTTTTCGAGTTTCGTCTTTTTCAGCGCTGCAATATTCTTCAACGGCACGATGAAAAAAGGCAATCCGGTGGATACTTCCTGAATCGGAAAACGATTGTCAATATCAGTGAGATCTATACCAAGAATACGCGCAAGTTTTTCAGGTTCGTGTTGTTTACCGAAATCCGGCTGAATTTGTTTCATCCAGCAACCGCCGTCTTTTAAAAAAGTAACTGGTATCCGGCCCACCTTCAAATTGAGCACAACATCACCGGATTGATCCGGAATAATGACGCTGTGAATGACATGGGCCGTTCCTAGGGTTGGATGACCAGCAAAAGGGACTTCTTCATTCGGCGTAAATATGCGAACATCAAAGCCGCCGTTGTTTTTTTCATCTGAAAGGATGAATGTGGTCTCAGAGAAATTTATCTCTCTGGCGATGCCTTGCATTTCTTCGCCACTGATTTTACCGGCGTAGCGAAACACTGCCAGTTGGTTACCCGCATATTTTTTCTCGGCAAAGACATCAACGATGTAGAAAGTAAGTCCTTTCATGGTATTTACTCCGGAATGTGATGAAATGTTTACTTTTATTCCGCTGTAGACCTGTGTATCATGTCGCTGTTTATCGCCGACGGGTCTCTACTAAAATCGTGAGTGCCATTTGGGACACAATCGTCGGAAGGTTTTGAGAGTCACCTTCATAATTATTACTCCATAAATGCGTATCCGTAGCTACTTCGATCAGGGTTACATTGATTCGTATTCTATCTCCTCTTGCCATTACCGTTCCTTCTATAATTGCATCGGCGGACAGTTCACGCCCTATCTCGGTCACCTGTCGATACGGATCATAGTGTTGCATTACTGCCTCCCGCGATATGACCTTTTTTACAGGCATTTGAGACAGGTTTTTAATAAGACTACCAGTTATCTCGTCAGCTAAGTTCTCGTGCCCAGGCTCATTTGATATGTTTGTGAACGGTAACACTGCGATCGATTCGATCTTAGGAGCCGCTAAAGGAGCTGAAGGAAAATTGTACAAATAAATCATAGGCCAGACGAGGGCAATAAGGCCAATCACGGCAAGAATAGCAACCGTGAAGCCTGTTGATTGTGAACCTGACGACAATTCTCCAAATCGATTGTCCCCTTGAGTGCCTGCGGAAAGGCCAGCCTCAATAAAAGCCCAGAATGGACCAACAAGGGGAATAAGGGAAACGAAAATATACCACCCTGACTTATTCCGATCATGCCAGCGTTTAATCATGACCGCAATGGCTGGCCACGCTGACAAGAATATTACCGCACATGCGACTATTCCTCCGGCCCGTGTCATGAAATCAATGAGACAGGCAATATTCCAGAGTGCATAGATGGGAATGAGCCCCCTAAGCCAAAACGTCCGACGATCGATGCGTCCCTTGGGCGATAAATATAGTTGTATGAATGGCATATTTCACTCCTCCCAAATTGGTTTACATGTACCCAAACGTATATCCTAAATCATGTAAAAGAACTTGACTCAGCAGTAACAATATCCCCGGGTGAATGTATATATGAGAAACCTGATTATTCGCAAAACTAATAATCTTGTTCAGCAGGGGCTCATGCCCCTACGGAGTAAAATCAATACAAATTAAATTACTTTAATTCTTGTCCCGCTAGGGACAAAATGTTTATATGACACCCTCCCCTATTGATCAAGTCCCGTTAGGGACGAAATAATATCTCTCCCCATGAAGGCTCATGACCTTGCAGATAAAAATATTATTGCACAACACTAAAAACCTGTCCCGGTATTCTTTAGGTCGGGAGGCATGACGAAGGACAATTTCCCCTCTCCGCGGGGGCTCATGCCCCTGCGGAGTAAGAAAAAACACCCGGATAAGATTCTGATTATTTGCTTGGCCGAAGACAAATAACGGCATAAGGATCAAGCAAAGGATAAGCATCCGTTTTATTTTCATGGCTGCTCCGCTGAATTAAATAGTATTACTGGTTATTACGATCGAAGGTTCCGTGTATAAAATATAAGCAAATCTAACAGGTTTTGCAATCAAGGGATAGTGCCATCCTCTGATCATCTGATCCGAGGTCGCCCAATGACCGGCATTATCATCATTGCAATCACCGCTGCGGGTTACCAAGTCAGGTATCTGCATAAACTGATTGAATAATACTTCGATGGCGGATATGTGGCTTTTTCATGCAGATGTTCCTCAAGAGAGCCCAAACATACTGTCTTATCTAGCAGAAGATGCTCCGGCTTTCTACCGGGTTTGCTGATTCCTGTTAGCCTATATAGGCGGTTCGGGTATCCCACCTCAGATACTATGGGAGTTCTGGAAAATCCTTTTCGATTTAAAAAACTATTTGATATATAATTTGAAAAAACTACATTTCAATAATATCGGTGGAGATATAAATATCGATTATAACCTCTCAAATAATAACTCAAAACATAAAGGAATTAACAAATTAGTATCTGGAAAGGGCTTAAAATGCGAAGATGTATTTTATATGCCGCAACCATTATCGTTCTCCTTATAATATGTGCTTGTAATAATAAAGAGTTCGCCAAAGTTTATTGGCAGGGAGATTTGATTCAGAATAAGACGGATGTAAAGTATTTATACTGGCAGGATGGAAACCAGTATTTTCGACAACAGGAAGACAGTGTGATCGTAGAGTTGACAGGGTTTTCAGTAAATAGAATGGTTTTACTGCTCATTTCCTTAAGAAATAACAAAAACCAAATATTTACTTTCCTTCCTAATGAATGTACATTATCGTACGACTTTGACGACAATCCTATCGATTTAAAACCGAGCAGACCGAAAAATCTGGATAAAAAGCAGCTTTCTCTATTCAATTCCATCATCAGCAGCGCGGGTACTATCACCAAGCTGATTATTAATATACCGGCAGACAAGCTTATCTCACAAAAAAGACAAAGCCCATTGTCGACCATCGATTCAGAGTATAGAGAGAATGAGATTAAAATCACCAAAAAGATATTCGTTGGAAATCATACGTTGATGCCGCAGTCAAGCTATGCGGGATTTCTGGTATTTGAATACGAAAAAGAGTATCCATTAATAGACCGTTTATTCACTATTCAAATAGTAACCGCTCACCATCAGTTTACGGCATCGGGGACACTCCGTTTATAATTATAAAATGTAATCGCCAAAAATTTTTGAGGTTAACCGGCCCTTCTTTATTGATATTTTCTTATTTTAACCGGAGACTAATGAATAAAAATATTACATATTCCCCTTCAAATCAACAATAATATAACTCTCGGAGGGAAGATCTGAATTGGTAAATTTCTTACCTTAATGAATATTGTCCATTATTCTCAGAAACTGTAGGATATTCTCCAGAATTCTCACCATAGCAACGCACCCGATCTACTGACTCCATCCTCCTAACTGCCTTATATTTAATCTACTATGGCAATCTCATTCATTGGAGAAATTATTTGGCACCGCATTTGTATGTTACGCCCGGAAACAAAGATCAAAGAAGGAGTAAAGAAATGTCCTATTATTATGCTAAAACAACCGGCCTGTCCCAGGATGAAGCCCTGGAGAGGGTTGGGGAAGAACTGAAGAAGGAAGGATTCGGAGTACTTACGGAGATCGACGTCAAGGCAACACTGAAGAAGAAGATGAATGTGGACTTTCCTCCCTACGCCATCCTGGGTGCCTGCAATCCAGCCTTCGCCTACGAAGCTCTGAAAAATGAAGCGATGATAGGTGTGATGCTGCCCTGCAACGTCATCGTGCGTGAGAATGAAGACGGGATGACTGTAGTCGCGGCTGTGGATCCGGCGGCTTCCATGCAGGCCGTGAATAATCCCGCCCTGGCCGGGATCGCGGGGCAAGTCCGGGAAAAACTGCAGCGAGTAATCGATGCCGTCTGATCGGGACATTTCGGGAAAATCATGAGGATTGTCATGAGTACTAAAAGAATTGTATGGCCCGGGATCATCCTGCTGATCTATTCTTGTGGGATGGGATTGGAAGGGATGCTGGCGGCCCAGGAGATCCTGCCGCCAAAGGCGGTGGAATTCCCGGCCGATTACACGACCGCGGACTGGAATCTGCCCGCGTCTCCCGCCCTGGCGGACTATGAGGAAGCCCTCCTGTATCATAATCCTGAGGTCAGGAGCGCCTATGAAACTTGGCGTGCCCAGGTGCGACAGATCGCCGTCAGCCGATCCCTGCCGGATCCGAAAATCAGTCTGGGGTATTTCATCCGGAATGTTGAGACCGCGGTGGGACCTCAGCAATACAAGATCGGTCTCTCCCAAATGATCCCCTGGTTCGGCAAACTGAGCCTGCAAGGTGATATTCAGGCCGGCCGGGCCCAGGCCTCCTATGAGCAGCTGCAGACCATGCTGAACAGCCGCATCCTAGAGCTGCGCCGGGTCTACTACGACGCCTACTATCTGGAACGCGCCGTCGCCATCACTCGCCAGAACTTGGATCTGTTGCAGAACTGGGGAAAAGTCATACTGGCCAAATACAGCACCGGCACGGCCCGACACGCCAATCTGGTCAAAACCCAGATCGAGGTCATCAAATTGGAGGATGACCTGGAAACCCTCAAAGAGACACGCCGGCCCCTGCTGGCCTCCCTCCGGGCTCTCCTGAACCGGAATGATCTGGAAAAAATCAATCTGCCCGACAGCCTGGATTTCCGGCCCTTAGCCGTCACCAAGGATGAAGTTTTCCGGCTGGTTCTGGATGCTAATCCCGGGTTGGCCGGCCTGCGCTCCCTCAACCGGGTCGCCGAACAGTCAGTCACCCGGGCCAAACTGAACTATCTGCCGGATTTCTCCCTGGGACTGGAGCGGGTCTTCACCGGCGACAAACTCAACGTCGCGGGAGTACCGGTACCCGGCAGCGGCAAGGATCCGCTGGTTGTGAGCGGCTCCCTCACCATCCCTCTCTGGTTCGGCAGGCAGTCTGCGGAGGTGAACCGGGCCCGCCATCTGGAGCAAAAATCCCAGGCCGACCTGGAAAGCGGCAAGAACGGACTGCGGCGGGAACTGGAGAGTCTCTGGTTCGAGCTGGAAAAATCCCGACGCCGGGTTAGCCTCTACCAGGATCAATTGATCCCCCGCAGCCTGGAATCGCTCCGGGCGGTGGAGAAATCCTATATTGGTGGAGAAATGGACTTTTTGAATTTAATAGACGCCCAGAGACGCCATCTGGAATTCACCCTGTCTCTGGAGAAATCCCTGGTGGAATACCACAAAGCCAAGGCCCGGCTCGAGGCTCTGGCGGGGAGGAACCTATGAATCCAATTAAAAATATTCCGGCCTGGATAAGCTCGTCCCGAAAGGCTCTTGGGAAGCTGCCCCGCTTTGTCTGGCTGCTGCTGGCTCTGGCCTTTATCGCGGGGATGTTCGTACGGGGTTCCGCACCTGCCTCCCCCTCTTCTTCTGAAATACAGACAGAGGCGGATACCACGACAGTGCGGTGGTGGACCTGCTCCATGCACCCCCAGATAAAACTTCCAAAACCCGGTCAGTGTCCCATCTGCTTCATGGATCTTATCCCCTTGGAGCAGGATGATTCCAGGGAAGCGCCCGGAGAACTGGCCATGTCCGAGGCGGCCGTGAAACTGGCGGAAATCAGCACCGTACCGGTGGTACGGGGAAAGGGGCATAAGAACCTGCGGCTCTCGGGAAAAGTCATGGTGGATGAAACCCGCCTGGGCCGCATCACTGCTTGGGCCGCGGGTCGGCTGGAAAAACTCTACGTCAACTATACCGGAAGCTCCGTGAAAAAAGGCGATCCGCTGGTGCGGCTTTACAGCCCGGAACTCTACGTAGCTCAAGAGGAACTGCTTCAGGCCGGTCTGCTTCTGCGAGGAGCCACCACAGAGTCGCTGCGAGAATCGGCTCTGCTTAACAGGAAAGCGGCCCGGGGAAAACTGCGGGAACTGGGACTCACTCCGGCCCAGATCGACGCCGTTGAAAAAAGCGGCAAAGCTTCCGACCGGATTACCATCACCAGCCCCCTGAGCGGGGTGATCACTCGCCTGGAAGCCCGGGAGGGCCTCTATCTGAAACAAGGTTCACCCATCTGCTCCATCGCGGATCTGTCGGTCGTCTGGGTCGAGCTCGATGTCTATGAATCGGAACTGGCCTGGATCAAGAAAGGCCAATCCGTTACCTTTTCGGTTGAGGCACTCCCTGGCGTTCTCTTTAAGGGAAGGATTTTCTTTATCGATCCGCTGCTCCACTCCGAAACCAGAACGGTGCGGGCCCTGGTGGAGGCCGGGAACCGGGAAGGCCATCTGAAACCGGGAATGTTCGTGCGGGCCCGGGTCGAAGCGGTCATCAATGCGGATACGGAGGGCCGTCCACCCCTGCTGGTTCCCACCGCCGCGGTGCTGCAGACAGGCAAACGGGCCCTTGTCTATGTGCGGAAAGAAGGCACGGATAAGCCCGTTTTCCAGTCCCGGGAGATCGTCCTCGGACCCCGGGCGGATGACTACTATATCGTCGAGTCCGGATTGCAGCAAGGCGAAGAGGTGGTAGTGAAGGGGAATTTCAAGATAGACAGCGCCTTCCAGATAGCGGCCAAACCCAGCATGATGAGTCCCCAGGGCGGCCCCGCAGGCGGCGGCCACCATCACGAAGGGACGTTTCCAACGGGCACGATGGATACAATCCCTCAGGAAGCGGAATCACAGGATCTGATGAGAGAGGATGGCTTTGTCGCTGAGCTCTCGGGAGTTTACCAGAGCTATTTCCAAGCCCAGCGGGCCCTGGCTGATGATGATTTCCCCGCGGCCCGTACGGCCCTGCGGGAGTTGGACGGAATCGTCACTTCCCTGGGCGATGATGGACTGCAAGGGAAACCGCTCGAACAGTGGCAGGTCCTGCGGGATTCCCTGCATCAAAGCCTTCAGCATGCTCCCCACTGGTCCGATATAGCGGACGCCAGGCTGGCCTTCGCTGCCATCAGCCGCGCCGTTCTCAGGATGGAAAGAGTCTACGGCCATCCGGGCGGAAAAACCCATTATGAAATCTTCTGCCCCATGGCCTTCAACAACAAAGGAGCCTTCTGGCTGCAGGATCAGGATACGGTGAAAAACTCCTTTTTCGGGGCCGCCATGCTCAGCTGCGGAGAGATAAAAAATACCTATACGCCGGTGGAAGGGGACCGGTCATCGGAAAAAGATAAATAGGATTAGAAATGGAAAAGGGAAATAAATCCTCCATTGTGAATACATTGATCAGGTTCTCACTGGAAAACAAACTGATCGTCTTTCTCTTCTTTATCTCACTCATGGTCTGGGGTCTGCTGGTGGCACCTTTCGACTGGCATATCCCCGGCCTGGCCCGGGATCCGGTGCCGGTGGATGCCATTCCCGATATCGGTGAAAATCAGCAGATCGTCTTCACCAGCTGGAAGGGGCGCTCTCCCCAGGATGTCGAGGACCAGGTCACCTACCCCCTCACCGTCGCTCTGCTGGGGATTCCCGAGGTAAAGACGATCCGCTCCTACTCCATGTTCGGCTTTTCCACCATCTATGTCATCTTCAAGGAAAAGGCGGATTTTTACTGGTCCAGGAGCCGCATTCTGGAGAAACTGAACGCTCTGCCACCCGGCACCCTGCCCCCTGACACCAAACCCTCCCTGGGGCCGGATGCCACCGCACTGGGGCAGGTCTTCTGGTATACGCTGGAGGGAAGGGATCACCAGGGGAATCCCGCCGGTGGCTGGGATCCAGAGGAGCTGCGTTCGGTACAGGACTGGTATGTGCGTTACGCCCTTCAGTCAGCCGCGGGAGTTGCCGAAGTCGCCTCCGTGGGAGGGTACGTCAAGGAGTATCAGATCGATGTGGACCCGGCCGCCTTGCGGGAGCAAGGAATCACCCTTTCCGATGTGTTCACTGCCGTCCGCGGCTCCAATCTTGACGTGGGAGCGCGCACTGTGGAAATAAACCGGGTCGAATATGTCATCCGAGGACTGGGCTTCATCAGAAAGATGGAGGACCTGGAATACACCGCCGTGAAAACCCGGGATAACGTGCCGATTTACCTGAAAGATGTGGCCCATATTTCCCTGGGACCGGCCCCCCGGCGCGGTGCCCTGGACAAGGCTGGAGCCGAGGCCGTGGGCGGTGTGGTAGTGGTCCGCTATGGCGAAAATCCCCTGGCCGCTATCAATAACGTCAAAAAGAAAATCCGGGAAATCAGCCCCGGATTGCCCAAAAAAACGCTGAAGGACGGTACCGTCTCCCAGGTGACCATAGTGCCATTCTATGACAGATCCGGACTTATTTACGAGACCCTGGGGACCCTAAACCACGCCCTGCGGGACGAGATTCTCATCACCGTCATCGTCATTCTGGTGATGGTAATGCATTTGACCGCTTCGGCGCTGATTGCCGGCTTGCTGCCCATGTCGGTCCTGCTGGTCTTCATCGGCATGAAGATCTTTGGAGTGGACGCCAATATCGTGGCCCTCTCCGGCATCGCCATCGCCATCGGAACCATCGTAGACATGGGCATTGTCGTTTCCGAAAATATCCTGAAACACCTGGAGAAAGCCCCCCCCGAAGAAAACAAGCTGGAAGTGATTTATCGCGCCGCAACAGAAGTGGGCGGCGCCGTGCTCACCGCGGTTTCCACCACGATTGTCAGCTTCCTGCCCGTCTTCGCCATGCAGGCGGCCGAAGGTAAATTGTTCAAACCGCTGGCCTACACCAAAACGCTGGCGCTCATCGCCTCTGTGATTCTGGCGTTGACCCTGCTGCCGCCGCTGGCTCATATTCTAATGACCAGAAAGATTAAAAGCGAACGGGTCAAGACCGGATTCTATCTGGCCATTGGCATTCTGGGAGTCGTCTGTCTCATCACCGTCTCCTTCTGGCCCGGCCTGGCCGCCCTCCTCTTTTCTCTTTTCGGACTGGTTCGTTTCAGGCTTAAAAAGAACATTACCCGAAGGATCCCCGCGGCCGCCAACTGGCTTATTATCTTTACCGTGGCCCTGATCCTCTCCACTACCTGGGCCCCTCTGGGATTCGGCCGTTCGGGATTTACAAATTTTATCTTTGTGGCCATTGTCCTGGCTGCCGTCCTGGGAGCATTGATGGGATTTATACGGATCTACCCCCGTCTGCTGGCCTGGGCCCTGGATCATAAGGTCAAAGCCCTGGCGGTTCCCCTGCTGGTGGTGCTCATTGGATATACCGTCTGGCTCGGCTTCGGCAATCTCACCGGCTTCCTGCCCGGATTTATGAAAAGGACTCGGCCCTACCAGTATCTGGTGCATACCTTCCCCGGCCTGGGCAGCGAATTCATGCCGCCTCTTGACGAGGGCTCCTTCCTTTACATGCCCACCACCATGCCCCACGCCGGCATGGAGGAGGCCTCCGATGTCCTGCGGAAACTGGATATGGCCATCTATGCCGTACCCGAAGTCGATATGGTTGTAGGCAAACTGGGCCGGGCCGAATCCCCCCTGGATCCGGCGCCGATCTCGATGATCGAAACCATCGTCAGTTACAAACCGGAGTATGTGGTGGATAAGAGCGGCAGGAGGATGAAATTTAACGTTGACAGAGAGGGCCGCTTTGTAAAGGACAAAAATGGCGAGCTCAT
Source organism: uncultured bacterium (assembly GCA_964621645.1). Taxonomy (GTDB): domain Bacteria; phylum Zhuqueibacterota; class QNDG01; order QNDG01; family JAGLOF01; genus CAZUMH01. Next base: position 82,532 of record CAZUMH010000001.1, read on the forward strand.
CCCCGACTCCAGGGGCCGGCCTTACCGCAACTGGAGGGATCATATCCACACCGCGGACGATATCTGGGATGAATTGGTACGGGCGGCCCGGCTGCCCGGAACCACTTCGGCGCCGCGACTCCAGCCCATATCGGCTCGGCTGGTGATGCTGCAGAGCGGCATGCGTGCCCCCATGGGCGTCAAAATAAAGGGCCCTGATCTGGAGACCATTGAGAAGGTCGGAATGCGGCTGGAAAAACTCCTGAAACAGGTTCCGGATGTAGAATCATCCGCGGTTATTGCTGACAGGATTATAGGCAAACCCTATCTGGAAATCGCCATCGACCGCCGGGCCATCGCCCGTTACGGCATCCCCCTCAGCCGGGTGCAGGAGATCATCGAAGTCGCCCTGGGCGGCAAGCAGCTCACCACCGCTGTCGAAGGACGGGAACGATATCCCATCCGTGTGCGCTATCTGCGGGAGCTGCGAGGCGACCCGGAATCACTGCAATCGGTTCTGGTTCCCGGTCAAAACAAGGTGCAGATTCCGCTGGGACAGCTGGCGGATATCAACTACGTCCGCGGCCCCCAGATGATCAAGAGCGAGGACACCTTCCTGGTCGGGTACGTGCTCTTTGACAAGAAGGAAGGCCGGGCGGAAACGGATGTTGTTCGGGAAGCGCAGCGCTTTCTGCAGCAGAAAATCGACACCGGCGAGCTGGTTATACCGGCCGGGGTCAGTTACACATTTGCCGGCAGTTACGAGAATCAGCAGCGGGCCGCCCAAAGGCTGCGCCTCATCCTGCCCCTGGCCCTTCTCGTCATTTTTCTGATTCTCTACCTCCAGTTCCGGCGTACCTCCACCACCCTCATTGTTTTTTCCGGAATCTTCATGGCCTGGGCCGGAGGCTTTCTCATGCTCTGGCTCTACGGCCAGGAATGGTTCCTGCGCTTTTCCTTCGCCGGGGTTGACATGAGGGCTCTTTTTCAGATGCATCCGGTGAATCTTTCCGTGGCCGTCTGGGTCGGATTCCTCGCCCTCTTCGGCATCGCCAGCGACAATGGTGTCATCATCAGCACCTATCTGGATCAGAATTTCGCTCGTTTGCGGCCCGGGACCATTCAGGATATCCGCGAAGCCGCCGTGGAAGCCGGCAAACGCAGGATCAGGCCGGCTATGATGACCACCGCCACCACCATTCTGGCCCTGATCCCGATTCTCACCTCCGTGGGCCGGGGAGCCGATGTCATGGTGCCCATGGCCATTCCTTCTTTCGGCGGCATGTGCCTGGCGGTACTCACCACCTTCATCGTGCCTGTTCTCTACGCTGCTGTGGCGGAAAAACGTCTGGAGAAAGGACAGAAAAAATTGCGCTGATATGTGAGAAGAAAGAGGGAATGCGGGCAGACATTCAAGTCCAGATAAAATCTTACACACATGGCCCTCGACATATATCGGGGCCATTGCAGGTATATCAACGAATAAAAATGGGCAGAAAGCGCTCATGGACGCCTTCTGCCCGGTGGAGTGGAATAAAAAATTACTTGAGGAAGATCATTTTCCTGACCGCCTTGTACCCTCCCATCTCGATCCGATAGAAATAGATACCTGATGAAAGGCCTTTCGCGTTAAACACAACGATATGGCTTCCCGCTTCATACCGCTTATTGGTCAACACTGCCATTTCTTCTCCCAGGATGCTGTAGACTTTCAGCGTGACGTTACAGGCCTTCTTCACGGTAAATCGAACGGTCGTCTCCGGATTGAATGGATTGGGATAATTCTGCAGCAGCTCGAATTCGCCCGGGATGCCAATGTATTGATCCTTTTCGCTGACATCGGTGACATTGACATTGATCAGATAGTCCTCAACCTCACCATCCGCGGCTGGCCCGTTGAAAGTCAGACCTCCGGCGGCGTTGAATCGGAATCTGGCAAAGAGAACCGAATCAGTGAACGCCGAATCAGGTATGGAATAATTGAGGAAATTATTACCGGCATGCAGAGGCTGATTGATAAATATCTGTTCACCGCCGTCAAGCCAGTCACCATCGCTGTTGAAGTCGATCCAGGCGTTGATGAATCCGGAATCAGAAGCTGAGGCTGTCAATGTAGCGCCGGTTCCCGGAGAAAGCGGCGACGTAAAGAATATCCCGTCATCATCATTATCTCCCGCTATATCATCCCCGTCAGCCACATTGTTCGGCTGGCCGTCATTTTCGCTGTCAATCTTGTTGCCTAACATATACCCTGACACCCATTTATGCATGGCACCACCGCCAGCCCAGAGGGTTGGATAGGGTGGGTCAGGAGCGTCACCGAAGTCAAATTTTGTATCCGCCGTGCTGATCAGGACTGCGTAATCCTCCACTTCACCGATGGGAGGCAGATCGAGCTGATCGGGATAATCAGAGAAATGGGCCGGACCATCATACGACAATCCGCCGGTATCGCTAAAACGGAACCGGGCGTAGGTTATCCCGGGTGCCGCTGAAGCGGGCACGGCAATGGAGATCAGGTTCGTTCCCGAAGACAACTGACCGTCCTGCACGATCTGCTCCCCCGCGTCGTCCCAGCTGGAATCGGCGTTGAAATCAATCCAGGCATTCAAGATACCGGAACCGGAAGCGGTCACCTGAAGCTGCATGGTTTGTCCTGGAATCAAGGCTTTGGGGAAACTGACTCCATCATCATCATCCATACCATCATTATCATCCCCGGAACCGCCGGGACCCGGCTGACCGTCAGGATCAGGATCCACATAGTTCCCGAGATGAAATCCCGACTGAATCGTGTGAATCGCCCCGCCGTCAACATGCAACACGCCGTAGGCTCGCGAGGGAACATCTCCGAAATCGAAGACATCGCTGTAGTCATCGATTTTAATCAGATAGTCCTCGGTCTCACCGTCCACGAAATCACCTGAGCCGTCCCAGCCCCAATGTTCCACCATGGTTTTCGTGATTGTACATCTCATCCAGGCATACCCGGCATTGGGACCGATTCTGAAGGTCGGCGGGGATTTTGTAGAGAGCAAGCCGCCGTCAGAAATGTAGAAATTACGCAGTACCCGTTCGGGAATCGTCGGGCTGCCGTCACCCGGGTCGATGATATCCTTCCAGTCACCATCCTGATTCCAATCGATGGCAACATTGATGTAGGCGCCGGTCTCATGCATATTTATCACGGTCATAAGATCGAGGTTGACACCCCAGGCGGCAATCTGCCCGATACTCCCGATGGTCTCGGGCAGTCCGGTGCCGTCATCATAAGCGACCACGGTTTCAGAGCCGGCTGAACCGGTGATGTGATGAGGGAATACTCCCCGTAATCCGGCATCCCATTTATAGGACATGAGGAGCGTATTGTGGAAATCCTCATCCGCATCATAGAAACCGGTAAACAGAGGACTGAAGCCGGCGTTTCCCTCATATTCATAATCCACTGAGTAACCAAAGTACCGGTCGCCGCCGTGAGCGTGCCTGATATACCCTTCACCGGTAACGTTGACACCGGTGGGGAACTGTCCTGTGACTCCGGTCGAGGGATAGGCCAGCGCGCCTTCAGGCGCGTCACCGTAATCATACATCCCGTCGTAGGAGACGCAGATGAGATAATCCTCCGTCTCACCATCACTAAACGTACCGGAGCCGTCCCAGTCGGACGCTACCGGGGTATCGGAAAGAGTAACCCGCATCCAGGCGAATCCTTCCGTATTGCCGATGGTAAATTGAGGCGGACTCAGATCGCTCACTTTCCCCGTACCCGCGGGAATGGGGAAATTTTGCAGCACATGCTCATCGGTATCACCCCAAGTACCGTTCTGGTTCCAGTCGATGAGAATATTCAGATAAGCTCCATCAGGATCGGTCACACTGTAATGAATATCGAGGTAATTGTTATAAGCGAGATATCCCCAATGCACCAGCTCACCGGTTTCACCCAGCACTCCTTTATCCTGATGATAGGCACTGTAGGCCCAGTAATGCAGATACCCGCCGGTTTCACGGATCGTGTAGGCATGCGGCGAGATGAGACCGATATCGCCGGTTGCCAGGGAACTGGTTCTTACATCGTTCATTCCTTCATCCTGGTCGTAATCGCCGCCAAAGGGCGGCAGGACTCCGGCATTCCCGTCCGTCTCATAATCGACGGACCACCCCAGCTGCCTGGTACCGGCTGTACCGTGTCTGACAAATCCGGCCGTGGTAATATCCTCGAAGGTGGGGAATTGACCGGTGACACCCAGATGAGGATAGGCCTCGGCATTTTCCGGGGCATCACCGTATTCGTAGAGAATCTCCAGCCGGTCGAATATATTGATGCGGTAGTCTTCCACCTCTCCGTTGATCGCGTCTCCGCCCACGGAATCGATCGGCAGCGTGGAGTATCGGAACCGGATATAGGCTGTTCCAGCATGGAAAAGGGAATCCTCCACGCTGATGTCGATTTCATTGACACCAGCCTGTACCTGAATCTTTGTCGCTTCATAGACAAAATTACCAGCTGCCAATGGCTTGCTGTTCTGCCCGTTCCCTGTGGATGGGTACCCGCACCAAATACCGAGGAATCCATTCTGGGAGGCGCTTACCACCGCGGTCACCGTATCTCCCAGTACCCAAGCGCCCTTAAAGGAGACACCATCATCGTCATCGTTCTGGTCGCTGCTGAAATCACCCATAGCCGTCGAATCAGGTGTGCCGTCCTCATCGGCATCCACGCCGGAACCGAGATAGATTTCTGGGTCAATCATATGGCGGGCGCCCCCCTGCTGTCGGAGCGTGGGGAACGGCCAAGGCGCATCTCCGTAATCGAACATCATCTTTCCGATGCGAACCCGGTAATCCTCAACCTCCCCGGCGTGTGAACTCGGTCCGTCGGAGCCTGGCAGCGCATCATCATCAGAGTAGCGGAAGCGGGCGTAAGTGTAGCCGATATGAACATCCGCCGGAATGAGACGACGGTAGGTGTTGGTTCCGTCAGAGGTAGTGATACCGTCAAAAATTTTCTCGCCTGCATCATTAAAATCGCCATCATGATTGAAGTCGATCCAGCCGTGCAGCAAGGGATAGAAAGGTGATGTATAGTTTCCCCAGGTGGTAATCTCGAAACTGCTCTCCTCTCCAGGAATCAGTTCGGAGAACACAACGCCGTCTTCATCATCATGGCCGTCGGTATCATCCCCCAAGGCATCAGGATCGGGACTTCCATCAAGTTCATTGTCAGTATAAGTGGTACCCAGAAAAATGAGGATATTCCCCCGATGACAGGCACCATCGGGCTCGAGTGTGCCGTATGAATCGGGAGCGTCACCGTAATCGAGATATGCTTCGGTTACGGTGCACAAGTAGTCCTCAACCTCCCCGTTGCCGCCACGGCCATAGGGGGTCAGGAGCGGATCGACGCTGTAACGGAAGCGGGCGTAGGTGTTGCCAAGTTCAGCGGTTTCCGGCACATTAAAATTCACCGGGTATATCCCGGTGCCGTGGGTGTTATTATAATTAATTACATACTCCCCGGCATCGGCCCAGTCGCCATCCCGGTTCCAGTCGAACCAGCCGTGCAGGGTGCCGGTGCCTTTGCATGAAACAATCACCATTGACGCCTCTCCCGGAGTAAGCGCCATCCAAAAGAGAATGCCCTTTTCATCGTCTAGGTCGGTATCATTGTCACCTCTGGCGTTAAGTGTAGGCTGGCCGTTGCCTTCCAAATCGGGAGGTGTGCCGGGCATGTAGGAGTAGAGATCAGACCCCCTGTCTACCAGATAGATCGTATCGGAAACAGTGTGTCTGGCACCGTTATGGGACCGGAGGGTGGGGTAATGATATATGTCGTCATCAGGAGCGTCCCCATAGTCAAAGAAGTGGAAATTCTCGATGTAAAACTGCATATCCTCTACTTCACCTTTTGTCACCAGCCCGGTGGCGCCGGGAATGGTGTTCTCGGAATAACGGAAGCGGGCAAAGGTATTGCCTTCCTTGGCGTCAGCCGGAACGACGATACCGATATCATTGGCGCCCGCTCCAACCTGAGTATCTGCCGCCTCTTCACCGGCGTCATCCCAATCACCGTCCTGGTTCCAGTCGAACCAGGCCTTGAGATATCCGCCTGATGATGCGGTAATCCTGACAAGGGCAGTGTCACCCGGGACAAGTTCCTGCAGCAATTCGATGCCGTCCTCATCATCGTTCCCGTCATTGTCGTCTCCGGTGGCAGTGGAATCAGGCTGTCCGTCAGTGTCGGCGTCCACACCCTGTCCAAGATAGATACCTTCGGCGATGGTGTGTCTGGCTCCGCCTTCGTTCAACAGGGTCGGATAGGGTGCGGGAGCGTCACCGAAATCATAGGAATCAGGCGGTGATGAATCGGTAATGGTCACCAGATAATCTTCCACTTCACCCTCATATCCATATCCGGTATAGGAAATACCGCCGTTGCTGTTGAAACGGAAACGGGCAAAAGTGTATCCTGCGGCAGCACCCGAGGGGACAGAGATGTTGAGAGTATTATTACCGGCTGAAAGGGCTTGATTTGAAAAAATATGTTCACCCGCATCGGCCCAGTCGCCGTCATCGTTAAAGTCGAGCCAGGCGTTCAGGGTGCCGCTCGCAGAAGCAGTGACAACAATTGTGGCCGTACTGCCTTTAATCAGTGTGGAGAAACTGACGCCGTCTTCATCATCGGTGTTATTATTGTCGTCTCCTTTTCCATCAGAAGAAGGTATTCCGTCATTTTCATCATCAACCTTGTTCCCCAAATAGAATCCAGCGACAATTTTATGGTAGGCGCCGTTGGAATTCAATATTGTCGGATAGGGATTGGGGGCATCTCCAAAGTCATAGAGAGTCTTCTGGGCAAACACGGCATTCCCTGCCGCCAGCAAGAGAACAGCCAGCAGTATCCCTGTTTTTCGAACAACAGTACTAAACCTCATCATGTCCTCCTGTCTTGATGTCTACAGAGAAAATATATATGTAAAAAACAGTATTCATCCAGAAGGCTGTCAATACATGAAAATGATTTCAGCTGTTCATCAGGGGTGAAACAGGGACAACATTTCACAGTTACGCTGTCACCGCAAGGACGGTGTATCGACATATTCATACGTAAAAATACGCATCGAATAAGGGCGTAATAAGGATGTGTTCCGGTTACGACGACGTGTGGTGTATGCCAAGGTATGGATATTTTTGCTTGATGTCAATTTATTTTCAGATCTAACATTTCTGAATGTGAGTGACCGCCCCGGGCAATATTGCCTGGGATACAGTCTTGGGGGGCCTCTGCTCCGGATGAACGTTCAGGGGCATAGGAATTTTTGCTTAAAAGTTGCAGGCCTTAGACCCAGGAGGTTACGCATTAATGCGAGTCGGAATATACAGGTCTCACTTCAAATGTTTGTGAGAATGTAATTGGCAAAGTGAATTGCCGTCAAGACTAAAGTTCACCGGGATATTCCCGCCGGTTTCTGCCAGAATATCGTCTCGTCATTTATAGAATAGATCTTTTCACCACGGCCGGTGAGCCGGTATTTCCGCAGCTGTTCGGATTTGTATCCGTCGGGGATCAGCTCGAAAAACTCCCTGACCCGAACAGTGTCCTGAGCGAATCTGCTGTATTCCGGGCAGCGCATCTTGAAGACAAATTCGGAGAGAAACCAGAGGTAATTGGCACCTTCGATGAAATTACCGAGATTGAACCAGGCCATTTCGAGACCGCTTCTGCCCACATGGTGCACCTTCATCGGCGCGCCTGAGATCAATCCTCTCCTGATCTCTGCCACACCCAGGATGTTCCCCTTCTTATCGGTCACATAGGCACCAAAATCCGGATCCATGAGAATCCATTTGTCCAGGGTTTGGGAGAACACCGACGTGACAAAGTGACTCTCCTCTTCCTCATGGGAATATGGCAGGAGATGGGTGTGACGGGAATAGAATCCCATAGACAGATAGACTTCATTGAGAATGACTGTCTTCATATAGCAGTTGATATTCATATGTTGATCTTTCGCCAAATGAATAAATGAAAAGGCATTGCGTTCGGCGGGAACAGCCGGCTCATTGGCATGCGCGGCCAGGCCGTATACCCAGGTCATCAGGTTGATGATTCGCTCGGTTTCCGATCCCTGCCCGGCAATGCTGTCCAGATCATATTGCTTCCGCAGTCTTCTAAGATTTTCATCCGTGGAATCGGAATATAGGAAGGTAACGTCGATGGGATAGCCCGTCCCCTGAGCGGAAAAGCCCGGATGCTGCTTCAAATGGGACATCCATTCTTTGCCCATCGATACATATTTATGCCGTTCCTGTAGTTCCGGGATTACTGCCTCGAAAATAATGAACAACAGGAACAAGACAGCCAGAACACCAATAGAAATTTTAATGATTAATTTTTTCATATAAGCTTCCCTGTGGCTCATGCAGTGACCCATCCATCGGGTTATACGGGCTGGATGAATATCCAAATGACCTCAGAACATTAAGGTGCCTGCCCTTATTCTGTGTAATTCTTAGACGTAGTACACGCCCGTGATGTTTCACATAGTAATCCCCGAAGTTCTCTGTTGGATTCATCCCCTCCGGGAAACACGACATAGTTAATATGACACTTTACTCAGACATGCGGTACGTACCCGCTCCAGGAATTGGTCCGCCAGGGAGACAGGGACGCAACCTTTTATCAGCATTAAATAGGGATCCTGGGCTCGATGCAGGAAGACGTATATCCAGTGGCGGGGCGGATACATGGCAGAAGAGACGCCTTCAGGATAGGTCAGCGTCACATCCAGCAGCCAGCGGCCCGGAATTGTTTCTTCCTTATTAACGGTGACGATGGTCCCTTTCTCATCCAGTTCCGGATTTCCGGTGGCCAGTTTCTTCCACCCTTTTTTAAGACGCTCAATATATCCCTCTATATTCCCCGGCATGGCCTCGGCCTTGATCTCGCCTTCACTCAGCACCTGAAATTCGATATTGGGAGGATCAAAATAATCACCGGCATCGGGCGGTTGAAACAATACCGTTCCGAAGCCCGTATTTCTCTTCCATCCCGCCGGGACCATGGCTTTAATAGTCAGCTCCTTTCCCGAACCGGGTTGCTTACAGCTGAATTCGACCCGGTCCCCGCTGATTTTTTTCTGCTGTCCAGGGATGCGGGCCCCCACTGACCCGGCAAACAGGAGGACAATAATGACATAAAATAAGCGTTTCATGAGACATTCTCCTTATAAGACAATGGCTTTATATCCTGGTCTATGATCACTTTAGCGTAAAGCATGAATTATTTCATCCATGGTTAACTCTTCCTAATAATTAGTTTTTTGTTATCCCTGTTGCGTAGCAAGTTCTAATCCGTTGGATCGACGCGGGCCCAGCCGACAAATGCCGCTCGAATCTGAATTTACGATTTCAGACATTATATTATAAGCTAAATACTATCATCCCGAATTAAAAATAATAGTGAATGAAAAATCGGGATGGCGTGTAACAATTTTCCTGGAAGGGGTTATCATGCCATGGTACCTCTCACCCGTTCTTTGGGTGAGGACGGGCTCCCCACCATTCGGAAAGTCGCCGCCCAAACAGGGGAACGAGGGAACACCTGTTCTGATTATTCAATAATATTCTTAAAAAAATATCGGGAAGTGACCGATTAGTGTAGCATCGGGTTCCGTTTTATTGGGACGAAGATTAATTCCTAACCTGTAGAACATGAAACTGGACCATCCCGAATCCATCAATAATACTAAATAATGGATCGGGATGATTTTCGCCGATAATAATGTCTCCTGGATCGCCTAAGCGATACAGGAGATTCACGATTAACCGCCGCGGATTCAAATTCATGCACCATTTCTTGGTTTGTACCCATATGCAACCACAATATCATCCGTTATGATAGCAATATTTTTACGCTCAAAATACTTTTTAGTCTTATTTGAATCTATCTCTCTTTTTTCAGGAGGGAATTTCGCATACCACCATGATGATGAAATGGCTGAAAAGAAATCATATGCCGCCGCTCCGCTTGTAAATGTATTCTGCCAAACGACTTGTTTACTTCGAACATTTTCAACTCTTGCTTGTTCAAGCATCCTGCGGATATATTTCTCTGTTCTCGGCCACCATTCAAATCGATATCCTAAAACATACCGTTTATTTATACATCTGAGAGTCGCATCAATAGCTTCCCAATAGTGTTTCGGACCATGTGCCCCTATGCAAATCAAACCGCCCGTCTTCAGCACCCTTAACATCTCTGTAACGACTTTTTGCTGATTTGGAAGTGTGCCGAAAGTCATCCCGGTAATTACTGCATCGAAAGAACCTTCTTTATACGGTAAGTTTTCAGCATCGAGCTGGCAAAATGAAGTATTATAACCGTTTTCGCCTTGTTTTCGTTTTGCCTCCTTTAGCATAAAATTAGAGATATCTCCACATACGACACTTTCAGATCCTTTCTCAAGCGCGACGTGAGCCAATGCTCCTGTCCCACACCCGACATCCAATACTTTCATTCCATCGAATTGTATATCAGCTAATTGATATCGGGCAGACTTATCCTGCAGATGATATCCTCGCTCGTCATATTTAAATACATGATCTGAATATTCACCTTCATACCCTTTTCTTACGCGTTCTTTCATTCCGGAATAATCCCTGTAACTCCCGGTGAATAATGTCAATACATTGTTTGCTTCAATCATCAATCTCATTGGTGGGGTTAGTTTTCCAGACCAAAACACCTGTAACATTTTCTTTACCTTTCTCTGAATCAACAATGGCACATGATTCTCATTCGATGTTGATTTTTATCATTCCTCCCCTTTCCTGTCGATGAATTTCCGCAGAGGATCCATTCCCACTCGTCTCGAAATTAAGGGTTCCCTGTTCCCCTGATATACAGTCAGCTGTTCTTCAAAAGAGGGCCTGGCGGGATTGATATAAAAAATCCCCAAAGGAAGTTTCTCCGACTCACAGGCGCGTTTGAACGCTTCGGTGCGGTCCCGAGGATCGTACCCGTCTTCCAGATAGTAGGTGTTCTCCTGCAGCCATTTGAAATTGTTGACTCTGTTGAAAGAGACGCAGGGATGAAGAATATCCACTAATGCATACCCTTTATGCTGCATCGCCTCTTTCAAAACAGCTTTCATTTTATCAACATCGACAGTACTGGTCCGGGCCACAAATGAGGCGTCAAGAGAGATGGCTGTTGAAATTGGATTGAAGGGATTCAGGATGACTCCATCTACCTGTACAGGAGTCACAAATCCAATGCGGCTTGTGGGCGAGGCCTGGCCTTTGGTCAACCCGTAAACCATATTGTTATGCACAATATTGACGATGTTCGGATTTCTTCTTATGGTATGGATGAAATGATTGCCGCCCTCTCCGTACATATCCCCGTCCCCGCTTTCAGCAATGACGACCAGACCGGGATTGACGGCATTGATCCCGGTCGCCGGCGGCAGAGCCCTGCCGTGAAGTCCGTTAAACACGTTGCATTTCAGATAGTGGGGCATTTTCGCCGCCTGGCCGATACCGGAAACAATCACCACATTCCGGGGTGTGATTTTTAATTCGGCAAGGCTCTCTTTTAATGTCTTCCAAATCGCAAAATTGCCGCATCCAGGACACCAGGCAATGTCTATGTCATCCATATCGTATATTTTTTCATCCATGATTTTCTCCTAAAGGGCTGCTTCCATCAAACGGCGAGTGAGTTCTTCAACAGAAAATGTCAGACCGTTGTATTTCAGAATCTTTTCAGAGATGGTGATAGTGAATCGGGATTCCAACACCTGGGCAAACTGAGCCGTGGCATTGTTTTCAACGATTACCAGTTTCTTTGCTCTTTTGAGCAATTGATCCGTCCTCGCAGAGAGGGGATAAACCTGTTTGAAGTACAGGACGGCCATCTTTTTATTGTCAATATTCCCGACGGCTTCACTGACGGCATGGAATGTCGATCCCCAGCAGATCACAAGTGTATCACAATCCTTCTGTCCGATCCATTCCGGCGGGATGGCTTCTTTAGCAAGCGCATCCATTTTTTTCAAACGCTTATCGACCATCTTTGTCCGCAAATCGAGATTCTCTGTGATATGTCCCTCTTCATCATGCTCATCACTGTCCACCGCAACGAGACCGCTGCCATATCCTGGAATACCGCGGGGAGAAATCCCGTTTTCAGTAAGAACGTACCGCTTATAATTCTCCCCGGTTTTAACGATATGGAATTGATTCTTAATTGTCGCAAGATCAAACGCACTGGTATTGTAGTAGGAATCCATGAAATACTGATCTGTCAGGATGAATACGGGGATTTGATATTGATCGGCCAGGTTAAATGCTTTTTGAGTCAATAGAAAACCATCCTCAAGGCTTCCGGGCGTTAAAATCACCCGGGAAAATTCACCATGACCCGCATGGATCACAAATTCCAGATCACCCTGCTCGGTTCGCGTCGGAAGGCCTGTTGCCGGCCCCGGTCGTTGGGCGAGATGAATGACTAATGGTGTCTCCAGCATACCAGCCAGACTCAATCCTTCCGTCATTAAGGCAAACCCGCCTCCTGAAGTAGTGACCAGGCCCCGGGCACCCGCGTACCACGCGCCCAGTGTCATGTTTATCGCGGCGATTTCATCCTCGGCCTGTTCGGCGATAATCCCGAATTGTTCGGCGTGCTGGGCCAAAAAAGTCAACACCGCAGTGGAAGGTGACATGGGGTACGATGCGATAAAATTACACCCCCCGGCCACGGCTCCCATTGCGACGGCCTCCCCTCCGTTTACCATGATCTCTGATCCGGCTTTTTCACTCTCTTTCGTTTGAATATCGATCTTGATGTTGGATGCATTATCGAGACCGATGGCATAACCCTTATCAACGGCTTCCAGGTTCCGCTTGATAATATCATTCTCTTTTTGCGCGAAAATATTTTTTACATAGGATTGAACCAGGGTTTTTTCGATTTTAAGCAGTCCGACGATGATTCCCACAACGACCATATTTGAATAAATGATTCCACCGACCTCTTTGGCAATTGCGGACAGGGGCACATCGATGAAATTCGCGTGAGAGTCATCTTTCTGATCTATCAGTTTTTCTTTCTCCCCGATAATCCTTGTCTCTGGTGAAATCCTTTGTTCCATATGTATTAAGGCGTCCTTATCCAGGGGGATAAGAATATCTATCCTGTCAACCAGCGCCCTCACCCTGGTTGATGAAATACGAAGCGTCGTGGAATTACTTCCTCCCCGGATGCGGGACATATATTCTTTGGTCGAGAATACGTGATAGCCCGCTTTTTTAACAATCGACACCAGCATTTTCTCAGCGGTTTTAATGCCCTGTCCGGCCGGTCCGGAAAGCACAATGGAGACATCTTTTAACTTAATCATTGCAGGGTTCCTATAATTCTATTAAATGAAAAATAAAGCGATTTGAGAGGGTCACTGTATAAGCAGATAAAAAACAGCGTATAACTTCAACATGATGAATAGAACGAATCCATATACCGAGGGTATCATCCCGGCACGTTAGAAGTCGGGAGCAGTGACATGCGGCTATTTCCCATGGTCATCCCAATCTTAAATAGAGCCTCTTTGAAATTCGATAAAAAGCTGGCATGAAATTCATTTTTGGTTTTCAAACTCTTCCACCACCGATATGTACTTTTCGTGTATCATCTTCTGATCAAACTCCCAGAACTCTGCCAGCAAGGCCTGATCCTCTTCATCAGTGAAGTAGTTTCTGGATGCAGGAAAGAATACTTTGTCCTCTTTCTCAATATGTTTGGGATAGAACTCGATAAGCGTCTTCAATTTTACGGCAATATCGCGCATGGCTGTCTCATCACCATTCCTGTAGCGACTGTTGGCGTCAACGAGTGCTTTGGTTGTCTTGCGGCCGAACACATGTTCCTCGATCAGTTCCTTCATTATCTGACGGTCTTCCGGCTTCAGCGGCTTTTTATTCAATTCTCGAAAAAGAATATCTTCCTCCTTTCCGTGATGTGTCCGATCTGCATATACCCGGACGAAATCAACTATTATATCCACGAACGCAGGATCTACTTCATGTTCTAATTCGATTTTAGTCAAGACATCTTTGATAACCACAAGCATCCTTTCGATCAGACGATGCTCTATCATAAGCGGACCGCGTGCCTGCATAGTTGTGATCTCCTTGCTAATCCAGCCGGATGGTTGTTGATATGACATCTAAATCGGGAGCTGTATGAGCCGCCGATTTTTAAGCCAGCAACATCTATTTACTTTCTCTAATATCTTCTTTACGCATTTCTATTTTGATATGAGGTAAACTTTCCGGATAATTCCTCTGCATGAAGGTGATTTTTTTTTATAGAACGAGTCAGAGTTATTGCCAGGCGTTCGAGGAATTTTCCGCACTTATCAATGCGCGCATCTCCATTGTTTTCTCTGTCGCGTTGGTCACTTGTATCTTTGCCACGCGTTTATCCCAGAGTGGAGATGCACCTACGATTTTTTTTAATTCATGCCGCACTTCATCGACAGGAATTCCATAATCCGCGTAAATATATACCGTACCCAATAATTCTGCTGTTTTTCTTGTCCAATTTTGAAAAGGACGTTCAATAAAATAAGTAATTGGAACCACTAATCGCCGCTGATCCCAGATTCTGATTATGACATATGTCAATGTAATCTCTTCTATAACGCCCCATTCATTTTCCACGATCACAACGTCATCAATACGAATCGGCTGAGTAATGGCAATTTGGATTCCCGCAATTAAATTCGCCAAACTCCGTTGTGCCGCAAATCCGATAATAATCCCGGCTATTCCGGCAGATGCCAAAATACTGAATCCAATTTGTCGAACTTTGTCGAAGGTCATCAGTATTGCCGCTGCAGTGACAACAACAATGATGACGATAAAAACTCGTTGAATGACATTCAACTGGGTGCTTATCCGACGCGCCTTTAAATTATCTTTTACGTCCAGGCTGTATCGATTTAAAATCATTGTCTTGATAATGCTAAGAAAACGTATTATCAACCAGGCGATTCCAGCAAGCAGCCATATTGTCAAAATGTGATTTGCCAGGATCCGAATATTTTCAGGGAGTGACAAGAAGGGCATAATAATCATGAAACATATCGAAGGGAATAAAAGCCGGATCGGGCCATGCAGCTTTTCGAAAGGGATTACTATTTGCCTGAGCAAGCCCCTAATTCTAAAAAACCATTTTTTCAAGAAGTATTTGAATATTATATAAAAGATGGAGACTGATACAATCACCACAAGAGCAATGCCGATCTCACTGGGGATGTTTTGAAAAAAGCCTTTAATCGGGTCCATACAGATACTTTGATAATTAAAAGTTATAAATAATCACGATTTTGACTGCTCTACTATTATACAGCTCAATATCCGGTCGAAGTTCCATCTCGGTCCATTGTTGCCGGAATCCGCGATATGCGGTAATTTTATTTACCCTAATACTCGTTGCGGACCGTGAAGGCAAGCACATAAGAAATGACAACCTGAAGCGGGGAAATTACAAGCCAAAATTATTTTGGAAAATACTTTCTCAGGAGTACCGTATCAGGATATTTCTTCCCAAAATATACAAAATTATTACTGATTAGGCAAGCGGAAATTATTTATTTTTAGGTGCTTAGGTTCTATTCTCTTGAATCAAAATCATCAATCAGCGTGTATATCGGCGATGCGTCAAAGAGGACTGTTTATCATTTCGGCATGTCTTATACAGGTAATTCTGATAAAAATAATTAAAACAGGTAATTCTGACAGGACTCCCTGATATATTTACTGACATAATCCTGCCTGATATCATGGAGCGCCGCGAAATCAAGAACAGTAAGCAATAACACCAAACAGCAAAATAGTATCATCAGCAGCGTGACTGTTTTTACATTCTTCATCATTTTGTGGCCCTGAATTTTCTGATTATTCTTTACCGTTGGTTGCGCCGCATAAAAATCAGTTTAAATATTGTCCTCCCCCGCATCCTTTAAGCCGAAAGGAATAAGGTCTGGCTGTTTTATCCATTCAAGACCGGGAACTCGGTGGGTTAGAATTATTTCTTGAGGTTTTATAACGCAAGCGATCATACTGCTTCGTCTGCATAATACAGCAGGAAACCTAAAAATAAAAGTAACTTTATTGATTTCCTCGTCAAATCGGTAATAAACATCTCACTGTATTGCAGCATCTTGTCTATACCCAGGGACGTGATCCTCTGCTGTTTTATATAAATCCTGTGATTCAGTAATCCTTAAAATCACTAATCAAGCGGGAGATCCCCGTCCCCGGTTAGACAGTGTTATGCTGTTCTTCCTTATTTCAATCCAAGTGCTTCGGCCACTCCTTCACCATAGGCCGGGTCGGCCTTGGTAAAGTGAGCGACCATTTTCTTTTGGAGATCCCTGGGCACCTTCCCCAGACTCCCTGCGATGTTTCTGCAGAGCCGGTTTTGGTGCTCAGGACCGAGAAGCCGGAACAGGTTGCCGGGCTGGATATAGTCATCATCCACACCGCGTTTCTGTTCATAGCGGTCCGCGTCACCCGATATTTTCAGGGGCGGTTCTGTGTACGCGGGATCCGCCAGCGGACCCCCCGTACTGTTCGGCTCATAGTTTGGATCGCCGCCGCCATTGTCGTCAAACCGCATAGCCCCGTCCCGCTGGTAAATGTTCTGCACCTTGGTGGCGTGCGGACTGTTAATCGGAAGGCGCTCAAAATTAACGCCCAAGCGGTATCGGTGCGCGTCCGCATAGGCAAAAATGCGGGCTTGCAGCATCTTGCACGGCGAGAACGAGATACCCGGTACAACATTGGCCGGCGAGAAAGCAGCTTGTTCCACTTCTGCGAAGTAATTTTCCGGATTGCGGTTCAATTCAAGCACACCTACTTCGATAAGCGGGTAGTCGCCATGCGGCCAGACCTTCGTCAAGTCAAATGGATTCCAACGGTAATGTTCAGCCTCCTTCTCAGGCATGATTTGTACAGAGAACTTCCACTTGGGATATTCACCGCGTTTAATGGCTTCAAATAATTGCACGGCGTGATAGTCGGGATTCACCGCCACCCAGTGGTCGGCCTCCTCCGGAGTCATACACTCTATGCCCTGCATGGTCTTGAAGTGAAACTTCACCCAGAAGCGTTCGTTCCTTGCGTTTATAAAGCTGTAGGTATGACTTCCATATCCATTCATGTACGGAACGCCTTTCGGAATGCCGCGATCCGAGAAGAGGATCGTCACCTGATGCAGTGCCTCGGGCACTTGGGACCAGAAATCCCACTGCGCGAAGTCACGTTTGGCATTTGTCTGGGGATTCCTCTTTTGGGTGTGGATAAAGTCCGGGAATTTGATGGCGTCACGGATGAAAAATACCGGGGTATTGTTCCCGACCATGTCCCAGTTGCCTTCCTCGGTGTAAAACTTCAAGGCAAAACCGTGAACATCCCGTACGGTGTCGGCCGATCCCTTTTCACCGGCTACTGTTGAAAAACGCCCGAACATTTCAGTTTTCCTGCCGATTTTCGAGAAGAGCTTTGCCTTGGTGAATTTCGTAATATCATTTGTTACGGTAAATGTTCCGTGCGCTCCTGTCGCTTTGGCATGCACAACACGCTCGGGAATGCGCTCACGATTGAAGTGGGCCAGTTTTTCCAGCAGGTAGTGATCCTGTATGAGCGTCGGACCGCGTTCTCCGGCGGTAAGTGATGTTTGGTTATCCGGAACAGGTATTCCTGCAGCTGTGGTTATTGTCTTTTTCTCACTCATTTTATTCCTCCTGTGATCAATAAATTTTATTACAATTCGGAACGATTATTATTAGATATTCCAATCTCACATCACACATTATTCTATCATATTACATTAAGCTTTTTTACTACAATCTTCACACATCCCAAAAAATTCTATTTTGTGATGGTGAATGGTAAAATTTGTCAATCGCTTGGCGTGCGTGTTGAGCTCATCATAGATCGGCATGTCAAAATCGAGGATTTTTCCGCAGGACTCGCAAATAAGATGATAATGTGGGTGTATGTTTGCTTCGAAGCGGTCGAAAGTACTGCCAAATTAGTTGACACCTTATAGTCTTTAGGGTAACAAACGTCGATTTCATATGTTTGATCGACATACTGTGATGTCAATTGCCGTAATTCGGTATCACGAATTTCCTCCCTGGGATAGCGTTCATTTTTCTCAGAATCATTGGAAGAGTACGCAGATACGTCCTGCACTGCTGGTATGATTTTCCCCACCGTGCTGTGATTTTGACCAGGGTCGCCTGAAGTTCCGTCACCAGAGGCGGGTGCTGTCGCTGTCTGCGCTGCGAGTATTCCAGCATTCCAGGTGATCAATGTTACAATCAGCAGCATTTTCTTCATCTTAACCTCCCAATAAACGATCTCTTTTAATCCGAGGTTAAAAATATTATCTTGCCATTCCCTTTTTAAAAATTTTCTGTAAGGCTGAACCTCGTCTCTGCGGCGTGACAATCTTGGCACACCAATGAACCCGGAGCAGCATCACCTCTGCAATAACCGCTCTTCAAAAGTCGGGTGCTTCCCGGCCATAGTGAGAAACACATCCAGCGGCACGACCTTGAATTCAGGGCCGAGCTTATCCAATATATCCTTTACCCGTTTGACATCACTGGATTCACGCACATGAACCAGCAGAAAATAGGGCCGCTTTGCATTGATGGTCGCCAGTTCCTCGAGATCCGCAACGGCGTCGGCCTCGCTGCGGGTTGGGGAAAGATAGTAGTCATAGGATATGAGGGGTCTGCCGTCCTGTGTGGTAAAGGTATAGGCCGGAGCGTACCCGTTCAGGAATCCGATGGCATCGGGCATGCCCTTGTAGTAGGCGTCGACAACCTCCTTTGTCAGCTCTGTGTTGCCCTCCACCGTGGCCCCCTCAGAGTAGTCCATGATCTCGAAGACATTGAGGTCCAGCATCTCCATCTGCTCTCTCGCTTTTTCAATGAGCTTCCGGAGCAGATCCGGCGGGACGGCTTTGGGATAGAGATACCCGGGGCCCGAAAGGC
>CAZUMH010000002.1:0-90605 GCA_964621645.1 uncultured bacterium
GACAAAACAGCTGCCGATGATGATTTCCTGAGCTTCAGTCTGCTGCGCCGATCAACCCTCTATGTTGCTTTTGATGCCATGATTTCTTCGACACCAGCATGGCTGGAAGGATGGATGAAGATGGAGGATGAAATAGTTGATTCCAGGGGAGTCAGATTCTCGATTTACACTCGGGAGTATGAGTCCGGCGAGGTCGAACTGGGCGGCAATGACGGCGGCATGGATGATAATATGTACCTTGTCCTCATCAATCCAGCCGAAAATAACGGCGGCAATGACAGCCAGGCCGGACCGGCCACATTCAATTTGGCTCAGAACTATCCCAATCCCTTTAATCCAGAAACAACGATTCGTTTTGAAATACATAAGACCGGCCAGGTCAAACTCTCCGTGATAAATCTCCTTGGTCAAACTGTTAAAACGCTGGTGGATGAAAATATCAGCGGCGGCAGTGTGCGGGAAGTCATTTGGGACGGCACTGATGAAAAAGGAACGACAGTAGCCAGCGGGATCTATTTCTACCGGCTGCAGCAGGGAGCCTTCACGAAGACAAGACGAATGATTTTACTCAAGTAGGATTAGTGATGATTGTTGCCGTCATTATATTTGGTCTGCTTTTTGGTAGTTTCCTCAATGTGGTCATCTACCGCATGCAGCGGAAGCAGTCTATCGTCTATCCGTCCTCCCACTGTCCGGCCTGTACGCAACCGATTCTATTCTATGATAATATTCCGGTCTTAAGTTATCTCATCTTACGGGGGCGTTGCCGGAGATGCGGCGCTCCGATATCGATCCGCTATCCGTTGGTGGAGGCTCTTACTGCGGTCTGTCTAGCGGCGCTCTACTTTCGTTTCGGTCTTTCCTCTGCCTGGGGTCTCTACAGCATTCTCGTCCTTTTCCTTATTCCCATTGCCTTCATCGATCTGGATGTGAAACTGGTGCTCAACCGTCTGGTTTTTCCGGGAGCAATAATAGGAATATTTTATCAGTTAGTATTTCATGTTGCAAGTTGGAAGGTGGTGGCGCTGGGTGCCGTGAGCGGGGGAATCCTGCTTCTTTTAATCGCAGGGTTGGGGGCATTATTATTTAAGAAACAAAGCCTCGGAATGGGTGATGTAAAACTTATTGTTTTTATAGGGGTATACGTTGGGTTCCCAGCCGTGCTTTACTGTTTTTTCTTCAGCGTTTTGGCGGCTGCGGTCTATATTATTATCGGTCTGCTTGCACGGAAAATCGAATTCGGTGATACAATTCCATTTGGTCCGTTTCTTGCAATAGGCACGTTCGGGTACCTTCTGGCAGGGGCTGAAGTTCTGAGTTGGTATACGGGACTTTACAGCTGACAGAGAGGTAGACGGGCGGTGACGGGAGGCGTGTAAAAGAAATGAGTATTGAGAAGTACGATGCACAGAACAAATCTCTTATTTATACAGAGGTTATTAATGATGAGAGTGGAGAGAAAATCGCGGCAAGATCAAAATCCGTTCTGGTGGTTGACGACGATCCTCTGCTGGTCAAGGTGCTGCGGGAACCTCTGGAGAAATCAGGGTACAGAGTGCATACCGCCTATAATGGGTTGGAGGCTTTGCAAAAGGTGAAAGCAGTCACACCGGATCTGATTATTCTGGATATTCTCATGCCGCTTTTGGATGGTTTTAAAGTGGCCCGTTTCTTGAAATTTGATCAAAAGTACCGTGATATCCCCATCGTTGTGTTGACGTCAAGAGCAACTGAAGCGGAAAGAGAGATGGGGAAAATAGTGGGGGCCAATGAATATGTCTGCAAGCCTGTTCGGCTCCCGCAGATTATGAATATTGTCAATAGGTATCTCAATGCCTGAAGCTGTTCAGACAACAGTAGTAAACAACAGTACAAAAACCACTGACAAGCAGCTGGCACAAGAACTGGTGAAGCGCAAGGTGCTGTCTCTGGAACGGGCGAGATCCGCATTATTTAAACTGAAAAGTGATAATTCATTCTCTTCACTGGATGATTTGCTCATCTCAAGCGAGGGGATTTCCGAAGAGGCTGTTCTGGAAGCCAAGGCATTTCTCTGGAACGTTCCTTTCATCGATCTGAATAACTATGAGATAGATCCCGACGTACTCGAACTAATCCCAGGAAATGTAGCCCGCAAATACACCTTCTTTCCTCTTTTTCGGATTGATGACACACTACTCATCGCCATGCCCGATCCCAAGGATGTGAAGGTCATTGATAAAGTCACCCAGATCACCCAGATGGAGATCTCTCCGGCTCTCTCTTCCATAAATGCAATAAGAGCCGCCATCAGCAAATACTACGGCGAAGAGGAAACCTCTTCAATGAAGGCGGTAAGCAACGAAGAGATTCAGGATATCCTTGAGATCATCGAAGAGGAAGAGGGAACTCAGCAACGGGAAACCTCAACCGCAGAGCTGGCGGCCCTGGCTGATGAAGCCCCGGTTGTCAAGATGACCAACATGGTGCTCACCCAGGGGATCGTGGAGGGGGCCTCGGATATCCATATCAATCCGGAGGAAGATCAGCTCCGGGTTCGGTATCGGGTCGACGGAATTCTGCGTGACAGTCTCCACCTGCCGAAAAACCTGCAGGAAGCGGTTATTTCCCGTATCAAGATTCTCTCTAATCTGGATATTGCCGAACACCGGATACCCCAGGACGGCCAGATGCGTTTGCGGGTCAATGACGGCAGGCAGATCGATATTCGTGTTTCCACACTTCCTTCCGCCAATGGAGAGAATGTGGTGTTGAGAATCCTGGACAAAAGCGCCGCCCTGCTGAACCTGGAAAATCTGGGATTTGAAGAAGATGTACATGGAATACTGAACCGCATCCTGGACAACGCCTACGGGATTATCCTGGTAACCGGCCCTACCGGAAGCGGAAAGACGACCACTCTTTACGCGGCTTTGAACCGTCTTTCCACTATTGAAAAGAACGTGATTACTCTAGAAGATCCTATCGAATTCCGTCTTCCTCTGATCCGTCAGTCACAGGTGAACCACAAGGCGGGGATGACCTTTGCCAAAGGATTGCGGGCCATCCTGCGTCAGGACCCCGACATCTGTATGGTTGGTGAGATCCGGGATACGGAAACGGCTGAGATAGCCGTGCAGGCAGCGCTTACAGGACATTTGGTGCTTTCAACTCTCCATACCAATTCCGCAGCCGGAGCCATCACCAGGCTTGAGGAGATGACCATCGAACCATTTCTCATTTCCACGGCGGTACTGGGCGTGATGGCTCAGCGGTTGGTGCGGCGGATTTGCTCCAACTGCAAGGAAGAGGTGGAATTACACTATGATGTGCCCCCGGCCGTGCTGAAAAGCCTGGGGCTGGATGATGATCCTTCATCCATCAAGTTCTATCATGGCCGCGGCTGCAAGAAATGCTTGAATACGGGATATAAAGGCAGGTTGTCGATTATTGAAATCCTGCCTATAACCGAAGGCGTACGAGAGAAGATTCTCCAGTCTGCTTCTTCGGAGGAAATTGAGAAGCATGCGATGAAAGAGGGAATGAGGCCACTGTTGCATGACGGCTGGATCAAGGTATTAAAGGGCATAACCACGCTGGAAGAAGTAATGCGGGTAACTAATATAGGATAAAGAGGAAGCAGTATGCCGTCGTTTCAGTACAAAGCGATTACGCCATCCGGAAGCATAGTGCAGGAGATTGTGGAAGCACCGAATGAGGGAGGAGTGACCAAGCAGATCTTCAGTAAAGGCTACCGGCCGGTATCAATTACCAAGATTAAGGCGGCCAAGGAAGGGGAGAAATCCTCTGGCAGCATGAACATCAATCTTTTCACCAAGAAAATCACCACGGAAGAGATTGTTCTCTTCACCAGGGAATTGGTTACGCTGTTGCGGGCTGGTGTGCCCATGCTCACAGCTCTGGAAGCCCTGGCCATGCAGAGCGGTGAAAAGTTAGGGGAAGTGCTGAATAAACTCTATGTAAGCGTTATGTCCGGTAAAAGCTTTTCACAGGCCCTGGATGAACATCCCAAAGTATTTCCCAAGCTGTACGTGAACTCTGTTTATGCCGGTGAGATGAGCGGTTCTCTCGATGATGTTCTGGAGCGAATGGTGACGGTACTGGCACATGATGAGGATACGCGTAAGAAAGTGAAATCGGCGATGCGCTATCCCATATTTGTTATAATCGCGATGGTCGGCGCCTTTCTGGTGATTATGACTCAGGTGGTTCCGAAATTTGCCGATATTTTCCTGGGCTTCGGAATGGATTTACCCATATTCACCAAGATTCTCATCGGCCTCAGTGATTTCGCAAGCACCTATTTTATCCATATTATCGTAGTTGTTGTCGGAAGCATAATCGGGTTCAAGGTGATGCAGGGTACAAAGAAGGGAAGATTGTGGTGGGATGACAAAATAATGAAAGTGCCCCTCATCGGTCCCCTGGTCACAAAGTCGGCTATGGCCCGGTTTACAAAAATGTTCGAGACATTAAACAAGAGCGGCTTGCCCATCCTGCAAACCTTGAATACTGTTGCCCAGGCGGTTGGTAATACCGCTATCGAGAATATCATTAGACAGGTGGCCGCCGGAGTTGAACGGGGAGAAGGGATTTCCGGGTCTATGAAAAAATTCAATGTATTCCCTCCCATGGTGGTGCGTATGATTTCCATCGGAGAACAGTCGGGTTCTCTGGACCAGATGCTGGGGAGTGTGGCCAACCATTACGATGTGGAAGTGGAGTACGCGATAAAAGGGATAACAGGAATGATCGAACCGATACTGACCCTGGTAATCGGAGGAGCAGTGGTTGTGATGGCCTTTGGTATATTTTTGCCCATGTGGGGTATGGTGGGGGCGATACATTAGGAATTATTCATTTAGCTATCGGTATAATATCAAGAATAAGGAGGGAGGTGATTGGCAACAAAAAAGTAGAAGCAGCACCATGAATACCAGGACGTTTGACACAGTAGTAGAACACGAAAAAAAAGGAGAAAGTCATGAAATTTTCATCTGAAAAGGGATTTACCCTGATCGAACTGATCGTGGTAATCGTAATCATCGGGATCCTGGCCGCGGTGGCCGTTCCCAAGTTCCTCGATCTTTCTGAAAGCGCCAAAACAGCCGCCTGTGCCCAGAACCGGGCTTCTATCGAAACGGCCGCTTCCATGTACTACGCGCAGTCAGCTCTGGCCGGTACAGCCGCCTATCCTTCTGACATTGCTACTCTGGTCACCGGCGGCCAGCTGGCGGAAACTCCTGTCTGTCCCTCCGGCGGCACCTATTCCACCGTTACTGGCAAGGCTTACTGCTCGACCCACGCTGCAGCTGCATCCTAATACTTTTGCGTGGAACGTTTCAAAGTGAGAAAATGAGGCGCGGGGAGGGAGCTGATTATTCCTTCCCCGCCCTCGACTCCACCCCCACGAGTAATTCCCCATGCTTGGTGAAGTTGCAGAAAAGGATACGCAAAGGCATTGATGCCATGAAACAGAAAAAGACTATCAAGAGGGAAAATAACATATCAGGCGGATATACACTGATTGAACTGGTTGTCGTGATGACCATTGTGGCGATTCTGACCGGGGCGATTAGTGTCTCCGTAGAAAAGACGAATCAGGATACCCGTCTTTCAAACGCTATTTACCGGGCCCTCTCGGACGTCCGTTATGCACAGGAACTGGCTATGACCAATCGCCGAGAAGTAAGCATGTGGGTTAATCCGGGAGAGGACAGGTACTATTTTAAATGGCAGGATACGGGGGATTATCTGGAAAATCCGGTGGACGGTGGGGATTTTATCATCACCTTCAACACCGGGGAGTACCAGGGCGTTGACATTACCAGCAGTGGAATGGGAGGAAGGCTTTCCTTTACGGCAACTGGCTATCCCTTGATTAATGGAGCGAATTTTGGGACCACCGACGGGATCTCGGTAATGCAGTTAAACAACGGGTATCATATATTTGTCTATCAATCGGGATTGACCACCATTGAAGAATCGGCAGGGGGTGGAGGATGCGCAGGAGCTTGCTGAAAAGAAATAAAATGAAATTCGCAAAGCTCAAGGAAGAAGCAGGCGCTACCCTGATCGAGGTAGTACTAATCATTGTTATTCTCGGTATCGCGGTGGCTCCCTTGAGCAGACTTGCGATCATTAATGTAAACAGCGGAGCCGACTATGCCATGATGACCCGCTCACTCTCGTTTGCCCAGGAAACGATCGAGGAAGTGATTGCGGATTACGCGGCCAGCGGTTCTGGCCGGGGGTATGAGTGGGTCTTGACAAATTGGGGTAGTCATACTGATTATCCCACAACCGGGTATACACGCAGTGTTAGAATATCGGGTGAATCCACCATGAACGGCGTAACTTACTCTACCGTCCGGGTTACGGTGAGTAACGGACAAACCCAGGACGTCGTTTTGGAAACCATTATCGTCAGGTGAGCTTGGCAGGAGTTCGATATATGAAAGGAGCATTCATTAAAAAACTGCTGCATCAGGAAGCGGGCCTGAGTCTTATGGAACTGGTTGTTGTCATGGTAACCACCAGTATCATTATTGCCGCTACCATGCCTCTTTTCCGGGCTCAGACTGAATCGTATATAATGGTGCGTTCCGGAAAAAAATTGATTCAGGAGACCCGTATCGGGATGAATCGCCTGGTAGCCGAGCTTCGGTGTGTACCCAGCTCGGATTATATCGATTATGGTTACAGTGACGCAATCAGATTTGATGTGCCTTCATTAGGCCTCTATAACTGCAAATATGAATTAATCAGCGGCTGCCTGACACGAGAAGGTTCCCGCCTTATCGATGGTGTCCAGACATTCAGATTAACATATTATGCGGCTGACGGGACCCAATTATCGACCCCCTTCTGGTACAGCAGCAGTGTCTGGCGTATCAAGATCTATCTCGTCGTTGGAGACGAAGATAATCAGTTCG
Source organism: uncultured bacterium (assembly GCA_964621645.1). Classification (GTDB taxonomy): domain Bacteria; phylum Zhuqueibacterota; class QNDG01; order QNDG01; family JAGLOF01; genus CAZUMH01. The sequence continues at coordinate 6,936 of CAZUMH010000002.1, forward strand.
TATTGGAACGCCAGGTATCTCCCCGTAATTTTCATTATTAAGGATTACAAAATGAAATGGCAGACTTTTAAGAAGGAGGACGGATTTTGGTCCGCCATGTTCCTGATTTTTCTGGTCACACTTGGTCTTATGGGAGTCGGCGGATACGTCCTTATGAAAACGGAGGGTCAGAACATAGCCAATACTATTGAAGCCACCAAGGTTGACTATGCCGCCAACGGGGCAGCCTATTATGCCATCCGGGCGGTGGAAAATGAGTCTCTGGGAATCGGATCATCGATGACCCTGTCGGGAGCAACTGTCAGTTTTGACACTGTGCATTTGAATGATCAAAACCTGCAGCTTCTTGTAACGGCCTCAATCAATGGCATAAGCTCGAGTATTACTATCGACTTGAATCAATTCGGTCTCGGTGATATGGCTTTGACGACGACGGGGACGATCGAAGATGTCACTGTCAGGGATGAGGACGGCTCTGTCAATGAAGATCTGATCAACGCCAATGCCGATTCACTTCCCAATATGGATGACAGCGCTATTATAGCGCAGGCCACGGCTCAGGGGCATGTTTATTCTGGCAACTATACACCTGCCGACGGTTTTCCAAACGGGAGTTTCTATTATAGCGCTGGTGCTCCTAATGTCACGTATGTAGACGGTAATTTAACCATTGAGAGCGGCCGAAATGTATATGGCATCTTTTTTGTAACAGGTAATGTCACCATCAATTCGAACTGGTCGAATGGAGCCGGACATTTGGAAGGAGTCATCTATATGCCTAATGAGGACAGTAACCTGCAGCTTTCCATGGAGAGCATGACCAGTGTCCGGGGAAGCGTGATTACTGGAGGCGATGTAGATGGAACGGGATGGTTTAACGGTGTTATTCAATATGACAGTGAATACGCCGAATCCTTCGCGAGTTATGAGACTGGAGGCGGAGGAGTGAGTGCAATCAAAGTAACGAACTGGACCTACAACTAACAGTTGGCGTAAGCGAATATGAAACCCAAGAGTTTTAAAATACAGAAGACTAAATCCTGGCCGCTCGTACTCGGCGTTGACATCAGTGCCAGCAGTTTGAAATATGTTCTGATCAGGCACACAGCGGCCAGACTGAGAGTCGAAGGTTTCGGACGCCATTTTTTAGGCGACGATCAGGAAGAAGCCTGGTCCAAGCTGCAAAATATTATCGGTCTACTCCTGAAAAAGGGCAGCGCCCTCAACAAGGCCAAGATTGTGGTGGGCAGCGGTGAGGCCAGGGTTATTCTTACTCATGAAAGCCTCCCGAATTTAGCGAAAAAAGAACTGGAACAGACCATATCATTTTCTCTGCAACAGGAGTTGGTAAATGCCGGAGAAGAAGGCGAGGTCGTTTTTAGTTATCAGCCCTTAGGCCCGGATCCCCGTCAGAGCAATAATACGGTGTTTCTCTGCCAGGCGATTTCTGAAGGCCAGGCGATCCACCGTATTACCCCATTTATAAACAATGAAATTATTCCGGATAAACTTACCACGACAATAAGCAGTCTGGCCAACCTGATTCATTTTCTTCCCGCATCTAAAAGCAAGAAAGAAATCGGTATTTTGGATATCGGCCGGTCTCGAAGTATGCTCACCATTATTAAAGACGGGAAGGCTCAGTTCTACCGTGATATCGTCATCGGCGGCGAGGATTTCACTAAGGCCATCACCGGAACGATTTTCCATGAGGGAAGAGCCATACAATTCGGTACTAAGGAAGCCGAGGAATTCAAGTTCCAATATGGATATCCTTTGGGATATAGTGAAGATATGACATTCCACGGAGCTCCGCTTACTGAGATCGGTACAATGATAAGACCCGTGGTGGAACGGCTCTGTAATGAAATTCAGCGTTCCATCGAATTCTACCGTGATAAGTTTGAAGGCGCCGTTGTCGATGAAATATTCCTGGTGGGAGGCGGTTCTCAAATAAAACACCTTGCTGAGGTAATTGCTGACACCATTTCCCTGCCGGTCTCTCCTTTTTCCTATCCTGACGAATTAAAAATTAGCGGCAGGCAAAATGAAAAAGATAATTTTAAAAGCCGCTTTCTGGAGCAGGCGGTGGCTGTCTCATTGGCGCTCGAGAGTGACGATTCCCGGAATCTGCTCCCCAAACAGTTCATGAAAGAACTCAAAAGATCCCGACTTCAAAATATTATCCGGTACGCGGCGGCCGCGGTTGTGGCACTCATAGCGTTGGCATCCTTCCAGCTGAACAGCACTTTAAAGGAGAAGAAGGCTGAAGTGAGCACTGTCGAAAAACGGGGTTCCTTATTTTCCCAAAATGCCGGATTACTATTTACGGCACTGGAAGGCCAGGAGAGAGAACTTAAAACTGAGCTGGTGGCGCTGAAGTCACGGGGAAGTCAGGACCTGACTCCAATTTATATCCTGCGAATGCTCTCCAATATAACGCCCAGCATTTTTTCTTTGGTTTCATTTTCTTATGGTGAAGCCAAGGCCGAGACAAAAAAACCGGAAGGCACTGAATCAGCAGAACCTCCCGGTAAACAGGTGATCATTAGCGGGATTGTTCAGAAGCCGCCCACGGATGTCGAGGTGGTCCTGGCACAATATATTATTGATCTGGAAGAATCGGGATTTTTCTCTTCTGTTAACCTGGATAAAAAGATGCATCTGGAAGAAGAAAATGCCTTCCGTTTTAGTCTGATCGCTCAGGTCCGCAAGGGAGGTTGAGTGTGAAAGATAAGAAACAACTAATTGTTCCCGTACTTGCCGGCCTGGTCGTCGTTGCGTGGATTTTTCTATTTTATCTTCCCTACTCCCAGCAGATCGGAAGCTATAATAATAGGTTGAAGGAATTAGAGAAAAGGGAGGCTGATAGAATATCTCCCATGGATATCACAATCCAGCAGAACAAGGTTGACAGTCTTAAGGTCAAACTGGACAATACCCTGAAGGCATTTTATCCGGAGGACAAACTGCTGGACCTGGGGAGAACAATGGGAAAAGTCGGCAGGGATTACGGCCTCACCCTCGTGTCGATTGTCCCCGATCACAGCAGTCTTTCTATACTTTTTTCTAATCAGCAGATTTCGGAATTACCGGTGACTGTCATTTACAGCGGGAGATTCATGAGATTGGCCAGCTTTCTCGATAAAATTGCACATATCGGTGTTTCATTCAAATTGACGGAATTGAAACTGGAAAGACCGAGTTTTGATTCACGCGATCTGCAGATAGAATTAAATGGAGTAATCCTGATAAACACCAGGATATCACAATCGGCAGAAAATAAAAACAAAGCATAGGATTACGACCTGGTGCTTTCCGGACAGCAGGAAGGAAGACCGGAGGAACATATGAATCGAATAAAAAGGGATAAGGGACTCATCCAATTCGGCGCGGCAATGCTGCTGCTGGGACTTTTATGGCTTACCTGTGCTCCCAAGCAACCGATGGATCCCACGGAATCCATCCAGGCACAGGTGACTATCCTGGCTGATATGACTGCCGCCCCTTCCCAGGTTGTTATGGGTGGGAACCAGTCCACGGTACGAGTGAGGCTTATTGACGAACAAGGCGATCCCTTAGCCGGTGAAACAATTTCTTTTTCCTGTTCTCTGGGAAGCATAACCCAGTCAGATGAAACCGACAGTGATGGGTGGGCCCAGGTTGTATTCACCAGTGGAACCGAGACCGGCGAAGCGACGGTTACGGCCCGCTACGGTAGTCAGGTCTCAACGGTGACAACAATCAAGATTCTTTCTTATGAGGCAGGAATGCTTCAGATAGAAACCGCGCGCAGCAGTATTCTGGCCAATGGGATTGACTCCACTGCCGTCCTTGTTACAGTACTGGGAGATTCAGCCCTGCCGGTACAGGGAGCCTTGGTTTCTTTTAGCACTTCCGCAGGTTCGATAGCATCTACGGCCATGACAAACAGCGAGGGGGTGGCTGAGGCCTATCTCTACAGTGATGCCTCCAAGAGTGATATGGCCGCCCTGGTAACGGCAGTGTATGATTCTCTAAGCAGTCAGATTTCGGTTAGCTTCAGGGGAGTGAGCATTACGGCAAGCGCCTTTTCCTCAGAGATATTGGCAGATGGACAGAGTACTTCGACTATTTCAGTGATTTTAAAGGAGAGTACGAGCAAGGTAGCCATTTCCGGCGCGCGGGTAATATTCGCTACGAATGCCGGCACTATACCCCGAAGTGCTCTCTCCAACAGCTCCGGAGTAGCTCAGGCAGATTTAACGAGCTCCAATGCGGCCGATTCTGCCGAGGTGATTATCCGGTACGGTTCCACCCTGTCCGATACGGTGACGGTCGTATTTGTGGAACAGACAGGTGTGACATACACCTTGAGCAGCTTGATGAGAAGTGCTCCGGTACTCCTGGCGAACGGAGTTGATCAGTCAATTATTAGTACGCGGGTAACGGATGTTTCAGGTAATCCCGTATCCGGGATAACGGTTAATTTCACGGCCTCTGCGGGGGAGATTGCTTCCAGTGTCGTCACCAGCAGCGACGGGCGGGCTCAGGCTACCCTTATTGCGGCGGCGAGCAGTACCGATATCATCTCTACAGTGACCGCTTCACTGGGAACTCAAAGTGTGCAGACCCAGGTTTCCCTTGCCGGTGTGAGCATGCTGCTTCTGGCTCAGCCTGATACTATCCTGGCTGACGGCCAAAGCGCCTCTTCTGTCATGCTCATTTTAAAACGGACTACTTCAAACGAAGCCGTTGCGAACGAGACGATACGGTTTTCGGCGACATTGGGGACTATACCATATCAGATTTCAACAGATGCCGCCGGAGTGGCCCGCGCCACGCTTACCAGTGTGACCAGCACGGGCACTTCCCGGATCATTGCTCGCTACGGACAGGAACTCTCAGATACCGCCCTGGTCGTCTTTTCCAATCAGGCACCTACTCAATATGTCTTGCAGAGCCTGACAGCCGGCAAGACGGAGATTATTGCCAATGGTGTTTCTCAGGCTGTTATCACTGCCAAGATCACGGATAATGATGGCAATCCTGTTTCGGGTGTCCCGGTGGTATTCCTGACCACTTCCGGAAGTATCGAGTCGCAGGCAATCAGTAACACTGACGGCACGGCCACGGCCCATCTGACATCACTGGCCAGCAGCAGCGATGTCACGGCAACGGTCACGGCGAGACTGGACCAAAGCTCCAGCAGAAACATCAATATTATCTTTCAGGGATTGACTCTCACCCTGAGTGCGATGCCCGACAGCATTTTGGCAGATGGGCAAAGTACCAGCTCCATCATGGCGGTGTTAAAGCGTACCGCTACCCAGGTTGCCGTCAACGGTGAGACGATTAATTTCGGCACGGATCTGGGTACCATTCCCGCTGAGGCACAAACAAATATTTCCGGGGTGGCTCAGGTTGATCTTACCAGCAGCACCCAGATAGGCCAGGCTCAGGTTGTAGCCCGCTATGGAAATCTTATTACCGATACCGTATACGTGGCTATGCAGGAATCAGTCCCCTACTATCTGCAAGTGACTGCATCACCGCCGGTGATTACGGCAGATGGTCAGAGTCAGTCAACTATCAGTGCTTCGGTGAGTGATATCAACCGTAATCCCGTTCCGGACGGTACGATGGTATACTACCGGCTCTTTGGATCAGGAACCTTGCAGCGAAACGCCCAGGGCACCTCCAGCGGAGTTTCCAGCAATTATCTCACTGCGGGAGCCACGCCGGATACGGCTCAGGTTGAGGTCCGAGTGGGCTCGCTGCGCGATACAGTGGAAATAGTATACAAGGTTGGACCAGCCGATCAGATCCTGGTTTCCACCAACAAGGACAGCATCATGGCCGACGGTAAGGAGACGGCCATCATTACGGCCAGGGTTCTGGATGCGCAGGGCACTCCCATCCGGAACGCCACGGTGAATTTTGCCTCAAGTCTGGGGGATGTAACTCCCACGGCTCAAACCGGGACAGACGGCAGGGCTACGGCCCAATTCTCCAGCGGTGAGGTAGGAACGGCTACCGTTACCGCATCGGTAAATCTGGCCGGAGGTGGGACAGCCAGCGGAAATACAACCATTGTTCTGGTTCCGGGCGGGCCGAATTCCATCCTGCTGCACTTCGATCCCCAGACTATCGGAGTCAGGGGAACCGGCCAGAATCAGACGGCGATCATCGAAGCTGAAGTGCGGGACGCCAAGAACAATCCTGTCGAGGACGGCACCAATGTGACTTTCTCAATCGTGCATGGGCCCGGCGGCGGGGAATTCCTCACCCCCGGCCCCGCGGATATGCCTATACCCACCGTCGGGGGAATGGCTCGTGTGTCCATCTCCAGCGGCACAATTTCAGGCAACGTGCGGGTGCAGGCGCAGACCACCGGCAGCCAGGGAAACATCATCGCCACAGCTTCCGAAATACTGATCCACGCCGGCCCTCCCTTCATGCTCGATCGGACCGACTACTCCTCAACTCATCTAACGGTGGCCGCGGAACAGCTGAATATATGGCGAACACTGGGTACGACAAATATGCATCTGGCGGTATTTGACAAATATCACAATCCGGTTCAACAGGGAACGGCAGTCTACCTGACCAGCTCTGGAGGAGGCGTGAGCACTCATACCGCCCTGACCGACGCCGACGGCAAGGCGACGGTAATCCTTACCGCAGGGAATAATCAGCCGAAGATCTCCGATTACTATAATGGAGAACTGATGCAGGATCCCAATTTTCCAAACACAATATTGCCGGGCCCCATTGCTTACAGCGCTCCGGGATCTCCAACTGGTATGGAATACCTCCTTCCGGATTTTGAAAATTCTCTGGTGGCCAACTCCATGGCTGACAGTTTCGCCACCTGTCCCCGTTACCAGGGGAATCCTGTGGTGATGGAATATGATTCATTAGAGAACGACGGGATTGCCCGCATAGTAGCGTACACCGAAGGCCAGGATCAGAACGGCGATTCCGTCCGTGTCTGGGATCAGATTACAGTGGTCTTTTCCGGAGCCGTCGGGTACAATGACGACTCTCAAACATCGCTGGCCTGGGACAGTCTGGGTCCGGGGGAATCCGCCACAATGATTTTCAGCCTCATGGATGACAACGGCAATCCCATCGAAGCGCGATCGGATATCACCGCTTCCTTGACCAGCGAAGTGGACGCGGCTCTCTCCTGGACTGCTTTAAATACCGGCGACGGCTGGGGAACGGTATACTATGCCCTGACGATTTTCAACAAGGTGGATCCGACCAGTCCCAATCCGAAACTGGGGCCGACAACCATAAAAATATCCTGGACAGGAGATCATCAGTTCGGCGAGGCTATTTCAAAAGTCGGAGTCATTATAACTTCCTAGAAAGTCGAAAGAGGATGTGTTATAAAGGAAACGGTAATGATGCTAAAAAACAAGATGATATTGATAATCATGCTTTGCGGGGCTGTCGCCGGAACGGGATGGGCTCAGATGGCGGGTAATCCCACCGGGACCACCGGAGCTCGGCAGTGGACGATTAACGCGAACGGCACCTATTTTTATCAGGGAGTCGGCAGCGAGAAGGTGGTGTCAAACCGCTTCCTTTTAAAGAGCAATTGGGGAGTCACCGACTGGCTGGATCTCTACATTCAGGGTGGAGTCGCCAACCTCGAATCCCGTGTCAACTCCCTCAATACCACGGATTATCGGGACAAATACCGCTTCGCCTATGGAGGTGGATTCAGCACCTCCTATGGCCCCGGAAAACTCAAAGCATGGGCCAGTGCCAATGTCCTGCGTTTTCGTTCGCAAGGGAATTTCATCGAGACGCTTCTCATTGGAAGTCAGACCTACGATAAACGTTTTGAGATGGGCTATGACTGGCGTGAATTCCGGGCATTTTTAGGGAGCTCATACTCCTACCGACGGTTTACTTTCTACCTGGCCGCAGCAGGCTGGTACCTCTGGCGGCTGGATACGAAGGATGAATATCTTGAATCCGGCAGCTCAAGTACCTATATGGGGCAGGTTAAGGATACATACAGAAGCGGCCTCTGGAGCGGTTTATTAGCGGGTATCCAGATGAATTTACCCCAGCATTATGCCATCAACATTGAAGTGCTGCTCTTTAATGAAACAAATGTGCAAATCATGGCAGGGATATCACAAACCGGATCCCCGCCGGAGAAACATATAACAGAATTATAGTAAAGGGTGCTGGATATGGCACTGGCCAAGAAAGAAAAAAGACTATTGATAATCTGCGGAATCGTTGCCGTAGGGGCGGGGATTTATCAATTCGTCATTTATCCAGCCCAACAGGCTAAAAAGAATCCCCTTGCGGAAAGCAAAGCGGCCGCTCAGGTTCAGCAAGCGGCGGCAGGCGTGACCGGTGAGATTACCCAAAAGGAACCGGTAATGCCGACTCAGGCTACCATATTTGCTAATTGGGGCAGGGATCCGTTTGTGGCCGGCTCCCGTGCGGGAGAGTCAGCGTCTTCCAGCGGCGGTGGGTCATCTTCAGCTTCTAAAAAACTGGTGCTGAAGGGAATTTTCTGGAAGCAGGGCATACCACACGCTCTGATCAACGATTTCGTGTTGGCGGAGGGCGAAACTCAGGATGGAATCCTGGTGAAAAAGATAACCGGGACGGAAGTGATTTGCCAGAGAAATAACAGGAAAATCACGCTACACTGGAGCGACAGATCATGAACAAGTACAAAAAGACTTTGATAGGTATAGCGACCGCCTTTCTGCTTTGCAGCAGTACGGGATGGACGCAGTCCACACTCACTTCTATAAAGAAGGGGGGGGAGGGTGAACGAAGCTGGATTGTCCTTTCTTTCAATCAGAAGGCGATCTGGAGTGGCATCTCCCGATTGCAGGGGATGAAAGGATACGCCCTCTATTTCATGGGTAACGCTGGTATTCTCGACGGGGAACGCCGCAGCATCAATCCGATCAACGGGCCCGATTTGCTGGTTGAGCAGGTAAGCACCGATCCGGAGGTGATGAAGGTTACGGTGACCTGTGATGCTGCCACTCAGCTTACCGTTCTGAACAATAACCGGTACGTGGTGGTTTCCTTCAACGACGATCGATTCGTCCAATCGGCTGCACTGCAGACCATTGAGGATGTCTCTCCTACACAGGGTGAACTGGTATCGGTTGTTCAGAGGAGCAGCAACAGCAATTTTATCGCATCTATGACGTTTAACGGATCATATGAATGGTATGGCTTTATCCAACCGGTTTCCCACGCGGCGGCTTTGCTGATTCGTGGAGCTACCAACACAGGCCGCTCCGATATCAGTTATACAAATGCCGCTCTGCGCCGTATCCGCATCTTCAATGATGAGGGTGAACATCCCGGGCTTAAAGCAGTGCTTTTCTTTCAGGATGGAAATCCCTATACCATTGTCAAGAAGGGATCGCAGATGCTGGTGGAGACGGTGAGCCTGGGCGGTACGCCGCAGGAAAAAGTCCTACTGGCCAGCCGGGAACAATCCGGTGCGGTGACTGTAACCCCTTCGGCGAAAATGAATGAGGAAGACTGGAAAAAGATCGATGACCTTCTTACCGGAGCACCGCCGGCAGCCAGTGCCGAGCCGGAAGCGGCACCGCAGGAACAAAAACAGACAGAGCCCGCCATTAATCAGAGTGGTCAGGGAAAGCAGGTCGAGAAGGAGCAGCCCGCTGTCCAGGAAGAAGTAAATGAGAAACCAGTTCAGGAAAAACCCAAGGATTTTACTCCAGTAGAGGAGAAGACCAACAGAATTCCGTGGGACGAGAGAGTTACGTTCAGGTTTGATAATACAGATTTAAATAAAGCGGTTCGAACAGTTGCAAATCTTTACAATTTGAATGTGGTTTTCTATGAGGGTCTGGAAGGAAAGGTAACCGTTGATTTACATGACGTTACGCTGCGACAGGCTTTGGACAAGATGATCTATCCTCTCAATGCCGAGTATCTCGAAGATGACGGCATTATCATGGTCCGCCCGATGAACATGAGTTATGTTGGCGGGATGAAGACCCGGGTTTTCCGTCTGCAGTACGCCGAAGCGGAGAATGTGGCTCCCATTATCAAACAGGTAGTCAGCAATGACAGCCTTGTCCAGGTTTTTCATCCGGAATTCCTCAATGTTGAGAAAGGCGGTACCAAACGACAGGAATCGAACAAGATTACCATCCAGGGAGTGAGCCGTACCAGTGTTCTGGTGGTAACCGAGACTCCCGGCAAACTGAACGAAGTGGCGGATGTTATTAAAGAGCTGGATCGAGCTCCCGTCAAGGTGATCATCCATTCCAAACTGGTGGAGATGTCGCCCTTAAACAGCAACAAACTGGGGATCGACTGGGATAAAACCATCACCATGGCCTTGAATCAGGTGGATCAGCTGGCAGATGGAAGCAAAATTGGCTATTCATTGCTTAATGATGCCCCAGGCAGCGGCGGGACAGTAGAGCTGGGCCACCTAACAGCCAGCAAATTTCAGGCAGTCCTTGATTTCCTGCAGGAGCGCTCCGACGTGAAACTGAAATCGAATCCCAGCCTGCTGACAAACGACAATGAAGAATCATCCATCAGTGTGGGCACCACGGTGCCGGTTCCGAAGATCCAGAGAGGTTTCGGCGGCCAGGGAGACATGGTTACCTTTGATTATAAAGAGGTTAATATTCAGATGAATGTTACTCCTCACGTTACCGAAGATAATAAGATTACCATGTTCGTTAATCCGGTGATCGAAGAGATAACCGGGTGGGTGGAATTCCAGGGCAATCAGGCACCCATCACGGATAAGAGATCGGTAAACAGTATCGTGACAATTAATAATGGAGAAACAGTGGTCATCGGCGGATTGGTAAAGAGTCAGCAGACACGCACCCTGAAAAAGGTCTGGTTCCTGGGCAGCCTTCCCCTGCTGGGAAAACTTTTCCAACACGAGGAGAACGAGGATAAACAGACAGATTTGATGATTTTTATCACTCCTGAAGTGGTACATGAGGGTTGATGCATGATAGGTCTTGAACAGATTCATCAACTGCTGACCCACGCGCAAAAACTCTCTGCTTCGGATATCCATCTGGGAGCGGGTTATCCTCCGATTGTACGGATCGACGGAAAACTGCAGCCCATCAAGGGACGCGTTCTCAGCAAGGGTGATATGGAAGATATCATTGTCCAGGTGCTGGATGATTTCCAAATGGAACGGTTCCGCAAGGACATGGAACTGGATTTTGGCTACTCCGTGGAAAACGTGGCTCATTTCCGTGTCAACGTGTTCAATAAACTAGGCGGATACGGGATGGCTTTCCGTATAATCCCTGACAAGATACGCTCCCTGGAAGAACTGGGCCTGCCGGTCACCGTGGCGGAAATGTCCCGGCGGAATGAAGGACTGGTGCTGGTCACGGGGCCCACGGGACACGGTAAATCGACAACTCTGGCGGCGATGATCGACCTGATGAACACCGAACGCCGCTCCCATATCATTACCATCGAAGATCCTATCGAATACACGCATAAAGCGAAAAACTGTCTTATCCAGCAGCGTGAGCTGGGGCACCATACTCATTCTTTTTCGGCCGCTTTGCGCAGCGCCCTTCGGGAAGATCCCGATGTGGTGCTGGTGGGAGAGATGCGCGATCTGGAAACAATCGCCCTGGCTTTGACGGCAGCTGAAACCGGACATCTGGTTCTCTCAACCCTGCATACCAGAAACGCTCCTGATACGGTGAACCGTATCATTGACGTATTCCCGGCTGAACAGCAGAGTCAGATCCTGGCTCAGATCTCAAGCTCACTCCTGGGAATAATTTCACAGCGGCTGATACCGAAGGCCCGGGGAGAGGGAAGGATAGCGGCGACGGAAGTCATGGTGGTTAATCCGGCAATCCGCAATCTTATCAGGGAGCGCAAGACGCACCAAATTCTTTCCATCATGCAATCCAGCACCTCCAAGGGGATGATGTCGATGGACGATCATCTGCTGGAACTGTTGAAAAAAGGATTAATTTCCAGAGAATTAGCCCAGAAATATGCTTTGGAGCTGGAACGTTTTGTGCCGAAGACCGGCCGCTGATACGGCAACGATCCCACCCGTCTACAATTTCCGCAGGCCTCCTTCCAGGAGGCCTTTTTGATATTGCCTTCCTCTTGAAACCGCCAAACCAATATTCATTTGCACTGGGACAGAAAAAAATTACGACTAAATACGGGCTCCCGGGAAAAAGGGCTTGACAAACAGATGTAATATTTGTATATTCAAAAGTTCGAATATGGGAATATGCGAATAGCAATGGAGGGGAAATGGCGGATTACGATATCTTCATCATCGGCGGTGGGCCGGGAGGGCTTACCGCAGCACTCTATTCAGGGCGAGCACTGGTGAGGACCGCTCTTATAGACAAAATGATTCCCGGAGGGCAGATGGTCACCACGGACTGGATTGAGAATTACCCGGGTTTCGATGAAGGTGTCAGCGGCGCGGAACTGGGCCAGCGTATGGAAAAGCAGGCCCGGCGCTTCGGAGTCAAATTTTTATCCGGAACGGTAACTGATGCTGATTTGCAGAGCAATCCCAAAAAGATTTTTACCGGAGATAAGCAATATACTGCCACATCTGTTATTGTTTCCACCGGGACAGACCCCCGTATGCTTAATGTTCCCGGTGAAAAGGAGTACCGGGGGAAAGGAGTGTCGTACTGCGGCACCTGTGATGCTCCCTTTTTTAAAGATAAAGATGTCCTGGTTGTGGGGGGAGGGAGTACCAGCATGCAGGAAAGTCTGCATCTGGCCAAGTTTGCCCGGTCGGTGCGCCTGCTCTCACGCCGGCCCCGGATAGAAGAGCTCAAGAGTGAACGCATTTTGATCCAGAAAGTGCAGGATCATCCTAAAATCAGTCTGGAACTGCATAAAAGGGTGCTGGAGATAAAGGGTGAACAGAAGGTCAACAGCGTGGTGATTGAAAACCTCGCCACCGGGGAAATCCAGACGAATCCGATCGACGGAGTCTTCATCTTCATTGGAGTCATTCCCAATACGGCCTTTTTGCACGGAAAGATTAAGCTCAGCGAAATGAATGAAATAGTCACGGATGAAGAAATGTGTTCTTCGATACGGGGAGTCTTCGCCGTAGGGGATGTACGCCAGAAGAGCGTGCGGCAGATTTCCACGGCAGTGGGAGACGGCTCCATCGCTTCCCTGTCAGCGATTCATTATGTGGAACATGCAAAAGCAATCGAGGGGTGATGTCATGGCAGGTGAAAACTTTGAAGAATTCGCTAAAATACTTAAGGCGATCGCTCATCCCACCCGGCTCCATCTGCTTCATATGATGTATAACGAATGCCCATGTGTGAGAGATATGGAGTCCGAAGTGGGAGTATCTCAGCCGAATATCTCCCAGCATCTATCATTGATGAGAAATATCGGTATCGTCAGTTCGGAGCGGGAAGGGAATCAAATGTGTTACAAAATCGAAAACCAGACAGTTCGCAACATTTTACAACTTATGTTAAAAAAAGAAAGGAGAAACAACAATGAGTAAAGAAATAACCTTGACGGACGCCAATTTCAAAAGTGAAGTTCTGGACTCCGATATTCCCGTGCTGGTGGATTTCTGGGCCAGCTGGTGTGCTCCCTGCCGCATGATTGCCCCGGCTGTTGAGCAGATCGCAGAGGAATATGCCGGTAAAGCCAAAGTTGGCAAGGTTAATACCGAGGACGTCCCCGGTGTCACGGCGCAGTATGGCATCATCAGCATTCCTACGCTGATCATCTTCAAGGGTGGCAAACCGGTGGATCAGATCGTCGGAGCCGTTCCCAAAGAGATCATCGCCCAAAAGCTGGACGGCGTTCTTAAATGACAATTCCCGGGAGAAAAGAGATGCTGCGTATTATTATCGGAGCGGGACTGGGTGCGATCCTTGGTTTTCTTTATTACCGGTTTATCGGATGTGCCTCAGGGGCCTGTCCTATCACTAAAAATCCATATTCCAGTTCACTCTATGGTGCTGTCATGGGTGCGTTGATCGGATCTAGCTTGTAAAAGGAGAAAACAATGCCCATTTTTGAGTATACCTGCGAGAAATGCGGCAAGACGACCGAATTTCTCGTGCGTTCAGAAAAAGATGAATTGGTCTGTTCCTGTGGAAGCAAAAATCTGAAGAAGAAATTTTCCGCTTTTGCTGTTTCTGATGGCGGAATGTCTGCTTCGGGAGGCTGTGCTGACGGCAGCTGCGGGCTGCCTTCTTCGCCATGTGCTTCCGGCATGTGCGGTCTATAATCGCCACATCTCTCGGCTAAGAGTTGAGAGGGGACATTCTGTGTGAGTTGCGCCGCCGGGTGATGACCATTATGTGTTGGCCGGCGGCGTTTTTCAATCGGAATCCGTTGTACAACGATGAGGTGCTGAATATGAAGGTTACCGTTAAACAGCTGAAGGGATTGACCTTTGCGGCCAAAGGTGAAAGTAATCACTGGCTTATGATGGATAACGCCGAGGAAAAGGGGGGATCCGGGGCGGGTTCCAGACCCATGGAACTCATCCTGATGGGTCTCGGAGGATGCACGGGAATGGACGTGGCCTTTATCCTGAAAAAGAGCCGGGTTGCCTATGATTATCTCGAGGTTGAGCTGGAAGGGAAACAGGCTGAGAGTATCCCCCGGGTTTATGAGGAGATAACAATCAGGTTCATCATAGGCGGGCGTAATATACCGGAGAATAAGGTGAAACAGGCTATTGATCTGTCAGCTGAAAAGTACTGTTCCGTCTCCAAGATGCTGGAAAAGTCAGTAAAGATAAACCATGACTACCGTATCGTCGAGGAGGAGCAGGCTCAGTGAGAATCGCTCTCTCGCAGATGACTGTTATCAAGGGTGAGCCGGAAGCAAACCTGGCGCGGGCAGCCTCCGCCGTCAGGCGGGCCGCGGATGCCGGCTGTAATCTCATCCTTTTGCCGGAATTCTGGGCCGTGGGGTTCGATATCAAGCGGATTAAATCCATGGCTGATCCCCTGGAAAGCGGAGTATTCGCCCAAATGTGCCGTTGGGCCAGGGATTTTTCTTTGGCAGTGGCGGGCACGCATCCCCGCTTGGATAAAGATAAGGTATATAATACAGCAGTCCTCTACTCCGATCAAGGCGAACTGCTGGGCAGTTATGACAAGATGCATCTCTTCTCTCCCATGCAGGAGCACCGTTACCTTGCTCCAGGCCCGGTAATGCCCTCTCCGGTTTCGACTCCCTGGGGACAAATCGGGCTGGTTACCTGTTTCGATCTGAGATTCCCGGAACCGGTCCGGCGGCTGGCGCTTGCGGGGGCTAATGTGATTCTCATCCCGGCCTACTGGCCCCAGCCCCGTCTGCCCCACTGGTCCCTGCTCCTGCGCGCCAGAGCTTTGGAAAATCAAGTGTTCATGGCGGGATGCAACCGCGCTTCTGATCCGGGGGAGCGGGAATTCGGTCTCTCGGCCTGCATAGATCCGGCTGGAGAAGTGGTGGCGGAGGCGGGATTTACCGAACTGTTGCTTGTGACCGATATCGATCTGGACAGAGTGACACGTATCCGGAAAGAATTTCCCGTTCTTTCAGCCAGGAGAAGCGGGATCTACGGAAATTTTTAAATCCCTCGTTTCATTGCAGCATCGTTATCTTTCTTCCGATTTAGGAACGACACTGCCATCGGAAAAATCTGTCTTCCGTTTTTCCTTCCACATCAGATCAAATACATTGATACACCATTATCTCAATAGGAATAGCAGGTTAACTGAGTAATCCACACTGCTTGACGTGTATTCATTCACCTCTGCGTCCATCAGAACAACAGCCATGAACCAAAGTGGATTTTTATTTTTTACGCTGTAGCTCCTGGCATGGGGTTTGCGAATAACACGGCAGAGCAAAATTGCATGATTTTTCGGGAAATAGATTACCTTTTGTAATCATTCTATTCATTTTGAAAGTGGATCAAAATGGTGATAGAGGAGGAACAGAAGTGGCTTCAAAAATCCTAATCGTTGATGACGATGCGGGGATCCGCCTTCTTTTATCCAAATTTCTCCAGCGGCAGGGATTCGAGATCATTACTGCTGAGGATGGATTGGAAGGGGTGGAGATGGCCAAGGAGCATCACCCTGATTTGGTGCTGCTGGATGTTGTCATGCCACGCATGAATGGACTGACAGCGGCGCGTCTGATCAAATTCTACAAGCCGCTTAGTGATGTACCCATCATTTTTCTCACCGCAAAAGACGCCCAGAAAGAGATCGATTTAGCTGAGGCGGCCCGGGCGGATGTTTACATCACTAAACCATTTGATGTGCGGCAGGTTGTGGAAGTGGTCACCGAAATGCTGATGCCCTCTCCAGTCTGAACCGACATTCAACAGGAGCGGTCCGGCCTGATGTCGTCCGCTTCGCTGAAAAGGCGATTCCGATTTCCAGCCTGAATTGGAGGACGGTGCATGTCCGATAGAGAGAAAGTACTTCTTTTTTATGTCCAGAAACAGTGTTTTGCATTGCGGCTGCCTTTGGTCGAGCGCATTACCATGTCGGCCCAGATAACACCGCTGCCTCAGGCCCCGAAGATTGTCCTGGGAGTCATCGATGTGCAGGGGGATATTTTCCCTGTAATCGATACCAGAAAAAGATTCAGTATGAAAACCAAGAATGTGGGGATGAACGATTATTTTATCATCGGTAAAACGGGTAATCGAAAGGTTGCCCTCCTGGTCGATAATATAGGAGAGATTGAGACGGTGACCAGTGACGATATCATCGATGGCGAGGATATCCTGCCTAAGACTGGTCCTGTGGAAGGAGCCTTAAAATTGCGCGGAGATATTATTTTCATTCACGATCTGGAAAAGTGCCTGTCACTGAATGAGGAACGGCAGCTCAGCCGAGCCTTGAAAAAATCGAATCTCACAACCGGAACGAAAGAACAAAAATGAGTAACCACGTTCATAGCACCGTTATCGATCAGCTTAGTGAGCACTTAAGTAAACATATGGGCCTTTACTTCCAGAAAGAACGACGTCTGGACTTGCTGCGGGGGATTCGGGAGGCGTCGGAAGTATTCGGCTTTCAGGATGTTGAGACATTTATTCACTGGATCATGTCCACCGAGTTGAATCAGCGTCAAGTAGAAGTTTTGGCCCGTTTCCTGACCGTCGGCGAAACCTATTTTATGAGGGAGAAGAGAGTTTTTGAGGCTTTGGATAGTCAAATCATCCCTGATCTCTTGCGGGAACGCAGGATGAAAGAAAGCTCTATTAACATCTGGAGCGCCGGATGCTGTACCGGTGAGGAGCCTTACTCGGTGGCGATCATGCTTGATCAGCTCATCCCGGATATTCAGGCGTGGAACATCTCAATCCTCGGGACGGATATCAATCCCTTATTTCTGCAGAAAGCGAATCGCGGCATTTATACTGAATGGTCCTTCAGGGGGACACCGGCCAGCATCAGGGAGAGATATTTCAAGAAGGTCGGGAGCCGGGAATTCATGATCATTGATCGAATAAAACAGATGATCCACTTTTCCTATCTTAATTTGGCCAAAGATCCGTTCCGTACCAGCGGCATCGGCCCGGAACCGATGGATATCATCTTCTGCCGCAATGTTCTCATGTATTTCAAACCGGATCGCGTTGAAGAGATCGTCAATAAATTCTATGACGTCCTCAATGAGGACGGCTGGCTTATCGTGGGCCCCAGTGAATCGGCTCATATATATTTCTCGAAATATGAGAGCGTGGAGTTCCCGGGAGCGATTCTCTTCCGCAAGAGCCTTAAACCGAAGAATAAACCCGAGAAAATTATCAGGCGCCAGAAGAAAAAGGCCATCTACCATACTCTGCCCACAGTCAAGAAAAAGGTTGCCAGGCCCGCGCTGAAGCCCGCTCTCCGTGCTGAACCGGAGAAAACCAAATCAGAAAAGAAACAGGTTTTCAGTCAGGCATTGCAATATTACCGTGAGAAAAAATATCAAGCTGTTGCGGAGGCGGTGGAACAATTCCTCACCATAAGCACCAATCCGGATATAAGAATGATGCTGCTTCTGTCCAAGGCGTATGCCAACCTGGGGCGCCTGGAACAGGCGATGAACTGGTGCACCAAAGCCATTAACCATGACAAACTGAATCCTCGCTGCTATCATCTGCAAGGGTCTCTTTTCCAGGAACAGGACCGACTGGAAGAGGCCGCGCAATCGTATCAGAGAGTCCTCTATCTAAATCCCGATTATCCCATGGCTCATTTCATGCTGGGGAATGTATGCAGGCAGCAGGGGAAGGTACGTGAATCCAATAAATATTTCAGCAATGTACTCTCGCTTTTAAACGCTCAGGATAAAGACTCCCTGTTACCGGATGCGGAAGGCATTACGGTAGGAGGGATGCTTGAATGCATTAAATCGATGATGAATGGAGAATATCAGGGATGAAGGGAAAAGAGAGCAAGACGAAGAAAAAAGACAGCGGTCTGCTCGAAAATTTGCGGGACACCCTTGCCGTAAATCAGGAAGATGAAGAAAAGCTGCTGGAGCAGCGGGCCAAGGAGCTGGCCGAAGTTCGCAAAGACGAGGATATCGATGAAGATTCTTTAAGTGTGATCCAATTTGACCTCGCTTATGAACGCTACGGTATTGAATCGTGCTGGGTACGGGAAGTCTATCCCCTAAAGGAACTCACTCCGGTACCTTGCACTCCAGATTTCATTCTCGGTATAACCAGCATCCGCGGACAGATCATATCAATTATGGATCTGAAGCGTTTTTTCGATCTTCCCACCAAAGGTCTGACGGATCTTAATCGGGTCCTGGTATTGAGAAATGATGAGATGATTTTCGGCATTCTGGCCGATTCAATCTACGGAGTGAGGAGTGTGCGGGAGGATGACCTGTTGGATCGTCCGGCAGCCGGTGGAAAGATCAGCAATGATTATATAATGGGTGTCACGGAAGATCAGCTGATTGTGCTGGACGGCAGAAAGATATTAAGCGATCAGAAGATTTTAATCTATGACGAGGGATAAATTGTACAGGGAGAGTACAATGAGCAAGTTTTTCACCATGAAGCTGAAAATTATCATCCTGCCTGCTTTGGCGTCTATTCTGCTCTTGACCGTGCTGTGCGTCGAATGCGTCTATATGAAGAAGAGCCGGAATCTGTCCGAAAAGGCGATATCCACTCATCTTCCAGCCTGGGAGACGGGAATCAATATGCGCAACACCCTGGTGAGTTTTCATCATAGTATTGGACAGGCCGTGCTTGACGGGAAACAGAGTGACCTGACGAACGTCCAGACCCAGCTGGACCACTTTCTGGCTCTGATTGACGATGCCCAAAAAAGGTCACTGATCCCGGCTGAAGAACTCGATCCCATCAGGAAAAACTTCAATAATTATTACAAATTATATCAGGATGCCGGATTGGGCCAGCCTGGAAAACATATTTCTGTCCAGGCAAGCATGGCAGAATCATCCTACAACGCAACGTATGATGCCATTGAAACTGCTATTACTCAAAGCAACGCCACTCTTTCCTCTGGTCTTACACATCTTGACCAAACCTCGGATTCCATGGGTGACGCGCTGACATGGCTCATAATCATCGCTATTGTTATCTTATTCGGCTTTACATACAATATCGTCCAGTCTGTCACAAGGCCAATTAAAAAACTGGCAAAAATCACCTCCCGAATCGCCGAAGGTGATCTATTGGTGGAAGTGGAACGGTCGGATGGCAGGGATGAATTGGCGGAATTAATCAACGGCTTCAATATCATGGTAGAGAATCTGCATGTTTTAACCCAGGAAGTCAAGGATGGTACCCAAGGGCTTGCCGCAGCGGCGGGACAGATCTCCGCTTCGGTCACCGAGATTTCTTCCGCTGCCGCCGAGACGGCTTCAGCGGCGAGTCAGACGAGCACTACGGTTGAGGAAGTGAGGCAGACGGCTCTTGATTCCAACCGCAAGGCGAAGATGGTCTCGGAAAACGCTCATGAGGCTGTGGAGATATCTCAAACCGGCGAGGATGCGGTTAACCTGAGCATAGAAGGAATGCACCGGATTGAGGAACAGATGGAATCCATTGCCGGCAGCATTATGAAACTCAGTGAACATGGACAAGCCATCGGGGACATCATAGCCACTGTGGAAGACATTGCCGAGCAATCACGTCTCCTGGCGGTCAACGCATCCATTGAAGCGGTGAAGGCCGGGGAACACGGAAAGGGCTTCTCGGTGGTGGCTCAGGAAGTACAAAATCTGGCGGAACAGTCAAAAGAATCCACGGCACGGGTGCGGTCCATTCTGGACGACATCCAGAAAGCGACCAGTGAAGCTGTTATGAAAACGGAACAGGGGTCAAAGGCGGTTAAGGCCGGAGTAAAGCAATCCCAGGAATCGGGGGAAGCCATCGCCAGACTGGCTGAGAGCGTGGAACAGGCGGCTCAGGCGACAACCCAGATTTCCGTATCCAGCCAGGAGCAGGTGGTGGGCATGGATCAGGTGGTTTCGGCCATGGAGAGCATTAAAACAGCCAGCGCCCAGCATGTGGATGCCACCAGGCAGGTGGAACTGGCCGCGCAGGAGCTGCATAAGCTCGGCCAGCGTTTGTCAGAATTGATGAACCGATATCAGTTAAATTAAGGTGGGAGTGGATAATGAATATTCAGGATCCCGAATTTTTTAAGGAACTGGTGGCCATGTTCAAGATAGAAACCACTGAACATGTTGAGGCCATTCAGGATGGGTTGGATAAGCTGAAGGGAGATCTGTCCGGATCGGAAAATCAGGATGTACTGGAAGTCGTTTTCAGAGCCGCCCACAGCTTGAAAGGAGCCGCCCGCACGGTAGGACTGATCGATATAGAATCCATCGGCCAGGAACTGGAACGATTGCTTGCACAGGTGAAAAACGGAAAACTGGAGCTGGATCAGCGCAAGGTGGTGCTTTTCAAGGAAGTAACCAGTGAATTGCAGGTGATGATACAGTCACTTACCGACGATGGCAAGATAACGGGTGATTCATCTCAACTTCTGCGCAGGCTGGAACTGGTGGAGCAGGAGAAGGCTCAGTAATCCGGTACCCTGGCAAAATGAGGACGGAGCTTTTTCATGAATACAAATGAAGACGGATTCCTAAAGGAACTGCTTGCCATGTTCAAGATCGAGGCCGAGGAACACATCAAGGCCATTACTCTCGGTCTCTTGGAACTTGAGAAAGCGGAGGACGTCAGCCGTTGTAAAACGGTTCTTGAAACGATCTACCGGGAAGCGCACAGCCTGAAAGGCGCGGCTCGGGCGGTGAATCTTCAGGAAGTTGAGTCTCTTTGCCAGACATTGGAAAGCGTGTTTGCCCTGATTAAACGGCAGGAACTGGCGCTGAATCATGAACTCTTCGATGTACTGCACAACGCCGTAGACGGCGTGGAAACGCTGGTGGAGAAGGGGAAGCTGCCGCAATTGGGTGAACTCATGAGCAAACTCACCAGCATAGAAGAAGGCCGTCCCGCAACCTCTGTGAAACCATCTGCGCCGGTACCCGAGAAAGTGGAAGTCAAAGAGGCTGAGAAATCAAAATCTGCTGCAGCGGCAGTTGAACCATCGGTACCGGAAAAGGCGGTTCCTGAAGAGACTAAACCAGCCGAACCGGCTCCGGAAGTCGCGGAGCCGTCCACGGAGGCACCAGATACTCCTTTGCCTACGGTGGAATTTTCAGATACAATTCGTCTTCCTGTCTCAAAATTAGATTCTATTCTTCTCCAGGCTGAGGAGATGCTGGGAGCCAAACTGGCTGCCGATCAATATGTGAATGATCTAAGAGGACTTTCATCTTTCCTTTCCTTGTGGAACCGTGAGCTGGAGAAGGAACGTTTGCACGCTTCTGCTGCTTTTCGTCAAACGGAAAGGGAAATCGATGACGGAAGGGATATTTCGCAGCTGGTGGGCTGGAACCAGGAACAGGTGAAGTCTTTAGAACTGCGCCTGAGCATGATGAGCAAAAACGCCGAAAACAACTCCAGGCTTCTGGATGGTATGATCAACAGCCTGCTGGAGGATATGAAACAGATTCTCATGCTGCCGTTTTCCACTCTTCTTAAAATGATGCCGAAGATCGTACGAGATCTCTCCAGGGACCAGCGCAAGGAAGTACAGCTCATTTCAAAGGGCAGCACCGTAGAGGTGGACCGCCGTATCCTGGAAGAGATGAAGGATCCGCTCATCCATCTGTTCCGGAATTGCATCGACCACGGCTTGGAGAAACCGGACGAGCGCCGGAAAAAAGGAAAGGATCCAACCGGGACCCTTTCCATTGTAGTCAGTCAGAAAAGCGGTGACAAGGTACTGATTGAGGTCAATGACGATGGTCACGGTATTGATGCGGACGTGATTAAAAAAACGGCGATTAAGCGGGGCGTGATTACCAAGGCCATAGCGGCTGATATGAGTGAAGCGGAGGCTCTGCAGCTGATCTTTCAGTCCGATTTCTCCACCAGCCCCATCATTACCGATATTTCCGGTAGAGGATTGGGAATGGCCATAGTGCGGGAGAAAGTGGAAAAACTCGGCGGTACCCTGACCATTGAAACAAAAGTCGGTGAAGGGACGTCGTTCAGCATGCTTCTCCCGGTGACCGTGGCTACGTTCAGGGGCATTCTGGTGAAATCCTCCGGTTTCAGTTTTGTCATTCCCACTCATCAGGTGGAATCAACGCTGCGGATCAGGAGGGACAGTATTAAGACAGTTGAAAATCGCGAGACGCTTATGCTGGGGGGGCAGGCCATTTCTCTTCTTCCCCTTTCAGATGTTTTGGAGCTGCCAAAACTTAAGAAAGAAAAGGAAAAGAGTGATTATGTCCAGGTGATGATTATCAGCGCAAACGACGAGCAGGTCGGTTTTTACGTCGATAAGGTAATGAAAGAACAGGAAGTGCTGGTAAAAGGACTGGGTAACCAGCTCCAGAGGGTTCGTAATATTGCCGGTGCAACGATTCTTGGTGACGGCAGGGTGGTAACTATCTTGAATGCAGCGGATCTTATAAAGTCCGCCCTAAAGGTAAAAGTCGTTTCTGGTCGGAGAACCGGAGCGCGGGAGGAGACTGTGGAACAGAAATCAATATTGATTGCGGAAGACTCAATAACGTCACGTACCTTGCTGAAGAACATTCTCACCACAGCAGGATACAATGTAACCGCGACTGTGGACGGCATGGAGGCCTATACCACTCTGCGGGAAGGAGCATTCGATTTGGTTGTTTCGGACGTGGAAATGCCCCGAATGAACGGTTTCGATCTGGTGTCAAAGATTCGCCATGAAGAAAAGACTTTGGAACTGCCGGTTATTCTGGTTACAGGCCTTGAATCCAGGGAAGACCGGGAACGGGGTATCGAGGTCGGGGCCAATGCCTATATCGTGAAACGCAGTTTTGATCAAAGCAATCTGCTTGAAGTAATTAAAAAACTTATCTAATGGGAGATCGGGCTCTCGCATGATCAAAGTACTTATTACAGATGATTCACCGGTTGTCAGGGGATACTTAAAATACATCCTTAGTTCCGATAAAGATATACAGGTCATCGGAGAAGCCAGGAATGGCAAGGAGGCGGTGGAACGGGTACAGGAAGAAAAACCGGATGTAGTCACCATGGATATCCATATGCCGCAGATGGATGGATTTGAGGCTACTCGCAGGATCATGGAAACCAATCCCGTCCCCATTGTCATCTGCAGTGCCAGCTGGAATCCGGAAGAAGTCGACAAGACGTTCCGGACCATGGAGGCGGGCGCCGTGGCGGCTCTGGAGAAACCACGGGGCATGGGACATCCCGATTCCGATTCTTCCGTAAAGACGCTCCTGCGCACTGTAAAAGCAATGGCCGATGTCAAGGTGGTGCGGCGCTGGTCCAAGAAGAAACGTGAACAGCATCCACCCAGGCCGGTGTCACCGTCGCCTCAACCGGCTCGGCAGGTGAGCCGGACAGTCGTACCCGCGGTATTGCCGTCTAAAGGGATTCAGGTCGTCGCAATCGGGGCTTCCACCGGGGGACCCATGGCCCTGCAAACGATCCTTTCCGGACTGCCAGCGGATTTCAAGGTTCCGGTGCTCATTGTGCAGCATATCGCTCCCGGGTTTCTGGCCGGTCTGGGCAGCTGGCTCACGACCAGCACCGGATATCAGGTGGTAGTGCCTGAGGATGGAGAAGCCATGATTCCGGGTACGGCCTATCTCGCTCCCGATGATTTCCAGCTGGGTGTACGCGGAGAGCATAAGATTCTTCTGCGCCAGGATCCTCCGGAAAACAATCTCCGGCCGGCTGTTTCGTATCTGTTCCGCAGCGTGGCCGAAAAATATGGAAAAAACTCATTAGGCGTTCTGCTTACCGGGATGGGTAAAGACGGCGCCGCTGAGCTTAAGCAGATAGCCGATGCCGGAGGCATAACCATTGCCCAGGACAAAGCTACTTCCATTGTGCACGGCATGCCCGGAGAGGCAATTCGTCTGGGTGCAGCGACCCATGTCGAGTCAATTCAGAATATTTCGGAAAAGTTGAAAACATTAGTTAATTGAGGATACGGAAATGGAAGCTTTTAAAAGCAGCCCCGTCCGACATATTGAGATTTTGGTTGTGGAGGACAGCCCCACTCAGGCAATGCATCTGAAACACATCCTTATGAAAGCGGGGTATGAAGTTACGGTACAACGCAACGGTAAGGATGCCCTGAGCTACATGCGGGAGCATAAGCCGACCATCGTGATAAGCGATATTCTGATGCCGGAGATGGACGGATATGAACTTTGCCGTCAGATCAGGGCGGATGCCAATCTTCAGTATATTCCGGTGATTTTGCTCACCCAACTTTTCGATCCCCGTGATGTAATCCGCGGGCTTCTGAGCGGTGCTGATAACTTCGTCACCAAACCCTACAGTGATCAATTTCTCATATCACGTATCCAGTACATCCTGGCGAACCAGGAACTCAGACAGAACTCCATAACAGAGATGGGCATAGAGATTATTTTCGCTGGTCAGAAGCATTTCATCACCTCTGACCGTATGCAGATTCTCGACCTGCTTTTCTCTACTTTTGAGAATGCGGTGCAGCGGAACCAGGAACTGGAAGCGGCCAATAAGAAATTGCGCAAGGCATTGGAAACAATTGAAACCATCAATGATGTCTCACAGAAACTGAACCGCATGCTGACCCCCCAGGATGTCGCTAAGGCTATCACTGTGGGAGTGAAAAGACTCATTGATTATGACAATTGTGTAGTCTACCAGATCGATGAGGAAGGCAAGTTTCTCGTTCCGCTGTTCCGGGGAAAAGGAACCAGCCAGGAAAAGGGTGTCATTAAAAAGGTGAAAGTAGGTGAAGGGATCCCCGGCTGGGTGTATGCCCAGGGCAAGCCCGAGCTGGTCGTCGACGTTGCCAAGCACCCCAAATCGAATTATAAGAGCGGTGTCATTCCGCCGGATGAATCAATGCTGGCCGTTCCCATGCAGTATGAGGATATGACCACAGGAATTATCCTTCTTAGCAAATCTGGGCTGCATCAATTTACCGAAGAGCATATGCGTACTCTGACAATCCTGGCAGGACAGGCGGCTGTGGCCATCGAGAATGGACGTCTGCTGCAGGAAGAGAGACGGAGGACCAGACAGCTCTCCCTGATCAATGAGATTTCCAAGAAAGCGGTGTCCACTCTCGAAATGGTGCAGCTGGGGCGTCTGGTGGTGGATTCTATCAGTAATGAATTTGATGACACGCACGTAATGCTGTTCTTGAACGACGATTCCAAGGAGGAACTGTTCCTGCAGGCGCAACAGGGACCGCTGGCAAAGAAGATCCCCGATCATAGCCGTCTCCCGGTGAATAAACGGGCCAAGGGTAAATCAACTGCCTGGAGTGAAGCGGTACTTGCCAAGAATAGTAAACAACTTGATATCGGTTTGAATGTCGACGGAGTTGAATCCCTTCTCAGTATCCCCGTGAAAAAAGGTGACAAGCTGCTTGGAGTACTCATCATGATGAGTACACGCTCGGGCAAATTCGATGAGAAAGATCAGTCCATGATAAAGATGCTCGCCGATCAGATCGCTATGTCGATTGAGAACGCCCGCCTCTATGAGAGTGAAAAGAGCAGCAAGGAACTGGCGCAGGGCGCCAACCGGGCCAAGAGTGAATTTCTGGCTAACATGAGCCATGAAATCCGTACCCCTATGAATTCCATCATTGGTTTCTCGGATCTTCTTCTGCAGGAGAACCTGCCGGAAGAACTGGGAGATTTCGTGCGAACCATCAAGTTGAACGGCGAGAGCCTCCTTGAGATCATCAACCAGATACTCGATTTGGCCAAGGTGGAGACCGGCCGTATGGATATGGAGCAGATAGAATTCGATCTTCAGGATCAAGTCGAGAGGGTTGTTCAGCTCCTGCGTCCCCGAGTGCTTGATAAAGGTTTGACGTTTGAGGTCAAGAGCGATCCTCATTCACTGCCCCTGGTGGAGGGTGACAGCTTGAAGATTCGTCAGGTCATGGTAAACCTGCTGGGGAACGCGGTGAAATTTACCGAAGAGGGCAGCATTTGTCTCAATGTTTCGATTGGTAAAAAGGATAAGCAGGATATGCTTACGGTCATGGTCGTCGATACCGGTATCGGTATTCATCAGGAGAAACTGTCGGCTATATTCGATTCATTCACTCAGGCGGATAGTTCCATGACCCGCCGTTTCGGCGGTACCGGATTAGGGCTGGCCATCAGCAAGCAGATGGTTGAGTTGATGGGTGGTCAGATCTGGGTGGAATCTGAACTCGGCCACGGCAGCACCTTCGGCTTCACCGTTCCGATAAAGACTCTTGTATCCAACACTGAGCCGGTCCAGAAAAAGAAAGGGAAAACGGGGGCTAAGACCGCCAAACAGTCCGCGAAACCGAAACAGAAGACCGAAATGAAGCGGGAGACGGATAAGGAGGCAAAGAATCCTTCTGTCCTGCTGATCGAAGACAACGGCGGTGCCATGGATCTGCTGCGCCGTTATCTGGAACGGGATGGGTATAACGTTGAGTGCAGCACCACCGGCGAAGACGGCCTCATGAAAGCAAAATTCTATCGCCCCGATGCCATCATCCTTGAGATTCTTTTACCGGGCAAGATGGATGGCTGGGAGGTGCTCAGAAATCTCAAGTCCGGTCAGCTGACCAGAGATATTCCCGTCATTGTCTGTTCGGTGCTTTCCAACCCGAAAAAAGCCTTCAGTCTGGGAGCGGTTGAGTATATCGAGAAGCCGGCTCAGGAAGCTGAATTGCTGCAGACACTGCATAACAGTGTCGGTATACCTGACAGCAAGGGCAAAGAGGTGGTGGTCGTGGACGACGATCCCACCGTCCTGAACCTGTTCGAGAAGATGTTCAATCGGCAGAATGTTCCTGTGCGTACTTTCAGTGACGGGAACAAAGTCCTCGATTATCTGAAAGAAGGCAAAAAAGTCGGATTGGTCATCCTCGATCTTCTCATGCCGGAAGTGGATGGATTCGAGGTTCTCAACAAGATAAAATCCTCCGAGAAGACACGGGATATTCCCGTTGTCATCTATACGGGTAAGAAACTGACCTCCAAGGACCGTTCCCGGTTGAGTCACGATTATGAACTTATCCTGCAGAAGACGGAAGAGACCCCCGAAACACTGTTGAAACAGCTGAAGGAACTCGTCACGGCTGGCAAGATTAAACGGGCCATCGAGAAGAAGGCACCCCAGAAAGTCGGCAGCAAGAGACTGCTCCTGGCCGAGGATGATCCCTCCGGACAGAAGCTTATGCGGCATCTGCTGGCCCAGCTGGGCTACACCGCTGATGTGGCCGGTACCGGACAGGAGGTACTCAATCTGCTCGAGAAAAATGAATACGGTCTTGTTTTAATGGACATGGAAATGCCGGTGATGGATGGATTTACAGCCACACGCAAAATACGCATGATGAAAAAATACGAGGATTTGACCATTATCGCGCTTACGGCCCATGCCATGAAGGAACATCGCCAGAAGACGCTGGAGGCCGGGTGTACCGATTATGCTTCCAAACCAGTAAGCAGGCAAGTCCTGAGTGAGCTGTTGACCAAGTATCTGGGGCCGGTGGAGGTAGAGCAGGTCGCTGACGAAAAAGTATCCCAAAAGGTCGAGACAGTGTCAACCCAGCCGTGCGAAGAGGATGATGATCCGCTCATGAAGGAGCTGACCGAATTCTTTGTCAGCGATCTGGGACGCAAGATGGTGCAGTTCGAAAAGGATCTGGTGGAGCAAAATCAGGATGAGGTAACCCGTTTTGGCCATTCACTCAAGGGTACGGCCGGATCCTATGGTTTCAAGCAATTCTCCGTCTGGGGTGGAGAAATCGAGAAAGCGGCCCAAGTAGGGGAGTGGCAGAAAATAAAAGAGCTTCAAGCCAAGTTGAAAGAAGAGTTTTCAAAGTTGGAGTACAATAATGACGCCTGAACACATGACAATATTGACGGTTGATGACACGCCGGCTAATATCCGTCTGCTAACCCATTACCTGCATAAACAGGGCTATCGGGTGATAACCGCCGAAGACGGTTTTGAAGGATTTAAAGCCGCAATCAAGCACAAGCCGGATCTCATCCTGCTGGATGTCATGATGCCCGGTACCGACGGCTACGAAGTCTGTGAACTGCTGAAGACAGAGGAAGAGACAAGGGATATACCGGTTGTCTTTCTCACAGCCAAAGCGGAAGTGGAAGATCGCATCCGCGGGTTCGAAATGGGCGCGATGGATTATATCACCAAACCGTTTAATCTCACTGAAATAGCCACGCGGGTACAAACACAGCTGGAATTATGTTACCTGAAACAACAAAACCGCCGCTACAGCGCCGCTTTTGATCAGTCCAGTTCTCTGCTTTCCATGGGGATACTGGCTCAGAGACTTTTACAGCAGGCCGACCGGGAACTGGATGAGCTCAGTAAAAAGGTCGGATCTAGTGACAAGGATCTTGATAAAACCCTGAAACAGGTTAATGTGACAACGAAGTCCTGTCGAACCCTGCATAACAGGATGAGCAGCATTGCCCAGGCTACCAAGAGAACGCCCCTTTCGGTACTTTTAAACGACGCCGTGGATCTGGTTCAATACCGTTTGGGGGATGATCTACCGCTGCGCTTCGAAAAACCGGATTCCGATATGCTGGTGTTCAGCCATCCCGGACTCAGCATGCACGGGCTGTCGGAACTGATGATTTTTGGCTTTACCTTGGCGGAAGAGACCGATTTGATCGAAGTAAGCCATGGAGAGAAGGAAGAAAATCAAGAGGGTTCCTTCGTCCCCATCTTCATTCGGACCGAAGGCAGGATCGAGGCCGTGGTTCCGGAGATCACCGAGATAGATACTGTCCTGACCGACCTGAACGGAAACGACGCCACTTACGCTCTTACGGCCGCCATTCTGGCTCTGCGGGCGGCGGGAAGCGGAGTTGATTCTTCTTTCAAAAATGGGGAATTGCTCTTCAAGGTTTTTCTGCCGGTTGCCAACTAGAGCATTATTGTAAATAAAGATCCGATATCCCGTCTGTCAGCTGGATGGAAGATCCAGCATCCTGAAAAAGTGATTTTATCTCCTTTCCATCCCGTTATAATATCCAGGTAGTCATCGTTTTATAATCTTTACAATAATATACCGTCACCCCCGGATGCTCTCTGCCGAAAACGGCCGGATGCCCCGTGCCTGTCTTGCTGATGTCCATTATTATATCGCCTGTCAAGGGTGTGTCCTACACCGCTGAAAAGGAGAGTAAACTCTTCCTTGCTTGCATGACGTCAATGAAGCGAAAAACATCCCGTGATACATTCAACAGAACTTTATTGAGGTTGTTTATGTCTTATTATTACAGATTTCTGCTGCGGCTGGAGTAAACAAGGAAATACTGGTTTACCAGTGAACATATTCATCCGGGAAAAAGTGTCGGCAATATTACTAAAATTATCATTCATATCATGATATCATTTTTGCGGCCGCCAATATGTAAATAAAAATATTTGCATTTTGTTGAAATAGAGATTATCTTTTTATTTATTTAAGGGAAACTCCAGGGATAAAACACAGTATACTGATTGAGGAGGTGTCCCATGACCATGATGGTCAGGTTTATTCAGAAAGCTTATAAACCCCTTACCGTAATCCTTCTCTTTGCACTCATAGTTGTCATCATCAAACGCACCGGCAAGAAAGAGGAAGGCGAGGTCACCTATAAATCGGATGAAAAGGCCCGTCAGCCCGTTTCGGTGCAGGTGGCGGAATGCTTCAGGGGCGAACTGGTAATGCGGGTCACGGCTGCTGGTCTGGTAAGGCCGGCCAGACAAACCGGGATCATCCCCAAGATCTCGGGGACGGTGGTTGAGCTGCTGGCGCGGGAAGGTGACCGGGTACAGAAGGGTGAGCTGCTGGTACGTTTGGATGATCGTGAAGCGAAGCTGGAATGGCTCAGCGCCAGAGATAATCTTTCCAAGGCCGAGGACAGTTTTGTGGAAAAGATTATGAGCAGCAGCGCCGCACTGGATGCACAAACTGACTCTCAGCCCGATTATATGAAGAAAATCGATACCATTGTCCGGGAACTGGAACGATCGGTCCAGCAGGGTACGGCCGATGAAAGCGACCTGGAAATGGCGCGGCTCTGGCAGTCCTCGATAAAAAATTTCACCGATGAACGGGTGGAGGAACGGTGGGCCTCCAGCACCGGGCTTACCGCTGCCAAGATCGCCGTTGATCAGGCGAAATACCGGCTGGATCAATGCCGTGTCGTGGCGCCTTTTACCGGAATCCTCGGAGAGCAGGATATTTGTCTGGGGCAGGAGCTGAGCTCCGGTAAATCCATTTTTACTCTGGTGGATCTATCCGCCGTATATATGGCGGCCCAGTGTCTGGAAAGTGAGGTGGCCCACGTCCGGACAGGATCACGGGCCCAGGTGCGCCTCCCAGCTTTTCCGGGGGAAGTTTTCAACGGCGAAGTTGTGTCCATCAATCCTATTGTGGATGAGAAAACCCGCACCTGCCGGATTACCGTAAAGATAGCGAATCCCGACAGACAGATCCGGGCCGGCATGTACGCTGAAGCCAGTCTTGAAGCGGCCCGCTATCAGGATCGGCTGCTGGTACCCCGGGCCGCGGTGCTGGAGCGGGACGGCCGCACCTTGGTCTTCATCGCTCGCGAAGGTCTGGCCAAATGGTGTTATGTGGATCTGGGACTGAGCAACGACGAGTACTATGAAGTATTATCTTCAGCTTTCGATCTGAAAGCGGGGGAAAAGGTTCTCATCGAAGGGCATTATACCCTGGCACACGACTCACCCATAAAGATCATCGAATAAAAGCGGCTGATTCCAGGTAATCCAATCCCCTCTATGGATGTCAGATGGTAATCATCACGGATCCGGAATTTTTACTGATATTCCCGGAGCCGTTTCAGAGTGGTGAATTACTAATACATGTAATACTGGAACCACATTAACCGAATCAGGCATTAAAACTCGACGGAGTAAGGTGCATGCACATTGCCGAACGAGTTATTCAGCGACCTGTCGCCGTTTGTATGAGCTATCTGGCGGTTTTACTTCTCGGCGGCATCAGCCTTTCACGCATCCCCGTTGATCTGCTTCCGGATCTTTCCTATCCCAAACTGACGGTGCAGACCGAATACAGCGATGCGCCGCCCGAAGAAGTGGAGCGGCTGATCAGCCAGAGTATCGAGCGGGTGATGGCCAATGTCCCGGGATTGCGGCGTATCTCATCTGTTTCCAGGGAAGGATTAAGCGTGGTGACGCTTGAATTTACCTGGGGCCAGAATATGGATTTCGCGGCTCTCCATGTACGGGAAAACCTGGACCGGCTGGGCCGTATGCCGGAAGGAGCGGAAGATCCGGTGGTGATTCGTCTCGATCCATCCAGTCAACCCTTTATGGGACTGTCTGTCACCGGCTCCGATCTGCCCCACCTGGCTGATCTGTCCCGTAATGTTTTCAAGAGGCGGTTGGAACAGATTGACGGCGTCGCCCTGGCCCAGGTTACGGGCGGGCCCCGCCGGGAAATCCAGGTGGACCTCGATCCGGAAAAGATGGAACACCTCGGACTAACGGTAGCAGAAGTCGCCGCCAGCATCAATCAGGCTAATCGGGATCTTCCCGGCGGCACTCTGCTGCGGGGGCGATACCGTTTCAGTCTGCGGACATTGGGAGCGTTTCAATCCCTCCAGGATATTGGCAATGTGGTGATTTGGCGCGGAGACGGCGGCAATAAGGTGCTCCTTCAGGATCTCGCTGAGATTCGGGATGGATTCAGGGAGAAGACGGCTATTACCCGCTATAACGGGGAGGAGTCCATCGGGTTGCTGCTGCAAAAAGAGGCCGATGCCAACACAGTGCAGGTGTCAGGCATCGTGAAAAAAGTTCTGCAGCAGCTCAGGACACAGTACCCGGAAGTGACTATTGCTGTCGCTTACAACCAGGCGGAATTTATTCAGCAGGCCATCACAAATTTACTCCTGGCTATTCTGCTGGGCGGTGTGCTGGCTTTTCTGGTCCTCTTTATCTTTCTGCATGACGCCCGCCATCCGCTGGCGGTCGGAGTGGCCATTCCCATAGCCATTGTTGCGACATTCATGTTGCTCCATTTTACCGGTGTCACCCTGAACCTGATGTCTTTAGGAGGGCTGGCCCTGGGAGTGGGCATGCTTGTGGACGCTTCCATCGTCGTTTTGGAGAATATTTTCAGACACCATGAAGAGGGAGCGAATATCCAGGCGGCTGCGGCCAGTGGTACCAAGGAAGTAGCAATGGCTGTCACAGCTTCCACCTTCACCACCATAGCCGTATTCTTGCCGGTACTCTACGTTAAAGGCGTGGCAGGCCAGCTTTTCCGTGATCAGGCTCTTACCGTCACTTTTTCCCTGCTTTCCTCTCTGATCGTCAGCCTCACTCTGCTGCCGGTGATGGCAGCTCGTTTCAGAAAGATTTCCGATCTTCCCGATGATAGGGGATATTTCAAGAGGGAAAACCAGGCTTCGATATGGCGTTCACATCGCCTGC
Source organism: uncultured bacterium (assembly GCA_964621645.1). GTDB lineage: Bacteria > Zhuqueibacterota > QNDG01 > QNDG01 > JAGLOF01 > CAZUMH01. The sequence continues at coordinate 40,009 of CAZUMH010000002.1, forward strand.
TGTTCTGGATCAGCCGACCCTTCCGGCTGCTCAGAGACGGATTTAATTTTCTCATCATCGACGGACTGCGTCAGATGGGTCGGGCTGTATCACGGGTTGCCGGCTTATTGGCGAAGGCGATCTCCCGGTCACTGAAGCCGCTTTTTGAGCAGACCGACCGCATTCTGGCCCGGGCTTTGGCCTTTTATGAGAAAGTGTTGGAAAGAGCGCTGGAACGGCGGGCATTGACGCTGGGGCTGCTTGGTTTGGTTCTGGTCCTCACATTCTTCATAGCCAAAGGACTGGACCGGCAGCTCCTCCCTGTCGTCGATCAGGGCGAGTTTCTCATTTCCCTGAGGCTGTTGCCGGGGGCCAGTCTCGAGGCGGTGGCGGAATCCGCAGCCCGTATGGAAGACCTGCTCCTGAACAATCCATCCGTGGCGGATGTCTTTACCAACATAGGCCGTGTGGAGGGAGAAGAATCTGAGAATGCCGATTTGAATCAAGCCAAAATGCGGGTACTCTTAAAACGAGGCAGGTCCACCAGGTCCGTAATGGAGGAGTTGAGGCATTCGACAAGCATGATCGCAGCAGAGGTAACAATGGAAGGAAGTCAGTCGGTGTTGGGCCAGCTCCTCGGACAGGTGGGAGGTGAAGTTGAAATCCAGCTGATTGGTAATGACCTGGAGACCAACATCGGTTTGGTGGACTCTGTTAAGGCTTTGCTGGAGGGCACTGGTCTCGGGGAAGTAACCAGTGTTGATGACTGGTCCAGACCGGAAATTCGCCTTGAGATCGATCGGCGCAAGGCCGGGCTTTATCAGCTTTCTATTTTTCAAGTAGCGGCTTTCATCCGGAATCAGGTAGCGGGCAGTGTGGCAACCCAGTATAAAGCGTTCGATCAGAAAATAGATGTCCTGGTTCGGCCGCTTCATGCTGAAGGAATTTCTCTGCCCGATCTTCTCGATAGACGTATCCCCGCCGGTATTTCATCCGTTCCTCTCCGTGAATTTGTGAGGGCTTCCACCGGGAGAGGAACAACTGCCATTCGCCGGGAAAATCAGGCCCGGATCGTACTCCTGAAAGCCAGGCTGGAAAAAGGAGGATTGGGACAGGCAATGGCTTTGGCCCAAAAGAGACTGGCACCTCTCTCTTCTGACAGAATGCGTATTGAGATAGGGGGCACCAGGACAGAAATGTCTGAGAGTTACGGCAGTCTTGCCATGGCGGCGGCGCTGGCGGCGGCACTGGTTTTCATGATCATGGCGGCACAATTCGAATCATTACGGCACCCTTTTGTCATTCTGTTATCTGTACCCATGGGTGTCATCGGCAGTGTCTGGCTTCTTTTCCTCACCGGGCAGTCAATAAATGTTATTTCACTGATCGGACTGGTGGTACTGGTGGGAATAGCGGTCAATGACGCCATCGTCAAGGTCGACTTCATCAACCAGCGACGGCGCGAGGGCATGCCTTTGCGTCAAGCTCTTCTGGATGCGGGCCGCAAACGTTTCCGTCCCATTATCATGACTTCTCTCACCACAATTCTGGGACTTTTACCGCTGGCTATTGGATTGGGACGCGGAGCTGAGCTGCAGCGTCCTCTGGCTCTGGCGATCATCGGCGGATTGATTACCTCCACGATCCTTACTCTGATCTGTATTCCGGTCATTTACAGCCTGATGGACAAGGAGAAACTGCAAATGACCGGTGGAGAGGAACCGGGTAGTTAAACGGAAGCAGATGAATTCTCGGAAAGACGACAAATTAAGTCTGACCTTTATCGCTCACGCGGTGAGACGACCGGTGGCTGTTGCCATGGGCGGACTGGTCATTCTTTTCACGGGGATCTACACGGCGCTGCATCTTCCCCTTGAAGTAACGCCCAACACGGATTTCCCGCGCCTGACCGTGACGACCAGCTGGTATGATACCTCGCCGGAGATCATGGAGGCTTTTATTACTTCTCCCGTTGAAGCCGCTGCTGCGCGCTTGACAGGGGTGAGAAATATTTCTTCCCGTTCCAGCGAGGGGTCTTCATCTGTAACACTGGAGTTCCAGCGAGGCACCGATATGGAATTCGCGGCCCTGGCCCTCAGCGAGGAACTGCATAAAGTGCGAAAGAGCCTGCCCGTCGGAGCGAGCCCTCCTTTCATCACCAAGTACGTTCCCGAGGAATTCCAGAGAGGCAATTTTTTTACAGCGCGCATGTCAGGGACGCAGGGGCTGGCCAGTCTGCGGCAGATGGCCGTTGGGATCATTCGGCCTACGATGCTGGGAGTGAGCGGCGTCGCCGAAGTAAGCGTCTCCGGGGGACAGGACAGGGAACTGGCAATTCGCTTGAATGAATCCGCCATGCGGGCCCAGCGGGTTGATGAGCGGGACGTGGAAGCAGCCCTTACTACCTTGGTGTATCACAAGTCAGTGGGAGCAATCGGACAAAACGGTCAGCGGAGGGTCTTATTTGTCGACATGCCCCTTGATTCCATTATCACAATAGAAGACGCGGTGATCAAAGTGCAGGATGGGGTGCCGGTGCGGCTTTCCGATATCGCGGACGTCAGCGATTCATATGGTTTTCCTAACAGCCTGACCCGTATCGACGGTAACCCTTCCGTAACCATTCATATTGAGAAAGAGACAGGTAAAAACACTATCCGGGTGGCCGATGCCGTTACAGCCAAATTAAAAGAAATCATCGAGCGGCTTCCTTCCGGCATCGAGTTTATCATACTTGAAGATCAGAGCCAGCAAATAAGAACCGAGCTTTCCACATTGAGCAGAAGAGCTCTCTACTCGGTGGCGGTGATCTTCGTGGTCCTTCTGGCATTTCTTTCGACATTGCGGGCTCCGATAATTATTCTCTCCACCATCCTGTTTTCGGTGCTTCTTGCCTTCAACGGATTCGTCCTTGCCGGTATGACGCTCAATCTTCTCACTCTGGCGGGTCTGGCTCTGGGATTCGGCATGTTGGTGGATAACGCTATCGTGGTTGTGGAAAATATAACCAAGTACCGTCAAAACGGTTTCCCTATACTGCAGGCGTCTGAAAAGGGAGCTTCTGAAGTTGCCATGCCGGTACTTGCGGCTACCCTTACCACCTTGGCGGCTTTTGTCCCCTTTCTCTATCTGACAGGAGAATTGCGCCTTTACTATCTGCCCTTTACTCTGGCTGTAGGTTTCTCTCTCCTGGCCAGCATGGTGGTTGCCTTTGTAATGACCCCCTCCCTTATGGCCCGGCTTTATCGTGAAAGGGGCCCGGGAAAAGAGATGCGTTGGACGGGCAGACTGCGCCGGGGATACGCCTCCTTCCTGGCGGCTACCCTGCGTCATCGTGGAGTGACCTTGACTTTGACAGTGGTGGTGGTGCTTATCAGCTTCAGGATCTTCGATCAGAAGGTGAGCAAGGGGGAGATTTGGAATTACGGCGGCAACCGTAAAGAGACGTTGAACGTTTCCCTCCGGATGCCCCGGGGGACGCGTCTGGACCGCACTGACGCAATCATCAGCCGTTTCGAAAAAGAGGCGGTCGGTCAAAGTGGCGTATACCGGGTGGAGACCTATGTCACCGATGAATCGGCCCGTATGACAGTACGGTTTACCGATGCCGGATTAAACAGTATCGTTCCGTATCTCATTAAGGAGAAATTTGCAGCCGAGGCCGCCAACATCGCGGGATTCACTATTACAATATACGGATTCGGTGATCCCTTCTATACAGGAGGGGTAATGGGACAAAATTTTTCCAACCGTCTGGAAATCCTGGGGTACAATTTCCAGGAAGTTAAAAACATCGCAGAGGATCTGGCGGTCCGGCTGAAGAGGAATCCCCGGGTGCGGGAAGTTGATACCGATGTGAGTTCTTCCTGGCTGGGAAGCGGACAGGAGATGGTGCTGCGGATTAACCGTGAACGGCTCTCCATGTATGACGTCGAACCCGCCTGGCTGCTGCAGCGCCTTCAGAGCCATTTGCGCGAGAATCTTCAGAACAGCAGTCTGGTCATCAATAAAGAGCAGGTTCCCTATGCCCTAAAATTCAAGTCCTCCGATAATTTTAATATCGATGATCTGGAATCGATGCTTATTACCCTGCCATCCGGCGAGACTCTGCGTTTGAATGAGGTTGTTCAGCTGGAGAGCCGGCGAACAATGAGCACCATCAGTCGGGAGAATCAACAGTATCAGCGGATAGTAGCCTGGGACTTTCGCGGTCCCGCGAAACTGGCCCAGCGGCTCACCGATCAGATCGTGGAAACCACCTACCTGCCGCCTGGTTACCATTTGCAGCAGCCGCGTTGGAGGTTATCAAGTGAGGAGAAGCGGCAGATCTGGCTGGTTCTTGCTTTGTCTATACTCTTAGTCTATATGGTCACCGCCGGTTTGTTTGAATCATTCCTGCATCCCTTTGTCATCCTGTTGACGGTACCTCTCTCGCTATCGGGCGTCTTTCTGATTTTCTGGCTCACTGATACAAATTTTAATCAGTCCGCATATATCGGAGTTGTCCTCCTGGGCGGAATCGTAGTAAATGATTCCATCCTCTTAGTGGACCATATCAATCAAAGAAGAAAACAGGGCGAAAATCTGCTAAAGGCGGTGGAACAGGGTGCCATAGACCGGGTCCGCCCCATCCTGATGACGACACTGACTACCATCGGGGGCCTGCTGCCCCTGGTGCTGGCCGGCGGTGACGGCACTGCCGATATCTGGTATACGCTGGCCCTGGCGACCATCGGCGGTCTGCTGTCTTCCACGCTGCTCACGCTTACCGTGATTCCGTCTCTCTACGTATCCCTGGAAAAATGGCGCTGGCGCATCCGTGGACACGGTTGATACCATGTCTATTCCATTTATTTCTCATAATGATTTGAAATGGCTGGGAGGTAATAAAAGCGGATACGGTTTTACGGGAAGATCTTGCGGATAAGATTGCACCCGCGAAGGATTTCTAAGAGGGATCGGCTGGATGAGACCTCTTTAAAAGTTTGTAGATCATCTCAATAAGTTTTTCAGGGGTGATGTTTCCTTTAACACAGTAGTGATTGGCGCCGGCTTGAAGTACTTCCTGTACCTGTTTGATCTCTCTTACCGCGGTCAGAGCCAGGACAGGGATATTCTTTGTCAACGGTTCATTCCGTATCTGTTTAAGGATCTGCAATCCAGAGATGTCCGGCAACATCATGTCCAGAATAACGATATCAGGGTACTCCTTGTTGATCACTTCCAAAGCCGTATTTCCGTCTTCCGCCTCGATAACCTTGAATCCGGCTTTTTCGATGGCGTGTCGGTAAAAAAGGCGAGTAGTCATCGAATCTTCTACCAATACGATGCTGATTTCTCGCACTGACATTACATGATCCTCCTAGATACTCATTTCCTCCGGCGATGGTACAAATGTAACCAAAATTATTGCAACAAATCTCGGGCCAACGTATTCAAGGATAGCTATTAATGTATATTTAACAATATGTTAAGCTGTCACATAAAAGAATAAATCCTTTCAACCGTTTTTCATATTGAAATCGTCCCTGAAAGGGTGGAAGTGCTTGATAATACATAAAATACTGCTCGTAAGGAAATGAGGAAGTAAGACTGTATGAGATACGAGAGCGGCTTTCATTGCACATTGTCAGACTGACAGATAATTGTTATTACTCCGGGATTTTCAGCCATTTTGACACGAATATGTCCGGGATTCAATAATGAGATAACCTATTGATAAAATAGATATTAAATTGTCTGGCACATTCTTTGTCACAATAAGAAAATATGGAGTTGCAGATAGGTCGGCAGTGATTGTCCGATCGGCGCAACTCCGGGTGGATGCAAGAATACAATACTGCTGAGATCAAAACAGGAGAAGAAATGACGTTTGAAAAATTTACTCTGAAAGCACAGGAAGCCGTTGCCAGGGCTGAGTCCATATCTTCGGAACATGGTCAGCAACAGGTGGAAGTAGAACATCTGCTCCTGGCGCTCTTGACGGAAAACGATGGGGTTCCTGCCGCGATTCTCCAGAAAATCGGAGTCAACCGTTCCAATATAATGGATCGGCTGCAGCAGGAAATCGATACGCTTCCACGAATTTCCGGTCCCGGAGCGGCTGGACAGATATATATATCACAAAGATTGAATGATGTATTCGGCGAAGCGTTGAAGCTGATCAAGCAGATGAAGGATGATTATGTCAGTACCGAACATCTGTTTCTAGCGGTCGCCGAAGAAAAAGGCTGCGCAGCTTCACGCATTCTGAAAGATGCGGGTGTGACCAGTGATGATATCCTCGCGGTGTTGAAAGAGATCCGGGGAAGTCAGCGGGTAACGGATCAGAACCCCGAAAGCAAATATCAGGCTCTGGAACGTTTCGGCAGGGATCTTACCGCACTGGCCCGGCAGGGAAAGCTCGATCCCGTCATTGGCAGGGATGAAGAAATCAGGAGAACCATCCAGGTGCTTTCCCGCCGCACCAAGAACAATCCGGTCCTGGTCGGTGATCCCGGAGTGGGGAAGACGGCCATTGCGGATAGCATTGCCCAGCGCATTGCCGATGGTGATGTGCCGGAATCGCTGAAAGACCGCAGAGTCGTCCAGCTGGAAATGGGTTCACTGCTGGCCGGGGCCAAATACAGGGGTGAATTCGAGGAGCGTTTGAAGGCGGTGCTCAAGGAGATTGAGGAAGCTGAGGGTAGGATAATTCTCTTTATCGATGAACTCCATACCATGGTGGGAGCCGGAGCGGCTGAGGGTGCTGTGGACGCGGCCAACATGCTTAAACCCATGCTGGCCCGGGGCGAGCTGCGGTTGATCGGAGCCACTACCCTGGATGAGTATCGTAAATATATCGAAAAAGACAAAGCCCTGGAACGCCGTTTCCAGCCGGTGATGGTGGATCAGCCTTCGGTGGAGGATACCATATCGATTCTCCGCGGTCTCAAGGAACGCTATGAAGTGCATCACGGAGTACGCATTACAGACGGTGCTATTGTGGCCGCGGCCACGCTTTCCCACCGCTATATAGCGGAGCGGTTCCTGCCTGACAAGGCCATTGACCTGATCGATGAAGCAGCGGCAAAACTTCGTACCGAAATTGATTCCATGCCCGAGGAAATCGACGAACTGGATCGGCGCCTCAAACAGCTTGAGATCGAGAAGGTGGCCTTAAAAAAAGAAAAGGATTCCGCTTCCCGGGAACGACTGGAAAAACTCGGCAAAGAGCTGAGCGATCTTAAAGAAAAAGCCTCCCAATTGAAGGCGCGCTGGCAGGTAGAGAAGGAGACCATCCAGCAGATCCGTGACACCAAAGCCAGGATCGAGGAACGGCGCCAGGAGGCTGAGATACTTGAGAGGGACGGCAATTTGAACAAGGTGGCGGAGCTGCGCTACAGTCTTATCCCGTCCCTGGAACAGGAGCTTCAGAAACTGAACGACAGACTTACTGAACTGCACCAGGAAGGTTCCCTCCTCAAGGAAGAGGTGACCGAAGAGGACATCGCAGAGATAGTCTCACGCTGGACCGGTATTCCGGTGGCAAAGATGCTGGAAAGCGAACGGGAAAAAATCCTCAAGATCGGCGACCTGCTCCGGGAACGAGTGGTGGGGCAGGATGAGGCTGTGGAGGCTGTAGCCAACGCGGTACAGCGCTCCCGGGCCGGTATGAGTGAAGAAAACCGTCCCCTGGGATCCTTCATCTTTTTGGGCCCCACCGGAGTGGGGAAGACGGAACTGGGAAAGGCTCTCGCTGAATTTCTCTTCGACGACGAGGATGCCCTGGTCCGTATCGATATGTCAGAATATATGGAGGCCTTTAATGTATCCCGCCTGGTGGGAGCGCCCCCCGGGTATGTGGGATATGAAGAGGGGGGGCAGCTGACGGAAGCGGTGCGCCGCCGGCCCTATTCGGTCGTTCTGTTGGATGAGATAGAGAAGGCTCATCCCCAGGTTTTCAACATCCTGCTGCAGGTGCTGGATGACGGACGGCTTACAGACAGCCAGGGACATGTGGTCACGTTTGCCAATACCATTATCATTATGACGTCCAACCTCGGCGCTGAACTCATCCGGGAACGGTTTCAGGATATTTCTGATGAAAACCGTGTCACGGTGTATGAGGAGACCCGCACCGCGGTGCTGAAGCTTATGCAGCAGACGCTGCGCCCGGAGTTTCTCAACCGGGTGGATGAGTTCATCGTTTTCCGGCCGCTGACCCGGGAACATATCCGCCAAATCGTTGGGATCCAGTTTGAGCGCATGGTGCGGCGGCCGCTTCTGCGGCAGCGGCTGGATGCCGAGCTCAGTGAAAAAGCTCGCAAGATCATCGCCGCTGAAGGCTATGATCCCATTTTCGGGGCCAGGCCTTTAAAGCGGGTGCTGCAGCACCGTCTGACCGATGAGATCTCCCGCCGCATTCTTATGGGGGAATTTATTGCCGGAGACACCATCCTCATAGACGGAAAAGGAGATCAGCTTACCTTTAAAAAAAAAGGCTGATAAAAGCGTCGGGGCCGGGTTAACGGCCCCGACGGAATCAATCCGGAAAATTGGATGGGAGGTCCGTACGATAAAGCGCAGATATGGTAAAAAGGCCATCCTGCCGATCCTTTCTATCCTTCTCATTTCAATTGGATGCAGACAAGACGGTGCCGTCGAATCGTCTCAGGATTCCCGGGATTATCGCCGGGAGATGCGGCTGTTTATCTCAGATCTGGCCGCCTGGGCCCGGACCCGGAAACCGGGATTTATCATAATCCCGCAGAACGGTCAAGAGCTGGTCACTGATACCGGGCAGGAGGATGGAACGATTCAGCGGGATTATCTTGCCTGTCTCGACGCTACCGGAAGGGAGGAGCTCTTTTTCGGATATAATGGGGATGATCAGGAAACCCCGATCACCGTGTCCTCTTATCTTGCCGGGCTTTGCCGCCTCTTTGAAGAAAACGGCGTGGAGGTTCTGGTGACGGATTACTGCCATACTCACACACGGATGGACAGCAGCTATGCCAGGAATGACAGACTCAGTTTTACTTCCTTCGCGGCCCCTGACCGGGAGTTGCGGGTCGTCCCATTTTATCCTCCCGCACCCTACCATGAGAACGGAAACGATATTACCAGTGTCCATAATGTCCGTAATTTTCTGTACCTGATCAATACTGACATCTTTGCCGACAGGGAGGATTTTATCCAGGCCGTAGCCGTCACCAGTTACGACCTGCTCATTACAGATCTCTTTTACGATGAGTCATCCTTTCTTCCCGATGAGATCGATCGACTGAAGATAAAGAAGAACGGAGGGCGGCGGCTGGTCATTGCCTACCTCAGTATCGGCGAGGCCGAGGATTACCGTTACTACTGGCAGCAGTCCTGGTCCCTTAATCCGCCTTCCTGGCTCCTGCCTGAGAATCCCGACTGGGAAGGAAACTATCCCGTGCGTTACTGGGATAAAGGGTGGCAGGAGATCATCTTCGGTGAGGAAGATTCATACCTGGACCGGATCATTCAAGCCGGATTCGACGGCGTCTATCTCGATCTGGTAGACGCCTTCGAATATTTCGAAGAGGAGCGCTGATTACGAGTCATCCAAATCCAAAGACAAACGAGAAAAAAGTGCTTGAATTCCCGGCGCCGGGCCAGTAACTTATCCCAATTATATCGGACTCTTTCAGATGGAGCTAGGCATGAATTACTTTACGAGAAACGAGATCCCCCCTTTCCGAAAACCGTGGCAGAGAGCGACGTTCGTTTTTCCCATCGCTCTCTTTGCTGTTTTCATCCTCATGAAGATTTTTCTGCCTGAGGTCTACCTGGCCCAGGTGCACGAGGATTCCGTGGTCGAATACACGCAGGCTCTCTTCTATCTGGCGGCCGCGGTGCTGGCCGCGGTCGGGGCCTTGGCTTTCTCCCGCCGGGGGGAGCACTTCGGCAGCGCGGTCTTCCTGATCCTGGCCCTGGGATTCTTCTTGGTCTGCGGGGATGAGATAAGCTGGGGGCAGCGTCTCTTTCACTTTGGCAATCCACGCATCTTCGCAGAGTACAACGTGCAGGACGAGACCTCCTTGCACAACCTGAACATAGTGCAGCCATTCCTACACAAGATCTACATCCTGGTGGGATTCCTGGGCGCCTTTGCCTGGAAACTCATGCCGATGCGCTGGCGGGGCTGGCGGGGCGGCCTGCCCGAATACCTTATCCCGGACTGGTTTCTGGCGCCCTACTTTTTCTTCGTGCTCTTGGTCTACGGCTACTTCGATCTCCTGCGGCCGATCTTCGCAGGCCTCTTGAAGATCCAGTCCATGGACATCGGAGGGTTTCTCATCTGGCGCGATCAGGAGCCGCCCGAACTGCTTTTAGCAGTGGGATTCACCCTGCTCATGCTGCGGGCGCTGGGGAAAATCCGCACTCTCCGGCCCGGTCGAGAGGGAAGCCCATCCACATAGAGGAGGGGAGCGCCGTCCCGGTGCCTATAAGAAAGGGTGAAGAGTGTTCCCATCAAAATGTGCGGATGAACCGCATCCAAACACATAAGATACAGAGAAGAGAAGGGGGATCAGTGAGGAAGCAGACGGAGATGGAACGCATCCCCGGAGTGGGACCCAGTATCGCCCGGGACCTGAAGGAAATGGGATATCGAAACCCTTCCGACCTTCGGGGAGAGGACCCGGAGAAGATGTACTGGCAGCTCTGCAACCTGCGGGGCCAGCAAATGGATCGCTGTGTACTGTACGTCTTCCGCTGCGCGGTATATTTTGCATCAGCTGAAGAGCATGATCCTGAGCTGCTTAAATGGTGGAACTGGAAAGATATCAATCCCTGAATCCATCCCATATCATAAGAGAATAGGGGCAAGGAGAATGTTGAGATGGATATGATTATGATCGAACAGCTTGCGATTTCTTTGGGACTGGGACTGTTGGTCGGGCTGGAAAGGGAGTGGCTGCCTACCAAAAAAGAAGCCGGCATCAGGACTTTTGCCCTGATCACTCTTTTAGGCACGGTGTGCGCCTGGCTGTCGCGGCAGTTTAGCGGCGTCCTGGCGGTAGGCCTGGTGGCGGTGGCCATGACTCTCTTTCTGGGACAGTATCTTCGCGTCAGAATGGGAGATGCCCGGGACTACGGTATTACCACCGAGATCGCGGCCTTGGTGATGTTCGGAGTCGGGGCTCTGCTGGTAATCGCTCCACTACCTCTGGCAGTGATTATCGGCGGCTGTGTTGCCGTGCTTTTGCAGTGGAAAAGGGGACTGCATGGTCTGGTCCAGCGTATCGGTGATAATGAGATCCGTGCCGTCAGCCGTCTCATCCTCATCTGGCTCATCATTCTTCCGGTTATGCCCAACCGGACCTTTGGGCCTTACGATGTCCTCAATCCTTACCAGATCTGGCTGATGGTGGTCCTTATTGTTGGACTCAGTCTGGGAGGATATATCGCCTACCGGGCTTTTGGCGCCAGGGCCGGGACCTTGCTGGCTGGACTGTTCGGCGGTCTTATTTCCAGTACAGCGACATCGGTAAGCTACTCCCGCCGTTCCCGCATGCCCGAGGCTTCCACGGCCTTGATCGCACTGGTAATTATGATAGCTTCCGGCATCGTCTTCGCGCGGGTGACTTTTGAGATATTCATAGTGGCGCCGGAATTTCTCACGAAAATGGCACCTCCGCTTCTCACTCTGATGCTGCTGATACTCCTGATATCCGTTGTTTTCTGGCTGTATGGAGGTAGAGGCGCGACGAAACCTTTGCCGATGGAGAAGGACCCGGCCCAGTTGAAGACAGCCGTTATTTTCGGATTGCTCTACGCGCTGATACTCTTCGCGGTCGCCGCAGCCAGAGAATATCTGGGAAGGCGGGGATTGTACCTGGTCTCAGCCATATCGGGGCTCACCGATGCCGACGCCATAACCCTGAGTACGGCCCATATGGTGAAGACCGGAAAAGTCGCGCTTGACACCGGCTGGCGAATGATTCTTCTGGGAGCGTTATGCAACGTGCTTTTTAAAGGGGGAATCGTGGCGGTTCTGGGATCGCCGCGGTTGTTCAGGAAGATAGCCGCCGGTTTCGGTGCCGCTATTATCGGCGGCGTTCTCATTCTGCTTTTCTGGCCGCCGGTAATTTGAGTCCAGGAGGGGCTGTATACAGAGACCCAATTATCTCCCCGGATCAGACTGAATCCAGCCGTTTTCCAGTCCGTAATCATCCAACCACTTTCTGGCCCGGCGATATTCACGTGAGGAGAGTCTCCTGTGCAGGGGAGGAATATTCACTGCTTGGTTGGCCGGGAAGTACTGGCTCATGAAACTGATATAGGTGGCGGGTGAGATCTCCCGGGTAATGAATTCAAGAACCCGGCGGGTAGCGGACAGATCTTCGGGAAGCAGCAGGTGCCTGATAATCAAACCGGAAACGGCGATGCCTTCTTCATCCATCACGAGGTCGCCGACCTGCAGGTACATCTCACGGATCGCAGTCTGATTAATGGATGGGTAGTCTGGAGCCGCTGAGCAGTGAAGAGCAGCTTCGGAGTCTCCATATTTCATATCCGGCAGGTAGATATCCACAATACCCCGCAGCAGCCGCAGTGCTGTCAGTGATTCATACCCACCTGAGTTGTAGACAAGCGGAATCCGCAGTCCTCCTCTGTAGGCGAATAGCAGTGCTTCCATGATCTGGGGAACAAAATGGGTCGGGGTAACGAGGTTAATGTTGTGCGCCCCGGCCGTTTGCAGGCGGAGCATTCTGCGGGCCAAATCCTGCGGTTCAAGCGTTTCTCCATGACGCAGCTGACTGATGGGGTAGTTTTGGCAGAAGAGGCAGTGCAGGGAGCAGCCGGTAAAAAATATGGTGCCTGATCCACGGCTGCCGGATAGAGGCGGCTCTTCGCCGTGATGCAGATTATCAGATGAGACGACCAGTTCCCGGCCCATGCCGCATTCTCCCCGCTCATCAGCAGTTCTGTCAACGCCGCAATGACGGGGACAAACCCGGCACTTTTGCAGGAGGGCCATGGCGGCATCCAGCCGCTTTTCCAATCGTTCTATTTTGTCTTTCGTGCCCAGGATCATATTCCCGTCGTTTCCCCCGTAAAGAGAAGCTTCCATTCCCTCATGCAGACTGATTGGTGTCCCCTTAGGAAGCGGCATTGGGATCATCTTAATAATTCCCGCTTACTGTATTATGTCTTCCCTTCTATATAATATGCAACACCATGCTCCTGATGAACGACGCTGGCTAAACCAAGCGGGATATGTTTTCTGGAAATAGTATACGGCAGGCAAGAGGGTGGTTTTCACAATACCATCAGTTTCGGTGCTCTTCCTAAACCTTGCCCAGAGAGAGATCGCCGCTCAGTTTCAGGACATTTCCATCCTGGCTTACCTTCAGGTGCCGCCCGGGAAAGTGATTTTTGAGACCACGGCGCAGAAAGGAGAGGGCGAATGTATAAACTTCTTTTTCAACCTCCGGAGGCACCCGCTCCAGGGTCGATATATGTATGTCGATAACATAGCCGCGTCCATGTTTGGAGCCGAGCCCAAGCGTGAATCCGGCGGCGATGTCAAAAAGTCCGTCATGAGATTTGTTGGCGGTGGCGCCACGGGGACGGCGGGCAGGATGAAGGAGAAAACGGGAGCCGAATGTCTCTTCCAGCGCGTCGTCCAGAGCATCCAGCAGTTCTTTAAGGGATGTTTCCCAACGTTCCAGGGAAGGATGCTGTACCATAAAGGGTTCCGTGTCATTGGTGCTGTCAAGGACGATTACAATTGTTCATCCCGTTGTCGCGAGACAAGGGTAAAGGGAGTGCCATACTTTTTTTTCAGCTGGTCACCAAACTTTCGCGCCTCTTCTGAATCGGTAAACGATCCGATCCAGACCAGATAGAGGAGCACATCGTCTTTGCGTTTTGTGGCGAGGCGGACCTGATAGCCTTTCTGTTCAAAGAATGATTTCCTGAGAAGGGCCCGCTGCTGTTGACTGAAGGCTCCTACCTGCACCACCCATTCCTGGCCGGATTCCTGAGGTTGGTCTCCCGGACCGAACCTTCCTCCCAGTGAGTCCAGGGCCGCGGCAGCCAATTCGGATATCTGATTCACCGTGTAGCGGTACGCGGCTTCCCGAAAGGCGAGTCCCGCCGAGTCCCGCTGCCCTAGAGCCAGATAACATCGTCCCAGCCAATACCAACTCTCCTGAATATGTCCTGATCCTGGAAAGTGTTCACGCAACCCGATATATCGGCTGCGGGCCTGCTGGTAAAGACCGCGGGCATAGGCCAGATGTCCCAGGCGAAGGAGGGCAAAATCACTATAAGAAAAGGAAGGATAATCTGTCAGCAGTTTATAATAGAGAACCGCGGCCGAGTCAGCCTGTATGGTAAGAAGGGCTTGCAAGAAAAGAGTCTCGGCAGGGGAATTATCCGGGGCCATTTTTTCGATCAGCGACCGGGCCTCTGCTATATGGCCCTGCTGCACCAGCTCCACCACCGAATTGATCGTCTGACCCCTGAGAAGGTTGCTGCCGAGTATGAAAAGCAGCGTCAGGAAAATCAGTTGCTTACGAGGACGCACAAGTATCTTCCTTCTCTGCATTCGAGCTTACGCTAAAAGGTATCCCAGCCGCCGCAGGAAGGACAACGCCAGATCAGTTCTTCCGTTTCGTGGCCGCAGGTCCGGCAGATATATTTAACCGCCTTGGCTTTTTGTACGGTGATGATTTCCAGCGCTTTTTTCAACGCTTCTTCACAGCTGCCCTGTTCGTTAAGCAGAGTTACCAAAAGATATTTTGTTTCCATCGATTCAGGGAAGGAGGCAAGAACATCACGGCACTGTTGAACCGCCTTGCCCATACTGCCCTGTTTCTGATAGAATTCCGCCAACTGTAAAGCCGCGTGTGGATTCCCGGGTTTTTTACTGATTACCTTTTGATAGATTTTTTCCATTTCACTGAACTGTCCCAGATCGAAGAGAACTTCTCGCAGTCTGGAAAAGGCCAGGTGGGCCTCAGCGGGGATTTTTTCCGTGAATTCCCGCCATTCATGCAGGGCGTCATGGTCCCGATCCTCCCTGCGGTAAGAGTCGCCAATATAGAGGTACGCGGGGATGCATTTGCGATCGATCTTTAAGGCCTCCCGGTAGCGGATCCGGCTCTCCCGCTCGGATCCATTCTCAGCCAGAGCCAGTCCCGACTGTACCTTATATAGGGCTAAAAGGTGCTGATCCCCCTTCTTTTGCCACTTGTTGAGGCTCTGCCTGTAAAAGAAGGCCTTATCCCAATCATGCTTCTCTTCGTAGGCAGAGAGCAGCAGTTTTTGATATTCCCTGTTTTTCTTGTCTTTTTCTATGAGCCGTTCTGCCATCTCTACAGCCCGGTCCAGGGCGCCGTATTCCCGGTAGTCTTTCACCAGATGAAACAGAACAAGGCGCGTCTGTTTTTCATTGAGATCACCCCGGACCAGAAGATTACGGTGTATTTTTGCTCCCAGAAGCGGATTGCCCTTGCGTCTGTAAATATCGCCCAGCTGGATATAGGCCATAATATTATCACTGTCCAGTCGTACCGTGCGCTTCAGATCTTCCAGGGCGTCGTCCTCCCGGCCCTCCAGCAATTTATGTAGCGCTTCCAGGTAGGGACTGGCAGCCCGAGATGTATGCTTCCGGCGTCGCCCCGCCAGCAGGCCGATGACGACAATAATCACGAGTGCGGCTCCCGCCGCGATGAGTAGAGTGGTACTCATTCACCTGTCCTCAGATTTTTTTTACTGTTCAGCGGCCGGTTCTGCAGGTAATTCTTCTTCTTTGTCGGCTGATTCCTCGGTGACCAGTTCATCGATGTCGATATTGCGCAACCGGCTGATCTCTTCCCGTAGTTTACGGTTTTCCCGCTGCAGTTTGAGTATTGCGCCTTTTTGTTTCAGGATATTGAATATCGAAACCAGCGCCCAGAAAAGCAGACCGATCCCAAAGGAGATATAGAGAAGGATGTAAAGCGGTATTTGGGGGGAAGTCCAGTTAATGATAGTTACAGATGCTGAAGTATCCTGATTCTGCAGGGCAAAACCCAGCACCGCGAGTATGATAATTGCTCCAAGAATCCAACGTACTATCCACATAATTTCCTCCGGGATTTAGGTGCGGAATAAACCGAATCGGAAGCAAGAGGGATCCCCCGCAAGGTTGATCCGGCCAGAGAAGTGATCCGCACTATCGTACGTTCACCGGGATGCAGATCCCGGCCGGGAAATATAACTGCCTGGTCGGTACGGCTCCGGCCCATCCACTCGGACGGATTCTGTTTGCTGGGGATTTCGACCATTACCTCCACGGTCTTTCCGATCAGTTCTTTTTTTATTTCCAGTGAAATATTTCTTTGCAAATCAATAAGCAGCCGCAGGCGCTCCAGCCGGATTTCATCGGGCAGCTGATCCGGCATCGATGCGGCAGGTGTACCGCTGCGGGGCGAGAAATGGTAGGTGAAGGCGTCCTGAAAACGCACTTCGCTCACCAGGCGGCAGGTATCTTCGAATTCTGCTTCAGTCTCGCCGGGAAAGCCTACCATAATATCCGTAGTCAGGGCGACATCCGGTATTACACGGCGAATATTCGCCACCAGGTTCAGGTAATCCGCGGAAGAGTACCCGCGATTCATGCGCCGCAGGATTCGGTCGGATCCAGCCTGAAGCGGCAGATGAATATGTTCGCAGATATTATCCCCGTCGGCGATCACCTCTAACAGTTTTGGAGAAAGATCTTTTGGGTGCGAGGTCAGAAAGCGAAGCCTGGGAATTGCGGCAGAAGAAGAAATCCGTCCCAGCAGTCCCGGAAAGTCGATCACGCCGTCCTGATAGGAGTTCACGTTCTGTCCAAGCAGTGTTAATTCACGATATCCCTGCCGTTCCAGGAGTGCTATCTCCCTCAGAATTTCATTCGCAGGGCGGCTGCGCTCCCTTCCCCGGGTGTAGGGAACGATACAGTAGGAACAGAAATTATTGCAGCCGCGCATGATGGTCAGCCAGGCTGAAAGCCCTCCTTCACGCCGGGGAGTGATGCCTTCGTAGAGTTCCTTGTGGTCCAGACGGGAGTGGCAGGAGGCAGCTGATGTTCCGAGAAGTTCGGGAAGGTCCCGGTAGGAGTCGGGTCCGACCACCAGATCCAGGTGGGGTTTTATGGTCAGAAGTTCATCTCCCAACCGCTGGGCCATACAGCCGATGACTCCGAGGCGGCGGCCCTTTTTCTTCTCTTTCCAGCCGGCCAGAGAGGATATCCGTCCCAGGGCCCGGTCTTCAGCGTGCTGCCGAACCGAGCAGGTATTGATAAGAAGGAGGTCCGCCGTTTCTGGTGAAGCAGCCTTGCGCCAGCCGTTTCTCGCCAGGATGCTTTCCACTATTTCCGTGTCGCTCTTGTTCATCTGGCAGCCATATGTCTCAATGAAAACAGCCGGCTGTCCTATTTGTCTTGATTCATCCATGAGTAGTAAAATGTAGCGGAAAAAGGTGGTAAATGCAAATTTTTTCTTAGGCCGGGGCAGAGTCTGCGGCTCGATATGTCTGGAGATAGTGGGAAGACGAATGCCGGCGCATCCGATCAACCGCTCCAGGAAGTGATCAAGGCTGTATTTGTTTTACATAGATATACTTGGAGTCTCCGGGGGCGTAAAAATCCGGGAGCACGGCGGCTTCCATATAACCGCAGCGCAGGTAGAAGCTGCGGGTGGGCCGATAGAGATCGAGCCCGGAAGTCTCGATGTAGATCCTCGTGCCTCCCAGGTCTCGGATCCGCTCTTCCGTCCGGACGATGAGCACCTTACCGAGGCCGGCCCCCTGGGCGTCGGGATGAACGGCGATCCAATAGAGATCGTAACTGGAGCTGGTGACCGGGATAGGGCCGAAACAGGTATATCCGAGCACGATCCCGCCCCGCTCGGCAAAGATAAAGTGGTAGCCGCTGGCCAGATCCTTTTCCAGTCTTTCGCGGGCCAGTTCAGCGGCGAGGTCGATCTCATCCTCCGAAAAATACTTGGTGGCGCCGACAATCCGGCGGATGGACGCTTCGTCATCCGGTCCGATGGTTTCACGATAGCTGATTTCTTCTGGTACCGCCATTTGTTTTCTCCTTTGCCTGACCCGGATGAACCTGGTGACAACCCTGCCAAAGTCCCGTGAAAAAAGAGCGGGCGTTTATGCCGAGAGAACGGACACGATAGCCTCCTTCCTGGACGACAATAATTGGAAGGCCCAGCGATCCGATCATACGGCCGTTCTCCTGAAAATCTGCAGCCCGCAGATTCCAGGAACCGGTGGGATCCCCCCTGGCGGTGTCAAGCCCCAGGGCTACGACCAGAAAATTCGGCTCATACCGCCGTATTCGCCGCAGGGCCACCTCCAAAGCCCGCCGGTATCGTTCACCACTGATATTTTCTTCCAACGGAATATTGAGGTTATATCCGGTCCCGTCATCAGAGCCACGCTCTTCGGAAAATCCGCTGAAATAGGGATAGGTGAAGCGGGGGTGCCCGTGGATCGATACAGTGAGCACGTCAGGGCGCTGGTAAAATATCATCTGCTGGCCGTTGCCGTGATGATAATCAATATCGAGGATGGCCACCTTGCCGAAGCCGCTGAGTAAGTGTGCCGCGATGGCGGTGGAATTGAAATAGCAGAATCCTCCGAAAACATTTGCTTCCGCGTGATGACCCGGGGGACGAACCAGAGCGTAGGCGATACGGTGACCTTCAAGAAGACAGTGAGCCGCGGTGAGGGTGCAGTCCACGGCCCGTTTTGCGGCCAGGAAAGCGTTATGATTGAGAGGGGTAAAGGTGTCGATGCAGTAGTAACCCGCTCTGATGAAAAGTTCTTTGGGGGGACGGGCCTGGTTCCGGATGGGAAAGACATACGGGTAAACCGACTTGCCGGCGGGGAGCTTGCGGCATACGGTCTGCAGGTAGTGTACGAAGCGGGTGTCATGTACAGCGGTGATGTGGCGCTCGGCGAATACCTTCGGTTTACGGTTTTCAAAGAGACCTGTGGGAATAATTTCCTTCAGAATAGCATTGACCCGCACCGGGGCCTCCACATAGCCGCGATCATGGACCTGATGGATTTCATGCCGGTCGTTTACTACCAGGGCGATCCTGCTGTCCATGGCGAAATATTTGTTTGTCCGGTGTGTTCCCGTGATCTTGCTGTATTTTGGAGCGCGGAGGCGGATCGGGTTGTCCTGGAAGGAGTTCACTACTGTGTCAATGTACCCCTCGGGACAGACCGTGCCGTACTTTCGTTCCAGGATGGCCCAGACGATGGCACGGGCCTTTTTTTGTGAAAGGGGGATACCGCTGCCCAGATCATCGAAGACAAGGTAGGGGGGGCAGTCATCTCCCGGGGTCAGAGGAGTTTCATATTTTGTCCCTGTAATCGGTCTGGCGCCATAGCGTTCGTAGAAACGCAGACGGGCGGCGTTTTGTTTGACATGATCCGGATCGCGGCAGAGATCCGCATCATCGGGAAGGCATTCGAAGAAGAGGCCGGTAACATCCAGTTCCCGGGCTGTATCGCGGACGATTTCATAAAGGGCCCCTCCAATTCCCCGTCCCGTCTTCTGCTGCGCCGCGGATATGTAATCCAGATAACAGAAACGCACATCGGCGGCATGCAGCAGAAGGGCGAATCCTTTCACCCTCCTCTTTTCATCCTCTGCCACGATCAGCATAGTACGGAAGCGGTATTTCAGCGGATTGAGCAGTTTATGCGGCAGTTCGTCGATATCCTCTTCGGGCAGCTCATAAAACTGAGTCCTCAGGATCTGCTGTACCTGGGAGATCGCCTCCTTGTTAAGGGGAAGCGTGTTATCGTAGATACGCCTAACGTGGAACATTCGTCACCCCCAGAGAATCCTCCAAAATCCTTTCGATAACCTTGTCATACGGCAGAGCGGCTCTTTCCCCGGCGGCGATAAAGCCGCTGTCCGGAGAGATGCAGGGATTGGCATTGACTTCGAGCACGAAAGGGTTCCCGGCGGCATCGACCCTGATATCGACCCGGGCATAGCCCCGCAGAGAGAAAAGGTTCCAGCAGCGCAGTGAAATTTCTCTCAGCCGGTCGATGAGATCATTGTCCTCGGGATTAAAATCGAAAGAGCGGACCGTATGATGATATTCAAAGGAGGACGAATCCCACTTTGCTTCATATCCGACCAGCCAGGGTTTGCCTTCCGGGTAATCCTGAAAGGTCATCTCGGCAGGCGGAAGCACTTCCGGTCCCTCACTGCCGGCCAGCAGAGAAATGTTGAATTCCCGGCCGTGGATATATAATTCCGCGAAACACTCACCGTAGCGGTTCATCCGCTCGGCCAGAACAGAAGGAAGATGTTTGACATCAGAGACGATAGCTTCCTCGTCCAGTCCCACCGAGGCGTCTTCGTTTACCGGTTTGATGATGAAAGGCGGCTTTATCCCGGGATTGTTCCCGAGTATCTCTTTTCCTCCGGCCCAGGGGGGAGTGGGGATGCCTCCGGCCCGGAGCCGCTCTTTCGCCAGCAGTTTGTTGGTGGTCAAATAGAGAGCCTCACTGCTCGCGCCCGTGAAGGGGAGCCGCAGCTCCTCCAGCAGGGCGGGGGCGAAATAGATGAAGCGGCCGGCTCCGCCGATGGATTCGACCAGATTGAAGACGATCTCCGGTGTGAATCGCAGCAGTGCTTCCCTGGCCTCTAGCAGGTTGAGCGAGAGGGGCAGGTGTTCCACCTCATATCCCAGTTTTGTCAGGGCCTTGGAGACATGGTCCATCTGCACCAGGACGTCCTGTTCATCTTCCGGCGAGTCACAGGAGACCTGGTTGAAGAGAATCACGGCTTTCATAGAAGGGCCGCTTTGACCTTGACCCTTTCCATGGCGCTTTCCAGAATCATTTTAAAAAGCTGCCGGTAAGTAATGCCGTAATACGTACAGATAATAGGGAGGTCGGAATGCTCGGGATGGATGCCCGCCAGGGGGTTGAGCTCCATCACGTTGGGGACGCCCTTGTCATCGACCCGGAGATCGATTCGGCCTGCGTCCCGACACCCGAACGTGCGCCAGGTTTCCAGGGCGATTTCCACGGCCCGGAGGGCAAGCTCATCATTGACGGGAATATACCCCACGAATTCTTCGCATCTTTCCTTGTTCACATAAGAATAGGCGAATTCTTCGGCGCCGCCTCTTAGCACGATCTCGACAACTCCAACAGAGCGTGCTGCGGGTCCCGTACCTACCAGACCTACGGTAAACTCCCGTCCCGGCAGATAGGTCTCCACCAGTACGGGCTGCCGGTAGGCAGCCAGAAGCCGGTCACAGACATCCCGCAGCTGCTCCCGGGTTTCAACCCTGGAAGAGGAATCGATGCCTTTTCCCGTTCCCTCCGCCACAGGTTTGGCAAATAGAGGGAAGGGTAGGGTGATCGTTTCCACGTCTTCGATAACGCGGATTTCCTGAAAATCAGGAGTGGGCAGACTGAAATCCCGCAACACTCTCTTGGTCATGGTTTTATGCAGAGTGAGTGCGAGGATGAGGGGTCCAGAAAATGTATAGGGGATGTCGTAGGCATCCAGCAGAGCAGGCACTTGCGCCTCCCGTCCGATGCCCCGCAATCCCTCGGCGATATTGAAGACCAGATCCCAGTGATCGCCCGAGGCCAGACGTTTGGTCAGGCTCCAGATATTTCCGATCCGGTCTGTTTCGTGTCCCAGCTCCCGCAAGGTGTTCTCGATATTTTCGATGGTGGAGATACGGTCAAATTCCGCCGTTTCTTCTTCACCATAGCCCAGGTCGAGATAATCCTGGCGCAGGTCGTAGGTAATGCCGATAATCATAGCAGCTGCCTTTCTTCCGCTACCAGGCAGTCAGCCAGCGGGTCGCCGATAGAACCTTCCGGGTCGGGATACATGTAGATGTTCCCTTCATAGTTGCGCAGCAGCAGATTGTCTCCAGAGCGGCCGGCCACGTATTCGGGGAGAAGGGGAATCTTGCCGCCTCCGCCGGGGGCGTCGACTACGAAAGAGGGGACGGCATACCCTGAAGTGAATCCTCTCAGGCCGGCAATGATTTCCAATCCTTTTTCAACCGTGGTGCGGAAATGCGAGGTGCCGCGCACCGGGTCGCACTGATAGAGATAATAAGGCCGGACTCTGATTTTCATCAGGCCCTGGTTCAGCCGGGTCATGGTCTCCACCCTGTCATTGACACCTTTGAGAAGCACGGTCTGGCTTCCCAGAGGAATGCCGGCGTCCGCCAGGCGTCGACAGGCTTCCGCTGTCTCGGGAGTCAGCTCATCAGGATGACTGAAATGAATGCTCATCCATAGGGGATGATATTTATGCAGCATCTCCACCAGCTGTTTCGTGATGCGTTGGGGCAGCACTACCGGCACTTTGGTCCCGATGCGTATCACTTCAACGTGAGGGATTCGCCGCACTTGCGAGATGAGCCATTCGAGTTTACTGTCGGAGATGGTGAGCGGGTCACCGCCGGAAAGGAGAACATCCCGCACCTCAGGATGCTGTCTGATATACGATATGGCGTTTTCCCAGTACTGAGGACTAATGTGGTGCATTTTTCTGACATCGCCCACGATGCGGGAGCGGGTGCAATAGCGGCAATAGACAGCGCAGAATCCCGTTACCAGAAAGAGAACCCGGTCAGGATAGCGATGCACAATTCCGGGGACAGGGGAGTCGTTGTCTTCCGAGAGCGGATCTTCCGCTTCCGATGGAGTGATATGATATTCATTATTGCTGATAATAACCGTACGGCGTACCGCCTGGTTCACATCGGCCGGGTCGAGGATGCTGGCATAGTAGGGAGTGATGGAAAAAGGCAGTGGATTCTTGTGATCCAGAATAGCTTCGATTTCTTCCGGTTGATTTTCGTTAAGGTCTGGATGTCTCTGATACGATTTTTTACCTGCCAGTGCCAGTCATTCCACTGGCTGTCCGGCACGTTGGAAAAAAACAACCGACGAAATTGTCGTGTTCGTTTACTGATGACAAACGGTGGTTTTGATTTTGGTATTATTTTAAATTTATTGTGCGGGAAGGATCCAGGAGTCACATTCAGGGCTCTTTGGACAAGAGCGGATTCTTCTGAGCGACGTCCATCAAGGACTTGATTTGAAAGGCGTTCCCCAAAGGGAGGATTTACAAAGTGTTTGGTTTTGGCAGCACCGGTTAAACTGGTACCACCACCAGGAGGTTCGTCTTTGTCGTCAATAGAAGTTGTTGTTTTCATGTTTCATTGTTCTCCTTCCTTCGAACTGCATTAAAGGATGTTAAATTGCCGTTTTATATAAAACAAATATAGTTTTTTTTAACAAAAAAGCAAGAGAAAACGTTATAAAATCCGTTTCCCTGAAAAAAATATTTTACAATCTTTCAGGACCTGAACACTTTCCCGGAGGCGTTAATTTTTATAAAAACAAAATTTCCCTTGACATTCCCATAAAAGTTTTGTTTATTTAATCGAATCCCTTGAAATTCTTTAAAATTCTTAGAAATCCCTAAGAATACAGGAAATCTCCGGAGCTCGATATGCTCTGTTTTACAGGAAAATCCAAATTTACTGTTGATGCGAAACGCAGGGTAAATATTCCCGCTTCCGCTATTCTGGAACTGTATAAACAGAGCCAAGAGTACAAGCAGGAGGTCACCGGGGAAGCAGGGAATAATGAGATAAAAGAGAGTGAGGCGATCAAGAAGTTCAAGGAGTCGGCCATTATTTTTCATCTTACCAGGGGGCCGAACGACTGTCTCTTCGTCTATCCCCGGGAAGTATTCATGGAAAAGGCGGCACGGCTCAGCGCTCACTTCGGATCCCGCGGCACCGATGATGAAGCACGGCGATATTTTCTGGAAACGATGGCGGATGCGCATCCAGTGCGCTGTGATCAACAGGGCAGGGTAACCGTTCCGCAAGAACACCTCGATTACGCGAAAATCAGTGATCAGGTTCTGGTTGTCGGCGCTTTTGATCACCTGGAAATATGGTCCCCGGACGTATATGGGGCCTTTATCTCCGGAGGCAAGACGTCATCACAGGAGCGCGTCAAGCTGTTTGGCTGGGCGGAGCAAGAATCGGCGGCACATGGATCCTCTGACAGACACATTCCATCTCCCGATTCTGGTCGATGAAGTCGTTCATTTTTTTATTACTGACAGGTCGGGAACATACGTGGACGCCACCCTCGGTGGCGGCGGCTATGCCGCGGCTATTCTCCCCATCCTCAATAAGAAAGGCCGATATATCGGAGTGGACAGGGATGAAGACGCTGTTCAGCACAGCCGCTCACGTTTCCCTGTTTCTGAAACCCGTTTCATAGCCCGGCAGGGCCAATTGGCTCAGCTGAATGAGGTGCTGAAGGAGGAGAAAATTTCCAGAATTGATGGATTGCTCTTAGACCTGGGTGTTTCTTCTTATCAGATCGATACGGCTGAACGGGGATTCGGCTATCTGGAAGAAGGGCCGCTTGATATGCGAATGGATCGCAGCAGCGGAAAAGATGCCTCTTTCGTCATCAATGAATATTCCGAAAAGGAACTGGCCGATACTTTATACAAATATGGAGAGGAAAGAAGATCCCGTCAGATTGCCAGGGCTATCATCGCTTCCCGTGAGGCGAATCCCATCAACACCACGCTGGAACTCGCGGCTGTAATCCGCCGCATGACGCCGCGTCCCCATCAGATTAAAACCCTGGCTCGTGTCTGGCAGGCGCTGCGTTTTGAAGTAAATGGGGAATTGGATCAATTAAGAAAGGGATTGGAGCGTAGTTACCCGCTGCTCAAATCGGGGGGCCGTATGGTGGTTCTCAGTTATGAGTCCCTTATGGACAGAATGGTGAAACGGTTTTTCCGCGGTCAGGAGCCGCTCTTTTCCCGTTTTGAAGAACCCGGCACTGTTCCGGAGTATTCATTCACCATTCTGACAAAAAAGGTCGTGCGGTCCTCCGTGCAGGAAATAGCAGGCAATCCCCGCGCCCGAAGCGCAAGACTGCGGGCGGCAGAAAAAAAAGAGAAAGGCTAAGAGGATGGCGGGGAAAAGCAAATCCTCCAGACAGAGCAGGCAGAGAAAACGGACTTCGTCACTGCCGATTCAGTTCCTCACGGTTGTTGGGCTGTGTCTTTTCTTGATATATCTCTGGGGTCGGGTCCAGATCGATTCGGATCTGCGGGAACAATTCAAGCATGAGCAGGAAAAGGCAAAGCTGATCAGTGAGATCAGCGACCTCAGAGTCCAAAATGAACGATTGACGACATATGCAGTTATCGCAGCAAAAGTCTCGGGTATGGGAATGCATATTGTTCCGCCTTCCCGAATATCAAAACTGGTTGTCGATTTTGAGGGATTATCTCTCCCGGGCGGACTTAACGCACAATTCCCGCTGCAAATGGCGGGGATGTCACCACCGGGTATGAGGTGACCTATTTACCGTATGAAAGAGGCAAGAACATGAGAAGAAGACAGAGATCGGAAATGATAGAGAGGCGTCTGAGAGGGCTCTCTTTCCTTTTTTTTACCGGTTTCGTCATTGTCCTGCTGAGGAGTTTTTCCTTCCAAATTATCGGCAGGGAACCCTGGATTCAGGCAGCCGAAGCTCAGTATGAACATCGGGAACCCCTACCTGCAGAGAGAGGCACCATATACGACCGTAACCTGAATGTTCTGGCTTTGGATATCTCAAGTGTTTCGCTGGCGGTTGATCCCTCCATGCTGCCCAGTTCAGAAGCAGTGGCATGTTCTCTGCAAACGGTGCTGGGAGGAGCTAAGACAGAGTTTCTATCCCGTCTGAAGACTTCAGGTTTTTCGAAATACCATCCTTTGCAGCTGGTTCTTTCTACCCGGGAAAAAGACAGATTAATGGCCACCGGCATCCCGGGATTGATCTTTGAACCGCGGCAGCAGCGGGTTCACCCCCGCAATGATCTTGCCCTCCAGGTTCTGGGAGTCACCGACAACAGTCGCTGCGGTGCCTGGGGTATTGAACAGGAACTTAACGGTCGTCTGGCGGGTATGGACGGCTGGGCCGTCCGGCAATGGGACGGTCTTAAACGGTACCACGTTTCACTGGATCTTCCCAGACAGGAAGCCCGTCCCGGACAAGACGTGGTCCTTACTCTGGATCATGCCATACAGGAAGTCCTCGATGAGGAAATCAGTAAAGGAGTCGAAACCTACCAAGCCAAATTTGGAACAGGAATTCTCCTTGATCCCTTCAGCGGCGAAGTGCTGGCCATGACAACAGCTATCGGTCCTGAATCACGCACAGGACAGCTCGACTTTTCCGCCAGAATGATGAACAGGGCCGTGCAATGGCAATTTGAACCGGGTTCGGTTTTCAAAATCGTCACGGCCGCTGCGGCACTGGAAGAGGGCGCCTTCAATCCCAAGTCCCTCATTTTTTGCGAAAATGGTTCTTATATAGTTAATAAACGTGAAATTAATGATCATAATAACTCATTTGCCTGGCTGACGCTAAATCAAGTCATGGAACATTCCTCCAATATCGGCATGGCCAAGGTCGGACAGAAGCTGGGAGACAAGACTCTCTGCCGTTACGCCCAGAATTTCGGATTCGGCAACAAGACCGGAATAAGACTTCCGGGAGAGACAGCAGGCATTCTGCGTCCGGTTTATCAGTGGACGCCTTCTTCTATTGTTTCCATTTCCTTCGGACAGGAAATCTCGGCCTCGGCTCTGCAGATAGCCGGGATGACCGCAGTGGTAGCGAACGGCGGAGAACTGATAGAACCGCGCATCGTCAAACAGATCCTTGGTCAGGACGGCAGGGTGCTGATGCAGACAAAGAGACGGGTAATCAGGAGGGTCATTTCACCGCAAACAGCCGATCAGCTCACGGATATCCTTGTCAACGTGGTGAAACGGGGAAGCGGAATGAAGGCTATGGTTCCGGGAGTGACAGTGGCCGGCAAAACGGGGACGGCGCAAAAATCCATAGAAGGACATAGAGGATATGTCCGCGGAGTCGATGTCAGTTCCTTTACCGGGTTCTGGCCGGCGGAGACCCCCCGCTACGTTCTGGTCATCGTCCTGGATGAACCGGCTCTGGGAAGCTGGGGCAGTTTATCGGCGGCTCCGATTTTTGCCCAGGTGGTAAAACGGATATCAGGTCTGCCTTCCCTGCAGGGAGGAGGCGGTTCTCCCCTGGTTCAAACGCAAACCTCCTCTTCAGCAGTACCGCAAGCTCAATTCACCTCCTTTGAAAGTAATGCAAATCCTGAGGTGAAAACGAAGGCAGCCGTATCCATGCCGGCTCTTAATTCCTCCCATCACATCCCGGATTTGCGGGGACTGAGTGTACGTCAGGCACTTCACAGTCTGGCAGAGCTTAACGTAAAAGCGCGGGTTATCGGAAGCGGCATTATTAAAACACAATGGCCCAAACCCGGCACCCGTATTTCGGATAATATTGTCTGCCAACTTTCCTGCGGGGATCAAACACCCGTAAAGGGGAACCAGTAATGCGGCTTGCGGAATTATGCCACGGAATTTGCCGTATTAAGGATCCGGGACTCAAGGATCTCGAAATCAGCGGACTGAGCAGTGATTCCCGCCAGATACTGCCGGGAACGCTCTTCGTGGCTGTGAAGGGATTCAAGACGGACGGTCACCGCTATCTGGAGGAAGCTGTCGCCAAGGGAGCAGTGGCGGCAATAGTTGACAGGCACGTATCCCAGCAGGGCCTGCCAATTCTGCAGGTTTCCGACTCCAGGAAGGCGGCCGCCCTGCTGGCGGCGCGTTTCTATGACAATCCGGCGAAGGATCTTACCATGGTTGGCATTACCGGAACCAACGGCAAGACGACGCTCACCTTCCTGCTGGAATCCATTTTCAGCAAGGAGGGAAGGAATCCTGGTGTCATGGGGACGCTTAATTATCGCTGGTGCGGGCTGACATTGAAGGCCACTCACACGACTCCTGATGCCATCCTGCTTCAGAAAAACCTTGACAATATGCGCCGCTGCGGAGTCGACTGTGTGATTATGGAAGTCTCATCCCACGCGTTGGCCCTGTACCGGACGGAAGGAATTTCTTTTGATGCGGCTGTCTTTACCAATCTCTCCCGGGACCACCTTGATTTTCACGGAACTGAGGATGAATATGCCGCCACTAAATCACGGTTGTTTGCTCAGCTTAAGAATAAAGGAACGGCTCTGATCAACGCAGACGATGAAGCGGCTCCGGTGATGCTTTCCAGTGCCGGCGAAAAGTCTGTTACCTACGGTTTCACGTCGAAGGATGCCGATTTCCGTATCACCGATGTCGAACTTGGCTGGGAGGGGAGCCGATTTTGTCTGAAACGGGGGGATGACACGCTCGTTATTGAAACTCCCCTGATCGGAATCTTTAATGTCATGAATGCCGCTGCCGCCGCGGCATGCGGAATGGTTTTAGGGCTGAAACATGAAAACATCATCGCGGGTTTGGCCCGGCCTGAGCCGGTTCCGGGCCGGATGGAGCTGGTAGCACCTGATCATCCAATCCAGGTCATCGTGGATTACGCACACACGCCGGACGCCCTGCGAAAGGTAATTGAGACCCTGCGTGAACTCTGTCGGGGCAGGCTTGTGGTTGTGTTCGGCTGCGGCGGGGACCGGGACAGAGGCAAACGGCCGCTTATGGGCCAGTTTGCGGAAGAACTGGCCGACATGGTGATCGTGACCAGCGACAATCCTCGCAGTGAAGATCCCAAGCGCATCGTTGACGATATTCTGGCCGGAATGGGAAATCCCGATAAGGTGACGGTGATAGAAAACAGAGAAGAAGCGATACGGTACGCCATTGAAAAAGAAGCCCGGCCGGGAGATACCGTGCTTATCGCGGGCAAAGGGCATGAGAGTGAGCAGATCATCGGGAACGAAAGGATTCATTTCGACGATCGTGAGATAGCACGGGCCTGTCTGGCCCGCACGGGTGGAGAGTGACAGTGACCTTAAGATTGTCCGACATAGCGGCGCTTCTCAGGAGATCCGCAGATTTCCGGGAAGATATTCCGGTTCGCGGAGCGGTCATTGATTCCAGGGAGGTAGAACCGGGGATGCTTTTCGTGGCGCTGCCGGGCAGCAATACAGATGGCCGGCTTTATGTCAAGGAAGCAGAAATGCGGGGAGCGGCAGGTGTTTTGACCGCCCGCAACGGAGCCGTCGAGGAAACAACCCTTCCCCTCTTTCAGGTTGATGATCCCCTGTCCGCTCTGCAGAACCTGGCGACAGCTTACCGTAAACGGTTCACAGTCCCGGTGATAGCCGTCACCGGATCCAACGGGAAAACAACTACCAAAGAGATGATTGCCGCGCTTCTTTCCGATCGGTATACCGTGGCCAAATCCCGGGGAAATTTAAATAATCATCTTGGGCTTCCCTTGAGCATCCTCAACTGGGATGAAACGGTTGAAATTGCCGTCCTGGAACTGGGGATGAATCATATCGGAGAGATCGCTAGGCTTTGCGAGATCGCCAGACCGACCTGTGGTCTCATAACAAACATAGGGAAGAGCCACCTGGAATTTCTCCACAGTCCGGAAGGAGTGGCCCGGGGGAAAAGCGAACTGCTCACCGCCCTGCCGCGGAAAGGGGTGGCTTTCCTGAACGGCGACGATCCTCTTCTCAGGGAAATGATCACAATGGTTCCCAGAACCATCACCTATGGTTTCGGCGAGGATTGTGACAGGCGCGGCACCTTTATCGGCCTGGATAAGGCGGGGCACCCGTCCTTCAGATTTGAGAGACAGGACATCAGTCTTACCCTGCCGGGAACCTTTAACGCGATCAACGGCCTGGCTGCTGCAGTTGTCGCTGCACACTTTGAGATCTCTCCCAAAAGAATAAAGAACATTCTGGAACGATTCTTTCCCGTAGCTCAGCGGATGCAGGTTATCCGAAGCGGGGATATCACGGTCATTGATGATTCCTACAACGCCAATCCCAGTTCGGTTCGGGAGATGCTGATAACCATGCAGCAGATGAAAAATGCCGGCCGCAGAATAGCGGTACTGGGAGATATGAAGGAACTCGGCAGTACCGCACCGAAAGAACACGTCGGAGTTGGAGAACTCGCGGCGGACGTGAATCTGGACGCCTTCTTCACTCTGGGATCCGATATGGCCCTGGCGGCGGAAGCCGCCGAACGAAAGGGGATGAAGAACGTCTTCCATTTTGCCTCCGCTGCGGCTCTGATAGATCACCTGCTCTTGAATATCCAGCCCGGCGATACACTGCTGGTAAAAGGAAGCCGCAGCATGAGAATGGAAGAGATCGTAGAGGCAATAATCCGGAACAGAAAAGGGGAACATTAATATGCTCTACCATCTGCTCTATCCCTTGCGGGAATATTTTATCGGATTCAACCTGTTCAACTACATCTCCTTCCGATCGGGGGCCGCTGCTATAACGGCTCTTGTAATAACTTTTTTCCTGGGACCACGAATTCTGCGCTGGCTTCATAAAAAGTCTTTTACCGAAGAGATACGGGAGGAGACTCCCGAAAGTCACAAACAGAAGGCCGGTACCGTCTCCATGGGGGGACTGATCATCCATTCCGCCGTACTGGTCCCGGTTTTGCTGTTTTGTCGGCTGGATAATGTGCTGGTACAGCTAATGATCCTGACCACGGTATGGCTTGGAACGGTAGGATTCGTGGATGATTATCTCAAAGTGGTGAAAAAATATCCCAAAGGTCTGATTGGACGCTATAAGCTGGCGGGACAGATTGCTTTGGGGCTGGTAGTGGCCCTGGTCGTTACCTATTCCAAGACGTTTGCGGGATTTCAATGGTCCACCGCGGTTCCCTTCTTCAAAGATGCGGTGATAAATTTCGGCTGGTTCTATATTCCGCTGGTGATATTCGTGATTACCGGTACTTCGAACGCCGTGAATTTAACTGACGGACTGGATGGTCTGGCTATCGGTCTGGTAGGCATTTCTGCTCTGGCCTGGGCTATCATCAGCTATGTCACCGGACATGCCGTCTTCAGTGAATATCTGGGAATCGTGAATATAAAGGGTGCTGGCGAACTGACGGTTTACTGTGCCGCCCTTATCGGTGCCTGTCTGGGATTTCTCTGGTTTAACAGCCATCCTGCCACTGTTTTCATGGGTGACACCGGCGCACTGGCTCTGGGCGGCGCCCTGGGTACCCTGGCTGTGCTCCTGAAGCGGGAACTGCTGCTCCCCCTGATTGCAGGAGTCTTCCTGGCCGAGGCCCTTTCGGTAATCCTGCAGGTTGCCTCGTTCCGTTGGCGGGGGAAGAGAATCTTTAAAATGGCGCCGATCCATCATCACTTTGAATTATGCGGCTGGCCGGAAGAGAAAGTGGTTGTGCGGTTCTGGATCATCGCCATCTTGCTTATCTTGATGGGAATCGGAACACTCAAGGTCCAGTAGGGAGGATCGTCTGAAAGAGTTAACAGAACATCTTGATTCATCGAGAGTCGGTGTCATCGGAGCGGCCCGCAGCGGTATAGCGGCGGCCCGGCTCCTTCACAGTAAAGGCGCCAAGGTGCTGCTCAGTGAAAAAGCAGAGCATCCGGACAACCTCTCTCAGCTTCTAACTCTTAAAAAAAGCGGTGTCGCCGTTGAACTGGGTGGCCATTCCCGGGAGCTGCTGGCCTGCGATTTTCTGGTGGTCAGTCCAGGGGTGCCCGTTACTGCCGAAATCCTCGCTCTGGCCAGAGAGAAAGACATACGGATCCTGGCCGAGATAGAGGTAGCCTCCTGGTTCTGCCAGGCTCCCATTGTCGCAGTCACCGGGTCAAACGGGAAGTCCACCACCTGTGCTCTTCTGGGAGAAATATTTAAAAAGGCAGGATTCAGGACGATCGTGGCGGGCAATATCGGAAATCCCTTCAGTGATCTGACGGAAAGTATCGGGCCCGAGGGAGTGGTAGTACTGGAAGTGAGCAGTTTTCAGCTGGAAACGGTGCTGGATTTCCATCCGAAGGTTTCTGTAATTCTTAATCTTACGCCGGATCACCTGGATCGACACGGTGACATGCGTTCCTATGGCGAGCTTAAAGCGCGCATCTTTGGCAAGCAGCGAGACGATGATGTTATTATTTGTCACGGCACGGATCCACTCCTGCAGGAGCTGGTCGGTTCAGCCCGGGCCCGGGTCTGGCATCTTGGTGCCGACAGGGGTAATGACTGCGGTTTTGTGAGGGATCAAAAACTGATCCTGCGACGCGGCGGAATGGAACAGGAGATTCTTCCCTGTTCAGAGATGCGTTTGCGGGGAGAACATAATTGGCTTAACGGACTCGCTGCCTCAATGGCGGCCTCGGTGATGAAGGTAGAATTATCTGGGATCACGACGGCCTTGAAGGATTTCGCCGGTCTGCCGCACCGGATGGAGCCGGTGCGGGTGCTTCGGGGCGTTGAGTGGATCAATGATTCCAAGGCTACCAATGTTGATTCGGTCTGGTATGCGTTGGGCGGATTCGACCAGTCCATTATTCTTATAGCCGGTGGCAGGGACAAGGATTCTGATTTCACGTTGCTGCGCACCCGAGTGCAGGAAAAAGTGAAGCACATCATCCTTATCGGTGAAGCGGCCGAAAAGATCAAAGCGGCCCTTGAGGGGGCGACGATGATACATATGGCCGGATCTCTGGAAGAGGCGGTCTCTCTGGCGGAAGGTCTGGCCCAGAGCGGCGATGTCGTCCTGCTTTCGCCGGCCTGCGCCTCATTCGATATGTTCCATAATTTTGAAAACCGGGGAGAACGATTCAAGCAACTGGTACGGGAGCTGTAAATGCATCCTGAAGAGACACAGCGTTCCGACATGATTTTGCTGACGGCCGTAGCAGTGCTGGTTATCATCGGACTATTGATGATATACAGTGCCAGCTCATTTCGGGCGGAAGAGAAATACGGTGATGCCAATATATTTCTTTTTCAGCATCTGGTGCGGGTGTTCATCGGATTGGTTATCATGCTGGTGGCTTCAAAGATCGATTACCACCGCTACCGCTGGATTACACCATTCCTTTTTCTGGGACTGACAGCGTTTCTGGTGCTGGTGCTGTTTGAGGACAAGATCAACGGCAGCCGCCGGGCTCTTACCCTTATGGGCAAGGATTTTCAGCCTTCCGAATTTATGAAGCTGACGGTCATTCTCTATCTGGCAGCCGTATTCGGCAAAAAGTGGAACAAGCAGGATCTGCCGGAAGACAATGTCATGGTGCATTATACCATTGTTCTGCTGGTAGTGGGACTCATCTTCCTGGAACCAGACCTGGGGACGGCCCTGGTAATCTTTTCGGTTGCTCTGGTGATGTTCTTTATTGGAGGTGTCACCTGGAGGACAATAGGCCGTATGGGTGTAATACTGATTCCGATTGTCATAGTCGGTCTCTCCATTTTCAGTTATCAGCTTAAACGGCTGACAGATTTCCTTGAATCCGT
This sequence comes from uncultured bacterium, assembly GCA_964621645.1. Classification (GTDB taxonomy): domain Bacteria; phylum Zhuqueibacterota; class QNDG01; order QNDG01; family JAGLOF01; genus CAZUMH01. Next base: position 73,403 of record CAZUMH010000002.1, read on the forward strand.
CCTCGGTTCAGGAGAGATGAGCTACCAGGTCAAGCAGTCGATTATCGGTTTGGCCCAGGGCGGATTAACCGGCCAGGGATACGGGGCCGGGAGACAGAAACTGTTCTTCCTGCCGGAACCTTTTTCGGATTTTATCTTGGCCAGCCTGGGTGAAGAGATGGGGCTGCTGGGGATAACACTGGTTTTCGTGCTGATGACAATTATTCTCTGGAGGGGTTTGAAGATCGCCCGGAACGCTCCGGACAGGTATGGCAGTCTTATCGCAGGAGGCATTACCTCGCTGATAATGATCAACGGTCTGATAAATGCCGGGGTGGTGGTAAATCTTCTGCCCACTACGGGACTGCCCTTCCCTTTCCTCAGTTATGGCGGATCCTCCCTGCTGGTGCTGCTGGTAGGGGTGGGAATTATGCTCAATATATCCAAACAACGGCCGGTATCTCTGAAAAGCTTTACACGGCGGCGAGCCCAGGACTGGCAGTCAGCCGGGAGAGCAAATAGATGAAGATTCTGCTGACAGGCGGAGGCACCGGAGGGCATCTCTATCCCGGGTTGGCCGTTCTTGATGAATTGATGGATCGTACCGCCTGTGAGGTCCTCTTTGTCGGAACCCGGAGGGGTCTGGAAGCGAAGATAATTCCTGAAAAAGGAATCGATTTTAAGACCGTCTGGATCAGCGGCCTGCGGCGGAGACGAATTGCGGCTAATATTCTTTTTCCTGCAAAAATGGTTGTTTCACTGATACAGTCACTATGGATCATCAAACGTTTTAAGCCCGGTCTGGTTATCGGTACCGGCGGCTATGTCACCTGGCCGGTGCTGAGTGCCGCCGTCCTTCTGGGTAAAAGAAGGATGTTGCTGGAACAGAACCGTAAACCGGGACTAGTCACCCGGATATTGGCACCACTAGTGCACCGGGTATTTCTCAGCTTCAGTGAGTCCCAGAAACATTTTTTACGAAAGAGAAACCTGGTTGTCTGTGGGAATCCTGTACGGTCCAGCTTACAGCGGGGCGACAGAAAGGAAGCCGCCGCCTGGTTCGGAATGGATCCATCCCGGCAAACAGTGCTGGTCTTCGGCGGCAGCCAGGGAGCATGGGGCATTAATCAATTAGTGACCGCGATGATTCCGGAATTTCTCAATAATACCGAGGCTCAAATGCTCTGGGCGACCGGTCCACGCTGGTATGAGGGAATCAAGGTGATGGCCGATTCTTCCGGTCCCAGGATCACCGTCCGGCCTTACCTGGAACGGATGGATCTGGCCTACGGTCTCTCTCATCTGGTCGTCTGCCGTTCCGGAGCGACAAGTGTGGCCGAGATTGCCGTTCTGGGGCTGCCGACTCTTTTTATCCCGTTTCCCGCCGCGGCAGGGGGACACCAGAAAGAAAACGCCCGCACTCTCGTCGATGCGGGAGCGGCGCGCCTGGCGCTGGAGAAAGAAACGAGCCCAGGCCGGCTCCTTGACATGATCCGGGAACTTCTGCAAAACGGAGAAATGAGAGAAGCGATGAGTCGGGCTGTCAAAAGATTTGCTAAACCAGGCGCGGCGGCATGCATCGCAGATGAAATTATTACCGTGGTAAAAGAAGGAGAATAATTTGAGCAACTCCGCATCAAACAGAAAACCAACGGTCCTTATAGCAGAGAAAGACCATATCGTGGCACTCGATCTGAAATCCATATTACAGAAATGGGGATTTGAAGAGGCTGTTCTGGCTACCTCTTTGGATAATCTTTTTCAGCGGGCGAGGGAATCCTATGATCTGGTTATTCTGGACCAGAATTGCAGGGACGGTTCGGATTGGCTGCCTCTCGTAAGCCGCCTTTTCGGGAAATATCGTTCCGTTGTGGTATTCCTTTCAGATTTTCTGATTGACAATCTGCCCGACACTCTGAAGGAAGAGCGGAGCTTTCATTTTTTACGTAAACCGTTTAATTACATTGAACTTGAACATATCGTGTGCGGCGCCATCAGGTGAGGAGATCATGACGGGAAGCAAGAAAAAAAGCGCTTCGGATCTGCTGGGCAGAACCAACCGGGTACACATGGTCGGTATCGGCGGTATCGGAATGAGCGGTATTGCCGAGGTATTGCTGACCCTGGGGTTCACGGTGAGCGGTTCAGACAGAAGAATTTCCGCCATTACCGATCGTCTGCAAACACTCGGCGCGACGATCTATCAGGGGCATCGAGCCGCTCAAGTTGAAGGAGCCGATGTCGTGGTAATATCTTCAGCCATTGATAATACGAACCGGGAGGTACAGGAGGCCCGGGAGCAGAAGATCCCTATTATCAGGCGGGCTGAGATGCTGGCCGAGCTTATGCGGATGAAATACGGAGTAGCGGTGGCGGGAACTCATGGAAAGACGACCACCAGTTCCATGATCGGACACGTCATGCAGGAAGGAGAACTCGATCCGACTTTGATCATCGGCGGCCAGCTGCGCAGTCTAAGCAGTAACGCCAAGCTCGGCAGCAGCAGGTATATGGTAGTGGAGGCGGATGAATATGACCGCAGCTTCCTGGAGCTTTCCCCCTCCCTGGCTGTTATCACCAATATTGAAACTGAACATCTGGATTGTTACCGTGATCTTGATGAGATTAAAGAGGCATTTGTTACCTTCGCCAACAAGGTTCCTTTTTACGGGGCCGTCTTTATCTGTCTGGACGAACCGGCTCTACAGGAAATCATTCCGCAGCTGAAACGACGCATTGTGACCTACGGAATGACACCTCAGGCCGAGGTGCGCGGTGAGGATATTACCTACACCGAAGGAGAGACCAGGTTCACTGTTATCAAAGGGGACAGTATTCTGGGAGAGATACGACTGCATCTGCCGGGCAGACACAATGTCAAGAACAGTCTGGCTGCGGTTGCCGTGGGGCTGGAGCTCGAGATACCGTTTACCGCCGTCAAGAAAGCATTGGAAGATTTCAGCGGGGTTCATCGTCGCTTTGAGATCAAGGCGGTCCTGGGTGATGTGATGATCGTGGATGACTATGCTCATCACCCGACGGAGATTAAGGCAACGTTACGGGGAGCCCGGGAAGGGTGGCAGCGCCGGGTTGTGGTAATATTCCAGCCTCATCTTTATTCCCGTACTAAGGAGTTCCATCTGGATTTCGGCCGATCATTCTTCGATGCTGACGTGCTCATCGTCACTGATATATATCCGGCCAGGGAAAAACCCATTGAAGGCGTCAGCGGTGGTCTGGTCGCGGATGCAGCAAGATCTCTCGGCCACCGTCAGGTGCTCTATATCCCTAAAAAAGAAGATGTGGCGGTCCGATTGAAACGAATGGTTCAGCCCGGTGATCTGGTGATCACTCTGGGGGCAGGAGATGTCTATAAAGTTGGTGAGGAACTGATCGATTTAATGGATCGATGATGGAAAGAACAGAGCAACAATTACAGCGTTTACGGCAGGTCTTTCGGGGTAAAATACTCCTGGATGAAGGGCTGGCCAGTCATACGACCTTCCGGATCGGAGGATCGACGGATTTTTACGTCTATCCCAAGGATTTGGAAGATCTGACGGCGGTAAGTGATTTTTGCGCCAGGGAAGGGATGAAACGATTCATCATCGGCAACGGATCGAACATTCTTTTTTCCGATGAAGGGTTCCGGGGTCTGGTAGTGGATTTATCCAGCACCTTCACCCACATTAAAAGCCGGGAAAATCACGTTACCGTCGGCGCGGGGGTTCCTCTGGCAAAAGTATTGAAATACTGCATTGAGAGGGGATTCAAAGGTCTGGAGTGGTGCGCCGGAATCCCCGGGCTGATGGGGGGCGCTGTCCGCACCAATGCAGGGGCACAGGGAAGTGAGATTGGTGAGGTTCTGGAAAGTTGCCGCATCCTGGATTCTCTCAACACCCTGGAACGGAAATCAAGAGAGCAGATGAATTTTTCCTACAGAAACGTGAATCTGCCTTCGGATGTGGTGATAGTGGAATGCATTTTGAGTCTGGGAGAAGGAAATCCGGCGGAAATGGAACGGCTGAGTCAGGCTTTTCTGAAACAGCGGAAAGAGAAACAGCCCCTCTCTTTGCCCAGTGCCGGGTCGGTGTTCAAGAATCCTCCGGGAGTGGCGGCCGGCAAACTGATCGAAGACAGCGGCTGCAAGGGACTGCGTATCGGAGATGCCGAAGTCTCCAGAAAACACGCCAATTTTATCGTCAATTGCGGCCGGGCCAGCGCCATGGATGTCCGCCGTTTGATCGATGAGGTACGAGAAAGGGTCGACAGCCGCTTCGGAGTGAAGCTGGAAACGGAGATTCATCTGGAAGGATTTCGCAATGAATAGAGCCCTGAAAACCGGCAGAATTTTGGCAGTTAATTTCCTGATGATACTCTTGGCAGGATCCATTGTGTTGATTCTGCGCAGCTATGTTGACTGGCTGCCCAGCAGCGACAGCCTGCTGTTAAGTGAAACTGTGGTAAAAGGGAATGATCTAGTCCCAAGGGAAGAGATTATCAAACAGGCGGGATTGCAGGGAGAAAAACAGCTGAACAGGATCGATCTAAGAAAAGTGACCATGCTTATCCAAACCCATCCGTATATCGAAGCGGCACGGGTGAGGAAATCCTATCCCCACAAGCTTTTGATCGATGTCATCGAGAAAAAACCAATCGTGCTGATCAACGTTGAAGGCGATTTATACAGTATGGACAGAGATGGCCTGATCCTGCCTTCTCAGCCGAACCGTACCTATAATCTGCCCGTTCTTACCGGTGATTTCAAGGGAGGGGTCACGGTGGGCACTCAGGCCAGCGGGCCCCTGTTGGAAAAGGGGCTGAGCCTGGTGCGAACACTGCTGGAGTGCCGGCCGGGTCTCTATGAACAGATATCTGAAATTGTTCTGGGGCCGTTTGATGAACTTAAGCTGTATACCCAGAGGGGAGCCGTGCCTGTATTTTTCGGCAGTGGTGAGGTGGAATACAAGGCCCGCTGTCTCGAGGCCGCTTTGAGCCGTCTCGACAGAGAAGGAAAATTGAAAGAGACGAAATATATCGATCTGCGTTTCTATCGTCAAGTCATCATAGGAAAAAGGACATAGCCCTATGTTTGAGACGAAAGAGAAGGTTCGTTCGGGAGGCCGGCGCATTCTGGCCGGCCTCGATATCGGCACCAGCAAGATCGGCGTCGTTATTGCCAACCAGACCGAAGACGGCAGACTCTTCATCCTGGGAGTGGGGATGAGTCCCTCGCGGGGGTTACGCCAGGGGGTGGTCATAAATCTCGATGAAGCGGTACAATCCATTGAAAAGGCGGTGCGGGAAGCGCAATTGACAGCCGGGGTGGAAGTATCCCGGGTCATCGTCGGTATTGCGGGTGATCATATCCGCAGCGTCAACAGCCGGGGAGTCGTGGCCGTCGCCGGTCAGGATAAAGAGATCAGCGAAAATGATGTGGAACGCGTCATCGATGCCGCCAAGGCAATTGCTCTGCCGATAGACCGGGAGGTACTGCACGTGCTGCCCCAGGAGTTTATTGTGGATAATCAAGGCGGCATCAAAAATCCGGTTGGAATTTCGGGAGTGCGCCTGGAAGCAGAAGTCCATATTGTCACCGGAGCAGTGACATCGGCTCAGAACATCATCCGCAGCGTAACCAAGGGTGGATTGGAAGTCCAAAACCTGGTGCTGGAGCCGATCGCGTCCAGTTACGCGGTACTCGATGAAAATGAGAAGGAACTGGGGGTGGCCCTGGTGGATCTCGGCGGCGGTACCACGGACATCGCCCTCTTCCATGACGGCGCCATCCGCAACACGGCGGTCATCAGCCTGGGCGGACAGAACGTGACCAATGATATCGCTCTGGGGCTGCGCACCCCTATCGACCAAGCGGAACAAATCAAGCGTAAGTATGGCAGCTGCCTGCCGGATGAAGCCGATCGTAACAGCAGTTTTATGGTTCCGGGCATCGGCGGCAGGCCGGAGCGGGAGGTTTCCTGTCAGCTTTTGGCATCCATCATACAACCGCGTATGGAGGAGATCTTCAGCCTGGCCGCCAAAGAAATCAAACGCTCTGAATTCGGAGATATGCTGGGTGCCGGCGTTGTCATCACCGGGGGAGGATCATTGCTGCGGAATTCAGCCGAGCTTGCTGAAGAGATCTTTGGAGTTCCGGTCAAGATCGGTGCGCCGACTATGCTCCACGGATTGATGGAGTCGGCATCCAGTCCTGTTTTCTCAACCAGTGTGGGATTAGTCATGTACGGCCTTGAGTATGAGGGGGGTGAGCCGGCTACTTTTGAGTCGGGAGAGGCAGGACTATTTCATCGCATCGCTGCCTGGATGCGATCCTTTGTGGAAGATTTTTTCCATTGAAATAGAGTAGGCAAACAAGGAGGTCGAGATGAAAGATGGTAACGGTAATAGAAATGGTGAGATGCTTTTCTTTGATTTTGTCGAACCGGGTAGGGAAGTAGCTAAAATCAGAGTCATCGGAGTCGGGGGCGCCGGGGGAAACGCCATCAATAGAATGATCGAAGACAAATTGACGGGCGTTGATTTTATTGCTATGAACACCGATCTGCAGGCTCTGGAACAGAACAAAGCTCCCTGCCGGATCCAGCTGGGCAAGAGCCTCACTCGGGGTTTAGGTGCCGGAGGAGTTCCGGAAGTGGGACGCAAGGCGATTGAAGAGAATAAGGATGTCGTCATTGAGGCCCTTTCCGAAACGGATATGGTTTTCATCACTTGCGGTATGGGTGGCGGTACCGGTACCGGAGCGGCACCGGTGGTGGCAGAAATCGCCCGGGATCTCGGCGCTCTGACGGTGGGAATTGTTACCAAACCTTTCCAGTTTGAAGGCGCCAAACGGAACCAGAGGGCGGAACTGGGTATCCGCGACCTGAAAGAGTATGTGGATACGCTGATTACGGTGCCGAATCAGAAGCTGTTGACCCTGGTCCCGAAACAGACGCCGTTGGAGAAAGCATTCCGGGTAGCTGATGAGATCCTGCTGCATGCCACCAAGGGTATTTCGGATGTCATCAACATTCCGGGATTGATCAATCTCGATTTCGCTGACGTCCAGACGGTGATGAGTCAGATGGGCGACGCTCTCATGGGTTCGGGCACGTCTTCAGGTGAGAACAGAGGACAGGAGGCGGCTGAACGAGCCATCACCAGTCCCATGATAGATGATGTCTCGATTGCCGGAGCACAGGGCGTGCTGGTGAACATCACCGGTGGAGAAGATCTCTGCATAAACGATATCAATGAGGCCACTTCCGTTATTTACGAGTCAGCCGGATCAGGGGCCAATATTATCTTCGGAGCAGTAATCGATAAGACGATGAAAGAAGATGTGAGAGTTACCGTGATTGCTACCGGATTTCATAAGGACTCACATCACAAGAAAGAAAGACCTGCTATCAGTGAGAAGAAGATCACCGCGCCGGCCGGACTCGATGAAGAAGACGATCTGCCGGTGTTGAAGAAACTGCAGACCGAGCCGCTGGAAAAGGCGTTCGGAGAGATCTTCGGACACGACGGCGGCATGAATTTTTTAGGCGGGAACGGTGATGAGTTCGACATTCCCGCATACCTTCGCAAGCTGAAGTAACCTCCTCAGAGATGCCTCAGTAACATCCCCTCTCCGGTCACCGACCTCCTGGCCGGAGAGGGGATCCCCCCTTTTTTACCTGGGCCTGAATCTAGTCGATTTTTATTTCCTTTGAGGCCTTTCCGCCTTTGGCGGTGTCCAGGCTCACAAGGGCCTTGCCCCGTCCCTTGAGGATAAATTCACAGATGACCGCGTTGTTCCCAGGAATGCCGCCCTGCAACTCGATCCGTTCCGGCCGGTTCGGGACAGCTTCAGTGATATTTAAATAGACATCATCCACAATGCTGGAGGAAGCGACTGTTATCCCGCTCCCCTTCACCGTGATGATATCCGGACGCACCAGATGCCTCTGGGCCGCAAGGGCTCCGATGGTGGGGATGATATGGTTGTTGCGGAATTCCACCCGCACCCGCCAGGTATCGGTACCCAGCTGCTCCTTGCTGATCTCGCCGATGGCCACCTGGGGCAGCTGCTCGGCATGGTACAGAGTAAACATGGCATTGCGGTGGCAGAGCTCTTCCTGCATGAACAGTGGCGGTACCCGGTTCGTTTCCCTAACCCAGCCACCCAACTCCACATCACCATAGACGGGATGGTGGAACGGTTTCCATTCCACGAATCGTGATCCCATTTCCACGTGGTCATCGAAGAAAAGACGTTCCTCCTGCCGTCTGCTGTAACCCTCTGACCTGGACTCTTCCGGCCCGGCAGTGTTATAATATTGACTGGAACTCCAGAGTTCATTGCTGAAGGAGAAAATTCCCAGTCCTTCTGCGGCCCAGTCGATGGAACCGCCGTGCACGGCATAGAGATCCTTCCAGATAACGTAATAATGGTAAAAGGGGAGGATTTTCTCTCCGGTGCGGCCAATCTGGTCGTAAACGGCCTGATCCTGGTAGGGGTATGTCCCTTGGCTTTGATCACCGGGGCCACGTAAAATCATGCCGCCCGAGTTATGGTAAGACTGCATGCCGGCGATGTTGGGGTGGGAGAGAAGGAACTTGCCGATCGATTCAGTTTCCGGATAGGAGAAGGGCCGGGTGCCGGCACCGGATTGAACGTAGTTCGGCTGCCAGTCAGCGGGCCAGTTTCTGTTCATATCATAGCCGCCCGGTCCGTCCTCGTTAATGCGGCCGTCGCCGTCGTTGTCGATACCCTCCATGCCCAGGAGGATATAATCACCGGTTTCACCCCTGGGAACCCGTTCCATTATGCGGGGATCATTGGGATCCAATTTGTAGTCACCGTGTTCGACTTTTTTCCGCATGCGGAGAATAAGCCCGTCTCCATCCAGGTCGTCATAGCCGTCCTCATCATAGAGACCGTCATTGTCGTTATCATAGGGCGCCATCCCGCTGCGGCCCCCGCTTCCGAAATTCTTCGTGTCGAACCAGTGGGAACGGCCGTCCGGATTTACCGTGGGGATCAGATAAAAGACGCACTCGTCCACCAGTTTCTTCACCCGTTCGATGCGGTTATAATTTGTCATCAGGTAATCGATGGTATAGATAACCACTCCTCCGCCCTGGACCTCGTTGCCGTGGATGTTGGCATCGATGTACATGGCGGGTTTGTCCATCTCGGCTCCGGTTTTGGGATTGTTGATGGTCATGAGCAGCATGTCGCGTCCCTGCACCGACTTGCCCAAAGAGGATACGCTGAGAAATTGCGGATACTTTTTCTCTAAATCCTGAAAGATTTTTTTGATCTCATCATAACTGTAAAAGCGATTATAAGAGAGAGAAACCGACGGTTTCTCCTGCGGTCGAGCCGGCCCGGCGATAAGCAGAACGGTGAGGGCGGCGATCACTATCGGAAATGTACGTATTTTTTTCATGATTATCTCCTTTTCTGCCCTCTCAGCGGAGGATGAATTGCTTGACCAGGGATCCGGCTTTTTCACTGGTGACAGTCACGGTGCCGCTGCTGCCCGGCTTGGCCTGGATAAGCCAGTTGATTTCCTCGCTGCCGCCGCTTCCCGCCAGCGGGTCCAGAAAGTGGATGGAACGGCCGCTGAGAAGGCGGAGCCCCTTGCCTTCGATACGGGCCAGGGTCGGTTTCACACTGCGGGACAGAGCCCCCTGGGCCGTTACCGTGGGCAGATATCCGGTGTTCCTGACCACGGCCTTAAGCTCATAGACTGAATCCGCTTTTTTCGTTACCGAAAATTCTGCCAGCTCTATCCGGGGAAAGAGCCCCATCAGGTATATTAAAAACCGTTCCTGTTGAGATACCAGCTTATCCGGCAGTGTGGGAGGATTGTAGAGGATATAGGGATTAAAGCCGCCGATCTCCACCTGGCCCAGCTGGGGATGGGTATAGGCATGCCAGGGAATAAATCCATCAGCGATATGTTCAGCATCGAGCCAGTCCAGCAAACGTTTTTCATATTTTACCGGTTTCCGAGGGGCGCTTCTGCGGCCGGGACGGCGGACCGCGGTACTGTCCGCCTCTTTTTTTTCAGCCGGAACGTTCCAAACGGGAGTCGAAAAGGAAAGGACGCCGTACTGGTAATAGCCCCACTGGTGAAAGGCGCCGGCTGGATTGGGGAGGGAATGGATCTCGTCCAACCCGATAATCTTTTTATATACCGAGCTGATCTCTTCGAAATAGGGATGATCGTCGGGATTTATGGCGGTGGGTGCTTTGCGGGAGCGGAAAAAGCGGCGGCCCCCGGTATCCTCACTTCTTTCGGGAGCGGTCCGCTTTTCCGGCCTGGGAACGGTGAACAGGTTATCGTGTTTCCCATAGTTGAGGATCAGGTCGACATTCCGATTGGAACAGAGAAAATCTATCAGAGCCCTGGTTTCGGGTTCACTGGTCATGTAGAGGCCGGCGTTATGCTGGTAGTAGGGATAGGCATGGGGGAAGTTGCGGTTGATTTCCACTCCGCCTGGGCCGTCTTCGTTGTACCGGTCGTCACCGTCGCTGTCCACCCCTTCCACATAGACCTTATATACGCCGTTTTCCCCTTTCACCGGATCGGCCTCCTTTAACAGCCGGCCATCGAGAGAATCCGGCAAAAAATTTCCGCCTACGGTCCGCACCCGCATATGGGTGATGATGCCGTTGCCGTCCAGGTCCTCCGGTCCGTCCTCATCCACCAGGCCGTCGAAATCCTCGTCAAAGGGAGAGGCCGAGAAGGAAGAGCCGCTTTTTACCGTATCGAAAAAGCGCTCCGCTCCGTCCGGATTGAGCCGGGGAACGGCATAAATGGTATGATCCTCTAGCAGGTCTTTCCTGCTTTCCGTTATTTCTTCGGCGAGCCTTACTATCAGTTCCGAGCCCACCAGATAATCGCCTTCGATATTGGATACCAGCAGGAAGGCGCCGCGGCTGTCCGGATCCACACCCTGCTCCCGGGCCAGACGCAGAAGCCAGATCTCCCGGCCCTGGGTGCTCTTTCCAATGGAACTGAGCCGTATCAAATCGGGATGTTTCTTTTGCAGGCTCTTCAAAGTCCTAGTCATGGCATCATAGGATTGGTACTGCTGAGCCGTGACGGGTCGCGCGGATAAAAACGCAAGCATACAGCCAGCGACGAGCCAAAGCGACATGGATTTCTTCTGCATCTGTTTTCCTCCTTGCGGATTTCAGGGATTGCAGGATCGGGAGGGAACGGTGGACCGGACCCTTCCCGCGGGGTATTTCCATAGTGCTGTAAAAATAATCGATGTACGGTAGTGCCCTTCTCTCGTCCCGCAAAAGGTCACTGCGCGATAGGATCAGACGAGAGCATCCCGGAATGTCCGGAAATTCACCGTTCAGTGAGATAGTCAGCGGCAGAGCACCGGATAAAGATATCTATTTTAAGACTCCGGGTCAAGCGGCTTTCAGCTTTTCATGGCATTTTCGGCAAGTTTTTTGTATATTTAAGGCACTTAACGGCAAATCGGGGCGGCAGCATCCCGTCCCTTAACGACTGCGGAGATGTTACATGACCCAGATGAGCGAGGCCAGGGCCGGCCGGATTACTCCTGAAATGAAAGCAGTGGCCCGGGATGAGGGTATTTCCGAAGAAGCGCTGGCTGAAAGGATCGCCTCGGGAGAAGTCATTATTCCCAGGAACAGGAACCATTCCGGGGTGAATTTCCTCGGAGTCGGCCGCGGTCTGCGCACCAAGACGAACGCCAATATCGGCACCTCTTCGGATTATCACGATATCAGCGCGGAGGTTGCCAAGGCCAGGGCCGCGACGGCAGCTGGAGCGGATGCCATCATGGACCTCTCCACCGGCGGAGAACTTAAAAAGATCCGGGCCGCTATCATGAAGGCCACATCGGCCGTCATCGGTACCGTACCCATCTACCAGGCCGTGGTTGAAACCGTACAGGCAAAGGGCGCTCTTGTCAATATGACCAGCGATGATCTCTTTCGGGTACTGGAAGAACAGGCACGGGAAGGGGTGGATTTCTTTACGGTACACTGCGGGGTAACCCTGTACACGGTGGAGCGGCTGAAGAACCAGGGGCGGATGATGGATATCGTTTCACGGGGCGGCTCCTTCCTGACCACCTGGATGATCGCCAATGAACGGGAAAATCCCCTTTATGAAGAATATGACCGGCTGCTGGAACTGGCGGCCCGCTATGACGTGACCCTCAGCCTGGGGGACGGACTTCGACCGGGAGCCCTGGCAGACGCCACCGACCGGGCCCAGATCCAGGAACTCATCATCCTGGGCGAATTGACCAAACGGGCCTGGGAGAGGGACGTGCAGGTCATGATCGAGGGACCGGGCCATGTGCCCCTGGATCAGATCACAACAAATATCCAGTTGCAGAAGAAACTTTGCTGTAACGCTCCATTTTACGTCCTGGGACCCATTGTGACCGATGTGGCGCCCGGATACGATCACATTACCTCGGCCATCGGCGGAGCTATTGCCGCCGCGGCCGGCGCTGATTTTCTCTGCTACGTCACCCCGGGCGAGCATCTGAAACTGCCGGACATCGATGAGGTACACCGGGGAGTGATCGCGGCCCGCATCGCGGCTCACGCCGCGGATATCGCCAAGGGAATCCCCGGAGCCAGGGAGTGGGACGACACCATGTCAGCGGCCAGGAAGAATCTGGACTGGGACCGGCAAATCGAACTCGCAATCGATCCCGAATACGCCTCGAAACTGCGGCAGGAAGGAAAACCCAGCGACGAGGAAGTCTGCTCCATGTGCGGGGAGTACTGCGCCGTAAAGCTGGTTAAGGAGGCCCTGCGGCAGAAGGATCCACCTGGTACCGGGAAGCCGGAGTGAGAACCGTTGCAATCCAGCCAGAGTATTGTTGTATAATTTAGAATAGATCATGGAGAAACAGGTACACGAGCATGCTTACCATAACAACATACCCGGACCCGGTTTTGAGGAAAACAACCGAGCCCATAAATGAGATCAATGACAAAATCCGCGCCCTTATAGAAGATATGGCCGAGGTTATGTATGCCGATGACGGGGTAGGGCTGGCGGCGAACCAGGTGGGAAAGTCCATCCGTATGATCGTGCTGGATGCCGGGGAAGGATTCCGGGCCCTGCTCAATCCGGAGATCATCGAACGCGGCGAAGATACGGGAAAAATGGAAGAGGGCTGCCTTAGTCTTCCCGGGATTAAGGTCGAAGTGGAGCGCCCTCTGAACATTACGGTCACTGGGCTGGATGAAGACGGCAACGAGGTATGTATCCAGGCTGAAGGACTGCTGGCACGGGTGCTGCAGCATGAGATCGATCACCTGAACGGGATCCTGATCATCGATCACGGCTCTTCACTGCAACGGCGTATGATGCGCTCCAAGCTGAAGAAACTGGAAAAGGACCGCCTGTAACACTGACGGCAGGATATTAAGCCATCTTTTAAGGATGAGTTGATGGAAGGACTTCTTAATGGTATACCGGTATCCGAAGGGATCGCCATTGGCACTGCCTGGGTGGTCGAGAGCGCCTGGGACGAGGTGGTTCCCGCCTGCGTACGACATCCAGAAAAAGAAGTAGAGCGCTACCTGCTGGTGTTGGAAACGGTGGGAAAGCAGCTGAGGGATTACCGGGAGCGGGTGGAGAAAGAGATCGGCAAAGAGGAGGCCCGCATCTTCGAGGCCCATCTGGCCATTCTGCAGGACAGTTTTTTCCACAAGAAGATTCCGGCGGAAATAATCCGCACCAAACGAAATGCCGAATCGGTTCTCAAGGATGAGACCAAGGGGTGGATCCGCAAGTTTCTGCAAAAGACCAAAGACGAATATCTGCGGCTCCGGGCCGAAGATATCAACGATGTGGCGGTGCACATCCTTAATACCTTGCTGCAGAATGAGGAGGTGCATCCTCCTTCGGACAAACCCACCATCATCGTGGCTCATTCCCTCAATCCTTCCGAGACGTCCCGCCTTGACAAGAACGCTATCTTGGGATTCGCCACGGAAATGGGCGGCGCCACATCCCATGCTTCCATCCTGGCCCGCTCCATGGGAATTCCCGCGGTAGTGGGAGTTGATCGCCTCAAGAGAAAGACCAAAACAGGTGACACACTGGTCGTGGATGGACATGCCGGTATCGTCCATGTCAATCCGCCCAAAGAAGTAATCGAATCCTACCGAAAACGGAAACGGCAGTTCGAAGTCTACCGCAAGATGCTTACCGATGAGGCCATGCTTCCCGCGGTGACCAAAGACGGAACGGATATTTCGGTACAGGCGAACATCGCCTCTCTGGCCGATATCTCCATGGCCCTCCGTTACGACGCCCAGGGAATCGGCCTTTTCCGCACCGAACTGCCCTTTCTGACGGCCGGGCGTCTCCTCAGTGAAGAGGAACAGTTCACAATATATCATGCTGTGGCCGAAGCCATGAAGGAACGGCTGGCCTATATACGAACCCTGGATCTGGGAGGGGACAAGTTCCTGCCCTTCCAGAGCGTCGAGGAAGAGAGTAATCCCTTTATGGGGTGGCGCTCTATCCGCATTTCACTTCTGGAGAAGGATGTTTTCAAGGCCCAGCTGCGGGCCATCCTGCGGGCCAGCGCCTCCGGCAACCTCGGGATCCTCTTTCCCATGATTTCCAGCAATGAGGAGATTATTCAAGCCAAGGAAGTCCTGGAACAGTGCAAGGAGGAGCTGCGCCGGGAGGGGGTCGTCTTTAAGGAAGACATTCTCATCGGCATCATGGTGGAGGTGCCCTCAGCGGCCATCCTAGCCTACCAATTCGCTCAGCAGGTGGATCATCTCAGTATCGGCACCAACGACCTTATTCAATACACTCTGGCCGTGGATCGGAACAACGAGAAGGTGGCGCCCTTCTACCAGCCGCTCAATCCGGCCATCATCAATTTGATCTACAACACCATACAGTGCGCCGATCATGCCCACAAGTCAGTGGCTCTCTGCGGTGAGATGGCCGGCAATCCGCTCTACACGCCTCTGCTCCTGGGACTGGGGCTGCGCCAGCTCAGCATGAGTCCCTTGATGCTGCCGGAAATAAAGAAGCGGATCCGGGTGCTAACCCTGAAGGAATGCGAGAAGCTGAGGGACAAGATCCTCGCGCTGAACTCGGCCAATGAGATCGAAAAGGTCCTCTGGGATTTTCACAACCAGCTGAACAAGCGGCTCTCTCTGCCTTTTATTTACACCAGTCCGGTCACGGAAGCGAAAGGGTAATTCTTACCGCTGATTTTGCCGCGGATTCAATAAAAAAGGATGCCGAAACCCGGAAGGGCAGGCATCCTTATCTTGTATAGTGCGATTTGCGGGAACGATCAGTTCATGGTTTCCAGTACGTTCCTGATACGCTCGAAGGCCCAGTCGATATCCTCTTTGGTGATCACCAGAGGCGGAGCGAAACGAATGGTATCCTCATGGGTCTCCTTGCAGAGAAGGCCGTCTTCCATGAGGCGCTCACAGAACCTGCGGGCCCCGCCGGCTTCCTTCTTCAGCTCCAGGCCGATAAGAAGACCGCGGCCGCGCACTTCCTTGATGTGTTTGCTCTTAATGGTGCGGAGTTTTTTCATAAAGTACTCGCCCAGCTTTTCCGAGTTGGCCACCAGCTTCTCATCCTGAAGGACCTTGATGGCTTCCCGCGCGATCGCGCAGGCCAGGGGATTGCCGGCGAAAGTGGAGCCGTGTTCTCCGGGTGTGAAAACGCCCAGGATCTCTTTGGTGGAGACCACCGCGGAGACGGGATAGAATCCTCCGGAGATTGCTTTGCCCAGAACGAAGATATCCGGCTGTACATTTTCATGTTTGCAGGCGAAGAGCTTGCCGCAGCGGCCCAGCCCGGTCTGAATCTCGTCAAATACCAGCAGTACCTTGTGCTTGCTGCAGATTTTCCTGATTTTCTTTAAATAACCGGCGGGGGGGATGATCACGCCGCCCTCGGCCTGAATGGGTTCGACCAGGAAGGCTACGGTGTTGGGGGTGATGGCATTCTCCAGGGCCTCGGCGTCTCCGAAGGGGATGGATACGAATCCGTCCGGATAGGGACCGAAGTACTTTTTATAAAGCTCGTCCGTGGAGAACCCCACGATGGTAGTGGTGCGGCCGTGAAAGTTGCCGGCGCAGGTGATGATCTCGGCCTTGTCCCTGGCCACGCCCTTTTTGGTATAGCCCCACTTGCGAACGGTTTTAAGGGCGGTCTCAACGGCTTCGGCGCCGCTGTTCATGGGCAGCATCATCTCCATGCCGGCGAGCTGGCAGACCTCCTTGCAGAGCAGGCCCAGCTGGTCGTTGCGGAAGGCGCGGGAGGTAATAGTCAGTTTGTCTACCTGGTCCTTCAGGGCCGCGGCGATGCGGGGGTGGCAGTGGCCCTGATTCACAGAGGAGTAGGCGCTGAGAAAATCCAGATATTTTTTCCCTTCCACATCATAGACCCAGATGCCTTCACCGCGGGTCAGAATCACATCCAGGGGATGATAATTATGGGCACCGTACTTGTCTTCCATTTTGATCAGTTCTTCTGCTTTCATGAATTGCTCCTGTCGTTTGACATGGTCCGGCGGGCGCGGCCGGAAGGTTCCTGTATTGTAATGATACGCTGACGCAATTATTGCCGATATGATACTGAAAATTGGCAGCAAAAGCAAGTTTTATTCTTGACATTGTGCTCTCTTTTCTGTACTTTAATCACCCGTTGGGATTAATATATTCCAGGGTTCGGGGCGTAGCGCAGCCCGGTTAGCGCGCATGACTGGGGGTCATGAGGTCGAGAGTTCAAATCTCTCCGCCCCGACAAAAAGGGCTTGTTTCTGCTGATTAATCAGCTTTGAGACGAGCCCTTTTTACATCCCTGAATACAATATAATGTGCTGCCGTCCTGTCTGATAGAAGGTTGGGGCAGTCTGTGGTGAATCGCACTGTGAACGCAATAATTATCTTGCATTTTCTTGATAATTTATTTACTATACTTTGTTTAACAGAATCACCTCTTTTATTCTCATCGTTCACCTGCTTTTACTGTCTGTTTGGGGAGAGGCTGACGGTATTATTGCTGCTTCTCCCATTCTATCTGGAAGGATGCGGCATAATTCAAGAAATGACGGTATGCATCACTCACACTTTATACGCGCATGATAAAATCAGCAGCCGCCCGCTGGAACTCCCGGGAGTGTTTATGGGAAATCCCCTATCAGGAGGTGATGGCTCTGGGTCTGG
>CAZUMH010000003.1:0-83536 GCA_964621645.1 uncultured bacterium
AGTTTGAGGCTAAAAATGTGTAGTTAGGGGTGTCTACTATTCGTGGGTAGGACCAATATAAATCGTTTCTCCCGAGTGTGTTTGATACTGTTTCATGTTTCACTGTTTTTCCGTTTGTCGGGCTGTGAAGCCCACCTGTTTTGGTTCCCCCGGACAGGGATGTCCGGGACGATTAAAACCCTTCGTACAGGACCATTATCATATAAGGGCGAGCCGAGGCTCGCCCTTATAGTTTTTATATGCTCAGTCCCAAACAGGAGTTTGGGAACCAGATAGAACCAATAATATTAGATTCTTTTTTAATCATGATTTTTTCTTGAAATATACCAAAGTCATGTTACATAATTATTTTTTCTATAGTCAATATGATTTATCTTTCCGCGTACTCTTACGTAAAAGAATCCAGGCGAGGATAATCCCACATAATCCCGCAAAGATGTCCAGATATGTGTCGGGCATACGCCACCACCGCAGCGGATCGTTAATACTCCAATCCAACATTTCCCAGATTTCCACACCGAAGACAAGCAAAATGGCCCATGTGAGTTTAACGCCGCTGAATCGCATAAATATGAAGAATCCAATAAAATGTATAAACCAGGAGACCCACTGGGTGTAGAGAAGATAGTGGATTATACCGTTCATTGGTGCCTCGAATTATTTATGGGATTTTCAAATAGTTATACTCGTTCCCAAACTCCGGTTTGGGAACGCAATTGCATCTGAAACTCCGTTTCAGCTATTTTATAAAATCAAATCTTTTTTCACTTTAATTATCGAATCATCATCAAGAAAATAATTCCTCGCTGAGCTGTAGTTCCAATGTTCAGGCTGATCCACATAGCCCCGTCTTACCGGATTGTAATGGATATATTCAGCTTTTTGAGCATACATCTTGTCATTTTAAATAAGTTCTGGGTGTAATCCTTCCTGCCAGATCTGATATTGGCTTTTAACTTTATATTTCTTTTTATAAAAGGATAATTGATGTAACAACCAGTCTTTATTGTCATGTTTTAACTGCTGAATAATTTGATTAGCTGTATATTTTCTCAATGATGACATCGTACCAGCTAAATCCGGCGCTGATGCTATAACATGAAAATGATTCTCAATTATTACATAATTATATAGATTGAGCTCCTTATTATAAATGCAATATTTTAGAGATTGTACAACAATATCAAAATAGACTTGCGTAGTAAATACGGGTATCCATTCCGTGATGCTTGAGGTCATAAAATGGATACCTTTTTTATCAAGTATTTTATATCTATCCCGCAAAGTTTATTCAATACCCTTCAAAATAAAGTGTTGAGCACACTTTGGTTCCCAAACAGGAGTTTGGGAACCAGATAAAGCGATTTGGCATCTCTCTCAGTAAGACGATTCCCATACTCATCATAATCTACATTTAATTTCATTGATCGATATTTAGATTGATGCGGTCGTGCTGCTGCCTTGAATTTATTGTCTTTTTCATATTGTTTACCGATTGAATATTTCATGTAACTCCTTGATGGCATAACGGCCTGCGTATAACCGGCAAACCTGATTTGGCGCGGGCCTTGCCCACAGCAAGCTGTGCGCTACGAATATAAGTTCAGATGTAAGGGCCGTGATAAACGGCTTTGTCCGTGTTCACGCGCTTGTTATCGCCAAATATCATACCGCTTCGTTATACTCATGTACTTCTTTCTCGATTTTATCCGCATACCGATCTTCTGCAACATCCAGGTCATAATCCATCTGAAGGCCAAGCCAGAATTGCGGTGACATATGAAAATATTTTGCCAGCCGCAATGCTGTATCAGGTGTGATACTTCTTTTTCCTAAAACGATTTCATTAATCCGCCTTGCAGGCACACGAATAGCTAATGCAACTTTATTTTGACTGAGGCCCATTGGTTTTAAAAATTCTTCCATGAGTATCTCACCGGGGTGTATGGGAGGTATTTTTTGCTCGGTCATTTTATTTCTCCTCAGTGATAATCTGTAATTTCAACATCATGGGCATCTTTTTCCGTCCATCGAAAACAAATGCGCCATTGATCATTGATTCTTATACTGTACTGTCCCTTTCGCTCACCATGCAACGGTTCAAGCCTGTTCCCAGGTGGAACCTTCAAATCATTCAGTATAGTCGACCGATTTAGCATTCTCAGCTTCCGGAATGCGATTTTTTGTATATTATTAGGCAATTTCTTTGAAAATTGCCGGTTAAATATTTTTTCAGTCTCTTTGCATCTGAATGAGGTGATCATAAGAATAATCTATAACGTGATGCGTTAAATGTCAAGCGTTAAATTAATTATTGCGATAACGACCTGGCTCTGTGGGGCGGCCGACCGATACAGCACCGAAGCCATAATAGATATTTAAATTAACATACTGCAGTAGCCGCACTGCAATCAAGTTACATGGTCACCGGCACCTGTCCAAAGCCGAAATTGGAAATGAAACAGATCCGTTGTGGCCGCCTCCATCAGCAGCCAGTTGTTATCTGCTTTCTCCCTTACTATGCTACCTGCGTCTTCAATGGATGTATCAATTCATATTCATTCTTTTTCTTCTGAAGTGTATTCCACATATCATAATTATTTTGCAGGTTCATCCAGAAATCAGGAGTCGTATTGAAGTACTTTGCCAATCTGAATGCTGTATCCGGTGTCACTGAACGTTTACCCAAGACTATTTCGTTTATACGAACACGGGTTATTCCTATCGCATCAGCAAGCTGCTGCTGCGTCATATTTAATTCTTCAATATATTCATAACGAAGAATTTCACCGGGATGTGTTGGTTTTCTATTTTTGGGTAACATGATTATCATACCTCCTAATGGTACTGTACCAATTCAATATCATGTATATCACTATCCTGAAACCTGAAGCATAATCTCCATGGTCCGTTGACTGATATTGCCCATTGATCCTTTCTGTCCCCGTGCAGTTTATGAAGATGGTTCGATGGTGGAGATCTCAAATCAATAATTTCTTTTGCACTATGCATCATATCCAGTTTTCTTATAAGCCGTTTTGAAATCTCAGGTGACACACGTTTATGCTTGCCCGAATTCCAAAACTCTTCAAGCCAATCTTGTTTAAAGCTTTTTATCATATCTTAATTTAACATGCAACGTTACTCGTGTCAAGTGATTTCTCATACCTAAACAGATAACGGCGGTCATCAGTGGGTTGGAAACATGAAGATTTTTCATTGACGACTCGTGATTCCAGTAAATTTAAAACCTCACAAAGCCGTGGCTGTTTTCAATCCACTGCATGACTTGGTTAGCACAATTAAGTTATACTACAATTAAATAATTATTGTTGTTCATCTAAATATTTTTTGATACTGATTAATAGTTCAGAGCTTTCTTTTTTGTTCGGATTTACTTTAAGCGCTTCTTCGAAATAACTTATGGCTTCTATATATTTTTGTTGTCTTAACAATGAAATACCTAAATTATGATATGCCCAATCAAGATCAGTCTTAGGTAAGCCAAGATTTATTGAATTTTTCAATAATAATTCACCTTCTGTGAAATTCTGTCGACTAATCTCAATTGTTCCCATTAAAAACTGTGCGAGACCAAATTTTTTGTTTTTATTATAAAGTTTCTTTACAATTTTATATGCATTATCTAAATTCCCTTTATTAAATTCATCACGGGCTGTACTTATACCATCACTATATTCTGACGCATACATAATTCCTGGACTTGGTGCAATTCTTCCATCTAGCAATAACTGAGGAGCAGTAGTATTTAGTTTATTTACATTATTTTCCAACTCTGATATTCTATTGTCTTTTTGTTCAACCGTATGCTGATATTCTTCAATTTGCTTTGACAACCGATCGTTCCCAACAAGCAAAGTATCGATCCTGCTGTCCTTATTATTAATTTGCTCTCTAAGTATATTAATATCTTTTTGTGAAGTTTTCGTTTGTCCTAAATATGTAAATACAGTACCAGTAGCGATCAGTAAAATCCCAACAATTGTAAGCCAATGCATAATTACTTACTCCAGTTATTACTATATATATGTGCTAACATTATATTATCTGCCAATCTCTTCAAAACATGGATGTTCGTATTTAGAAATATTGTTTCTAAATACAAACATTTTTCTTAAAGTTTCTAATATTAGAAATAAAAATGTTTCTAATATCAGAAATATTTCTATTTCACTCTTCAATAATTCTTTCAGTTAAAACCAATGCTTTAATTTGATTGTACTTTTATGCGGAGGAATCAAGGTATCTTTCGCGAGCAGACGATACGGTATCAGTTCCAATAGTATCGGGAATTGAGAGCGAATATGGGATAAGTAATGTATACATTCATTCCTTGAACAGAGCCGCATCCATTCAAACAGAAAAATGACATAAAATAATTACCGTCTGCCTCTTCCCAAACAGACTGCAATGCAGGTGAAAAATGAGAAAAAAGTAGTAATCTATTGGATGGAGTATAGTAGAACAATTATCAAGAAAATGCAAGGGAATTTTGCCAGAAGCGGCCATACAGAGTTCATCAGGATGACAATCCCTTCGTACATGCTCAAGAGGCTGTGCCGATTCAGAAAACAGTCACAAACAATTTAGTTTGAGTATCCTCCACCATGTACTGTAATAAAACTTCTTGACTTAGAGCGGTATATTTATTACAATTTAAATATATTTTTATGCCGTTCACCTTGTGACAAGTCAACTCTTTCCCAGTTTGATCAAGGTGGCGGTAATAGTGCATTTTTAAAAGAAGGACTTGTCACAAGGTCGCGTAAAAGAAATATAAAAAAAGCGCTGGGTAATCTCTCCGTAGCGCTTCAGCAGTATCAGAAACAGACGTTTTTAGTGTACACGGAATCTCAGGACTCCCCTTTGTTCTTCTTGAACAGGTCCAGAAATCGGTCCAGATAATCGTCGAATATGCCCCATTGATCCAGCTCTTCCTTGAGCCGCATCTTGCTCTTGTAGGTGCGGTCGAATTCCGCCTGCTGAAAAAGTTTTTCAATCCGGAGACGCACCGAATTTGGCAAAGCGTCTTCTTTGGGCGGCACCACATGTTCCTCCGGATGCGGCTCTTCATCTTCCTTTTCCTCTTTCTCCTTTCCCAGCAGCTTGGCCAGAGGTTCAATCTCCTTCATCTTCTCCTCGGCGTAGAGCTCCAGGTCCACCATGTCGATTTCCAGGCCCAGCATCTTGGAAAGGATCTCCAGGATCTTATGTGAGGCGCGGGGGAATTCCATTTGTACCGTGAAGAACGGAATCTCGCCCAGCAGACAGATGCCGTCCATGTTCATTTCCCGGGCAACAGAGATCAAAAGACCGTTCAGACCCGCAATAGTGCCGTCTCCCATAAAGTGAACCTTGAACTGCAGGAGTTCTTTTAGCAAGTCGGTATTATTGGGAACGGCGAAAACCCGGGGCGTATCTTCAAAGTGCATATCGGAAGGGGCAGCGGCGGTAGTATATATCCGCTTGACTCCCAGCAACGTTACCGCATTGAGCAGCTCCTGGGCGAACATATACTCAGCGTGAGGCATCGGCTGCTCGCTGCCGACAAAAAATACGATGTCGTTGCGAAGTTTGGGAGAATGGTAATAATAGAATTTATTCTCCGGCACCAAAGGCGGTATGATCACCTGTTTGGAAACCTGGGCCCCGGTGGGCGCGAAAAATTCCGCGTTGGCCATCTCACCGCAGTATTCCGCATCCAACTCGTTAATGAGGTATTCAACGGCGGTGAGCGCTACTTTTCCCATTCCAGGCCAGGCGGCCAGGAGGCAGGGATCTTTCAAGTTGGGTATTTTTGAGAAACTGATTAATTTCTTCATAACATCCGCTGGCGGCTAATAGTTATCATCCCAGTAATAGTTTGCCGATAATCAATCCAGCCGTGAATAACAACGGCAGAAGAATCAGCAGTATCCTGTTCATCCGTATGGTCCGTGCCAGACGATGTATCATGTCAGACTTGGCCAGACACTTTGAAATCTTGGCCTTGAGGTCATCCAGATTGATGGGTTTGACCAAATAATAATCAGCCCCTTCATCCAGGCTGGCCACTGCTGAATCGAAAGAAGGATACCCGGTTATGATAATAACGGGCAGATCACTTTTAGCTTTGCGGAGCTCTTTCAGCATGGTCAGTCCATCCATTACCGGCATACGGACATCACTGATTATCAACGTGAAGTCTCCCGTTGCGATCGCATCTAATCCTTCTCTCCCGTTTCCGCGTAAAACAACCTGGTGTCCCCAACGGGTTACCACTTCGGTCAGCAGGTCTCTGGTTCCTTCATCATCTTCAACGATCAGGATCTTTGCCATGGCTCCTCCTGTACCCAATGATGGTTTGCCGTCAATAAGGATCCATTTGTCTCTGTTGGGTTTTCAGCGGTATCGGTGCTCTTTTATCGGATTAATTCCTTCAGCACGCATCGCATACTGAAGAACCGTTATCCGAAAGCAAATAACTTATTAATAAAAAAATAGACAAAATAAGAAGATTTGTCAAGGGAAAATAATGGCCCTAGGCGGTGCGGCCTTCTCCACTATATAGGAGAAGCCGTCACGTGGCAATGACGGCTTCTCATGGAGGAGTAAGTGTTGGGGGTTTCCCCCGCTGCCAAATTAGTGGGTACATCTCCGGTTTTCATAATGGAAATGTCACCTTTTTCCCCGAAAGGCACCCCCGAAAATAATCGATTCAAACGCGTCGGTCAGGCACAATTTTCTCTAATAATCGTCCGACGTCGATATAATCGCAACTTTGGTGCCAAGCGGTAAGGGTGCAGCGAATGAATAGAAATATGGAGGGGCAAGCGCCTGTCTTTGTTTCATTTGGAGCGGACTAGGCTGGTATTGTTTCCGAGATTGATCCGTATTGAAGCTGGCCGATCTTCGCTCAGTTTGAAATCTATCAGGCCAAGTGAGAGAGTACAACGAGGCGGATCCGGAATATTCTCAGCTCCCTGGAAGGAAAATGATTTTATGAGGAGGCCGTATTGATAATAACGGCAGGAATCACCTATTCTTCTGAGGACAGCGGAGAAAAACGAGCGATATACCCTCCTCCCGCAGCCAGGGCCAGAGGAAGGGTCGTTCCGGAATCGACGGGTACCTTCCGGTGCACGATTTCAGACGGCTTCAATGTCGTGTTGGGACCGTCCTGCCAGATCTCGGCCTGGAACTTTCCGGACTGAAGAAAATCGAGATGCAAGGCTATTTCCCGCGGCTGCCAGCCGTTGAGACCTCCCACATAGAGTTCCTCCCCTTTCTTCCTGAGGATAATGATGTAATCACCCGGCCTTCCCTGTAAAACAGCCGTACTGTCCCAAACCGTAGGCAGATTTTTCAGCAGATCGAAGCCTTCTCCCTTGGTATACGCGGAAGGAAAATCGGCGAGCCGGGCCAGCGGTGAGTCATATACCAAGTACATGGCCAGCTGGTGCGTTCTGGTTCCCTGGACAACCGGCGGATAGATATCCGGATCATAGCTGCTTCGGTTCACCGGTCTGAAACAGCCTCCGGCCGCGTCAAGGGGGCCGGCAAGCATTCTGGTAAACGGCAGGATCAGATCATGCATCGGGTCAGCATGACCGCCTCCCTCTGTCTCAGCCGAGCTCAGACTGGCACCCTCGCTGAGGATATGGGGATAGGTGCGTCTCATTCCTGTCGGTTTGTAGCCCCCGTGAAAAACGATCATGAGTTTATGTCTGGCGCTGTTTTCAGCCAGGAGCCGCTTAAAGCGCACGGCTTCCTGATCTTCCGCCGCGGGCAGGTGAATGACCAGGCCGGATACACCCCACGTCTGGTAAAGAGAAAAAAATTCTTCCATCCGATCCCGCAGGCGGCTGGATTCAAGCCAAAGGAAAATGCCGACACCCTCCTCACGTGCCGCCTTCAGAACGGCATCGATGTCAATACCTGATCCGGATGAATTGACATCAGCGGCTCCGGTATTTGTATTCCCATTCCAGCCCGGCCCTGCCAAAACATAGGGAATACCGTTCCCGGCTGCGAAGTGCACGCGCATAAGAAGGCTGTCTGTACTGATACCGGCGGACGGGAGAGCTGACCTGCTGTTTTGGCTTAACCAGCCCGAATCCAGGCAAAGACCCGGTTTGACCCAATCGGCTTCAGTCAGCATACTGGGAGCATTCAGCGCTGTAATAAAATCAGATTCCAATAACTCGGCCGCCTGGTCCGCGATGAGAATGACCCGCCAGGGAGTCTTATATGGCAGACGCGCAATCGAAACAACGGCACTGTCGCCCGGCAACGGCGCCAGAGCCGCGTGTAATGAAATTTCCCCGTACTCGTTTCCCGGAAGCAAATTAAGACCGCCGCAGTCTCGCAGTTCCGCCTCGGCAAAGGCAAGCCAGTGATTTTCGCCGTCCTGCATCAGCAGAGGCAGCGCCACCAGCGAATCCGGAATCCATTTACTGATCTGACCGACTGTATATTGCCGTTGATACGTAGAAGTGAAAGAAGAGCGGCGAAGTGCATAAGAAGTGTAATCCCGGGGAAGAAAAATTTGTGTCTCTTCAGCAGTCAGTCGTAATGGCAGATCGATCTGTTGGGCGGGGATTTCATAGCGGAATGCTATTCCGTCATTGGACACCCGGAAATGGACTTTTAATAGACGGAAAGGCGGCCGCTTCTCCTGCAGTGAGAATACGGCCTCTTTCCAGGTTATTGTTACCAGTTTCCTTTTACCAAAACAATCCCGGAATGATTCGGTATGTGTGCGAACCTGCTGGTCATACAGCCGCCAATCGCCCAAAAGCGGGGGTCTCCCTTCCAGAGACAACCCCAAAGGGGAATCTTTGATGACGGTAAAGGAATTAAACTGAACGTTAAAATAGAATTGCAGTCCTGAAGGATAGGGAGCCTCATGCACCCGCAGATCACAATTGAGAATAATCCGGCCGTCAGGGGAAAAAATCGTATCCACGGCTCTGGACGGCAACAGCGGGAAAATAGATATCATCAAAGTGAAGATGAAAACCGGCCACAATCCCTTGATTTGCTTCCGGATCAATCGTATGTGCACGAGCGCTCTCCCGTCACCTGCGACCCGTTCAGAATCCGCTTGATTCTCAGCCGAAAAATGTTTTTCTTATACCTACCCGGCCGAAAAATTCGAGACGCGATTAATATAAAAATTCACAGACAAAATAAAAACACTTTTCCTGAACAGTAACGAATAGAGGAGAATTCTGTGTATGGGAGACCATAAGCCATTTATTTCAGCCGATGTCACCATGCGGGATTTCAATGTCAAAACCGTCGTACTGGGAATTCTATTAGGAGCCGTGTTCGGCAGCGCTAACGCTTATCTGGGGCTGCGGGTTGGACTGACCATCAGCACCGCGATCCCCCTGGCTGTCGTATCCGTCGCCATTTTACGATTGCTCACTCCCATCTTCGGAAAATCGACAATCCTTGAGTGCAACATTTCCCAGACGGCCGGATCCGCCAGTTCATCTCTTGCCTCGGGCGTGATCTTCACGATCCCGGCATTCTTCATCTGGGCCCGGGAGAATCCCGGCCAGGTATCCGATCCATCACTCCTGCAACTTACCCTGCTGGCCGCCTGCGGCGGCGTATTGGGCATTCTCTTTATGATCCCCCTGCGTAACTTTCTTATTGTCAAGGAGCACAATAACCTTCCCTATCCGGAGGGCACGGCCAGCGCCGAGGTGCTGATGGCCGCCACAGGCGGTTTAGGCTCATCAGCCGCGAATGTCTTCAAGGGACTGGGTCTTGCGGCTCTTTATAAAGGCTTGATCTCCCTGGCCCATCTCTGGCCGGATAAGGTAAAAATTCACCTGCCCCTCATTAAAAAAGGTGAAGTAGGGCTTTCAACCACCCCGGCTCTGCTGGGAGTGGGCTATATTCTGGGCCGGCGCATCGGTGCCATCATGGTCGGGGGCGGACTGGTCTCCTGGGTGCTTATTATTCCCATTATCGCCTGGAAATTCGGCAATACTGAGATATGGCCCACCACGCTGGAATACCTGCGCTCCAAAGGACTCGATCCCTCCATCACGACCATTGACGGTCTGACCGCCAAGGAGATTTGGGAAGGATATATCCGCATCATCGGGGCAGGCGCCGTAGCCGCAGCGGGTATTATTACCGTGATCAAATCTATTCCGACCATGATTAACTCGCTCAAGGTCGGCATCCGGGAACTGCGGGCCAGCGCTTCTCACCTCAATCAGAGCCGGCTGCGCACCGAGCAGGATCTCTCCATCAAATGGGTACTGTTGGGTGTCTCTTTAATCGTGCTCATGATCACCTTCATTCCCGGTATTATTGGACAGGGCACTTACATGATGATGCGGTTCTTCAGCGCTCTGGCCATCGCGATCTTTGCTTTCTGCTTCGTTACCGTATCATCCCGCATCGTGGGCATGATCGGTGTTTCCTCCAATCCAACTTCGGGAATGGCAATTGTCACCCTGCTGGGCACCGGACTGATTTTTAAAATTCTGGGATGGACCGATCTGACCGGCAAGGTCACCGCTCTGACCATCGGAACAATCGTCTGTATCGCAGCCTCCATCGCTGGGGATATATCACAGGATCTGAAGACAGGTTTCATCGTGGGCGCCACTCCCCGCAAACAGCAGATCGCCGAACTTTTCGGGGCAGTCGGGTCGGCCTTCTTTGTCTGTCTCGCCGTCTTTTATCTGGGTAAAGCCTACGGATTCGGCAGCGAAGAGCTGCCCGCCCCCCAGGCGACCCTGATGAAAACCGTTCTGGACGGGGTCCTGGACGGCAACCTGCGCTGGGACCTGGTGGGAATCGGCGCCGGCATTTCCATAATCGTTATGTTCTTTAAAATTCCGCCTCTGCCCTTCGCCGTGGGCGTCTACCTGCCGCTCTACTCCATGACACCGGTATTTCTCGGCGGCCTTCTGAGACATATGGTGGATAAAAAATACGGCGCAGACGAAGATCAGGTGGAAAAAAGCCGCGATCAGGGCATTCTGCTCGGTTCCGGATTTATAGCAGGAGAGGGATTGATGGGTGTTGTGATTGCCATTATCGCGGTAATAATATCAAAAACACCTAATTATCTGGAAATACAGTATCCCTCCCCCTGGATGGGACAGGTGGTGTCTGCGATCATATTTGCCGCTCTGGGATGGTATCTCTACCGGCTGGCGGCACGCTCACGCAGAAAACTCCACTCCTGAGAGATGACCGGAAAGGGAAAATCAGTTTAATCCCGACCGGGGGCTGCATTAATCTTTCTTGCGATCCGGACGAGACGGGACCAGCCAGGATGCAGGGATGTACATATATACGTGCTTTTCAACAAAGATAAAAAGGACGATGAGATGTTTTCAGCCTGATTTTCAAAGTGAAGAACGGTAACGACGCTCTGCCCTGACCGTAATACCAGCGGCAAAATACCCTTGTACCGGGGAAGGCGCACCTAATAATTGATTCATGAAAATGGACATCTATGCGAAAAACCACAAAAATTATCTTTTTAATTTTCATCGTCGCCTTCGCGGGGCTGACAGCACTATGCGGCTTGGGGTATCGGCTCATCACCCGATCGCTGCCCCGCACCCAGGGGGAAATAACCGTTGCGGGAATCACCAGCAAAGTACGAGTGTATCGGGACGGGTACGGTATCCCTCATATCCTGACCCGCTCGGAACATGATCTCTTTTTCACGCAGGGATTTATTACGGCCCAGGACCGCATCTGGCAAATGGATCTCTGGCGCCGCATCGCGCGGGGACGGCTGGCCCAGATATTTGGTGCTCAGGCTCTGTCAACAGATAGCCTCATGCTCACCATCGGCATCGGCCGCGCCGCGGACAGGATAGCGGAGACTATTTCCCCCGAAACGAGGACGATGTATCAGGCGTATGCCGATGGAATAAACGGATACCTGACACTGCAGGACGATCGTCTCCCTGTCGAATTCATTCTGCTGGGATATACTCCAGATCCCTGGACTGTGGCTGACTGCATCGCCGTAAGCCGTTGGTTCGCCTGGAACCTCAGCTTCGGCTGGAATACAGACCTCACCCTCGGCGCCTTGGTGGAAAAAGTCGGTCCCGCCCTAACCGCGGAGATCCTTCCGGGTATTGAAGGAGTTTCCTGGGATGCGGCCCCCGGAATGAGCCGGCTCTTGAGTCTGAACGATTCCCTTGGAAAATGGATCGGCTTTCCTTCTCCGGATGTTCATTACTCATGCAGCAACAGTTGGGTGGTTTCCGGTCGGCGCAGTGATACAGGCAAACCCCTCTTGGCCAATGATCCCCATCTGGGACTGAGCCTGCCAGGCTTCTGGTACGAAGTCAATCTCTGTGGCGGAGGACTGGATGTGTACGGTCATTCCCTGCCCGGTCTGCCCGGCGTCATCATTGGAAACAACCGGGCCATCGCCTGGGGACTCACCAGTCTCATGGCCGATGATATGGATTTCTTTCTGGAAAAGTTGGACAACAGAGACGGTCATTTCTACGACAGCGGTGCCGGACGTAAGCCTCTCAAGGTTATCCGGGAAGAGATCCCCGTTCGCCTGGATTCATCCCGCACGCTGCGGATTCTTGAAACCGAACACGGGCCCATTATCTCGCATCTGCTGCCGAAGTATCGTCAAGCGGGGATAAGCGTATCTCTGTCCTGGACCGGTCTGCAGCCAAGCGATGATGCTCTCGCGTATCTGGGCCTCATGAGGGCTTCCAATTGGGAACAATTCCGCTCAGCCTTGGAAAATTACCACATAGCTCCCCAGCAATTCATCTTTGCCGACACCACTGGGAACATTGGAATCCAGGCCGCCGGAGCTCTGCCCCTCCGCTCCGGGAATCCATTCCTGCCCAGACTCGGCACGGATGCCAATGCCGCCTGGAAGGGCTGGGTGCCGTTCCGCCGGCTGCCACATGAGTACAATCCGAGCAGAGGCTGGATAGCGGCTGCCAATCATCCTGATAACACTTCGGGTCTGCCTCTCCTGCCTGCCGTGGGATCCCGGTTGAAACGCATCGAAGAACTGTTAAAAGACAATCCTTTAATTACCATGCGCAAGATGAGGGAGATGCAGGCTGACATCATCTCTCCCTATGCCCGGGAATTCTGTCGCCATATTCTCAACCTGGTGGCGGACAGCCTCAGCAGTTCGGAACGGTATGGAATGATTTTCAGAAGGATGCTCGCCTGGGACGGCAGCATGTCCACCGGCAGCAGCGAAGCAACCCTGTTCCACTTCATCCAGCGTTATTTTTCCGAAAACACCTTCCGTGATGAAATGGGACAAACCCTCTATACACGCTGGCTTAAAACAGAATCCCTGCCCCGCAGCGCCTGTCTCGAGCTTCTGACGAATAAGCGATTTTCCGCCTGGTTTGACAACACCCAGACCCCGAACCACAGGGAAACCGCCCGTGAAACAGCCCTGAAGAGTTTCAAGCAGGCGGTTAAGTTCCTCCGTGAAAAATACGATCCGGAAATGTCGGCATGGTCCTGGGGTAAGCTGCATCGTCTGACCCTGGCACATCCTCTCAGTTCCCAACCCCTCCTGAGACCGACATTTGCTCTGGAACCGCTGCCGCTGGGCGGATCCGGCACCACCATCAGCGCTTTTGGTGCCGACACATTCGATGATTATCCGGTGACATGGGGATCTTCTCTGCGGACCATCTGGGATCTGGGACAGCGGGATAACTCTCTGGCTGTCATACCGGCGGGACAATCAGGACAGCCTCTGGATCCTCACTACAAGGACCAGATCATTCTTTATAAGGATCATTTCTATCATCCGGTCTTGACAGACACTGCCCGCATCCGTCAGGCCGGCATGGAAATGCTCATTATCAATCCCGGGAGTGATAATGAATGAACAGGATATAGGCCATCTTATCGACAAACTGAATCCGGGTGATACCGTCACCTCCTATTTTATTCTTCGCAAGGTTGAATTAAAAACCAAGCGGGACGGTGATCCCTATCTCGTCATCGGTCTTGGTGATGCCAGCGGACATATTTCCGCTACCCTCTGGGATAAGGTACGGGACCATTATGACAGCCTTCGCAGCGGGATGATCGTCAAGGTCAGGGGAACGGTAATGACCTATAACGACCGCCTGCAGCTTTCCGTGGAAAAGATCCGGCCCACCGTCGATGCCGACGGCATCAACCCGGATATATTCCTGCCCAGCGCCCCCATCGACATTGAAACTCTTTATACAGAATTGCTCCAGATCGTGGAAAGCGTGCAAAATCCTCCTTTGGCCCAGCTGCTGCGGTTTGTCTTTAATGATGAAAAACGGGCCGCTCAATTTAAACTGGCTCCAGGAGGCAAACTCTGGCACCATGCCTACAAAGGTGGTCTGCTGGAGCACACGATGAGTGTCGTGCGCTCCAGCCAGGTCATGGCGGAGCGGTACAGCCGGGTGGATCACGATCTGCTCATCACGGGTGCTCTGCTCCATGACATAGGTAAACTGGAGGAATATGGCTTTTCCTCGGGCTATATTGATTTTACTGACCGAGGACGCCTCTGGGGCCATATCAGCATCGGGGCTCAGATGGTAAAAGAGTGGATCGATAATCTGCCTGACGCTTTTCCCGAGGAGCTGAAGAATCTGGTCGTCCATATGATTTTAAGCCATCAGGGCGAACTGCAACACGGCTCTCCGGTGCTGCCGGCAATAGTGGAAGCCATCATCCTCTATTACGCCGACGAGATGGATTCCAAAGCTAACGCCGTCAGCCATATCATCGAAAGGGATTCCGGACCGGGACGCAGATGGAGCCAGTACATCAATCTTTTGGATAGATTTATCTATTTGGGTGAAACTAATCCGGAGGAGGACGGTTCCCCCTGAGCTTCATCGAGGAACCGGATATATCCTGAGATGTCGCTGCAAAAAAAATGGCGGGCTTCAAAAAGCCCGCCATTCTCATTTTTTCTTTATTCTATAGGAAGGATCCTAAAAGAATGAGTAGAATCAGAAGCGGTGAAATGTACCGTATGGTAACCATCCAGAGTGTGGCCCCTTTGAAAGTGTGACCGCTAAGCTCAAGTTCCTTAATCGCGTTCGTTGTCTTCCAGCTCCAACCCACAAAAAGAGCGATAAAAAGCGCTCCGATGCTGAGAGAGAAATTGCCCCAGATCAGCATCCAGAAATCCAGAAAACTCATATGCAGGAGAGGCAGATTGGTGAAGAAATTCACCGCTCCCTGGCCAAGCGCGGAAGGGATACCCACCAAGAAAGCTATTCCCCCCACCAGCATGGCGGCCTTCTTGCGGTTCCAGCTGCGTTCATCCACCACATAGGCGACCGGCACCTCAAGGATAGAAATAGT
This sequence comes from uncultured bacterium, assembly GCA_964621645.1. Taxonomy (GTDB): domain Bacteria; phylum Zhuqueibacterota; class QNDG01; order QNDG01; family JAGLOF01; genus CAZUMH01. Next base: position 15,358 of record CAZUMH010000003.1, read on the forward strand.
CGATGTGAGAGCGGCAATGGCCAGAAGCAGGAAGAAAAGCGGTCCGAAAACAAACCCTCCGGGCATTTTAGCGAACAGTACCGGAAGGACATTGAACATGGTGCCGGAACCGGCAGCCGGATCCATACCCTGGGAGAAGACAGCCGGGAAAATAATGAATCCTGCAATAATGGCGATGGCAGTGTCAAACAAAGCGATCCATCCACCCGCTGTGGCCAGATTTTCCTTTTTGCTCACGTAGGAGCCGTAAGTAATCATCGTTCCCATGCCCAGACTGAGACTGAAGAAGGCCTGTCCCATGGCCGCGATAATGATCTTCGGTTCCAGGGCTTTCAGATCCGGCTTTAGATAAAACTCCACTCCTTTGGATGCTCCCGGCAGTGTTAAGGCGCGGAGTAAAAGGAGAAGCAGGATTCCCAGGAGCATGGGCATGAGAATTTTGGAGAACTTTTCAATACCGCCCGCCACTCCCCGGGAGACCACATACACTGTCAGAAAGATAAACACAGCCAGCAGCAGTATCTGTAAAAATCCGTTGGCCGAAAAAGCCGTATAGGCTTGAACAGCCTCGGCACTCTGGATTCCCTTGAAATGGCCCAGTACCGCTTTGGCGAAATACCCCACCGTGGCTCCCGCCACTACCGAGTAGAAGGAAAGGATCATGAAACCGCTGGCAACGCCCAGGTAACCTACCAGTTTCCAGGCTGATCCGGGCTTAATGGCATTGAAAGCCCCCACCGGATTCTTGCCGGTATGGCGGCCCAGTGTGATTTCGGCCAAAAGAACCGGAAAGGCGATAATTACGACTGAAAGAAGGTAGATGATGACAAAGAGCCCCCCGCCGTTCTCGCCCGCCGTGTATGGGAACTTCCAGAGATTTCCCAGTCCCACGGCCGACCCGGCCGCGGCAAGGATGAATCCCATTCTGCTGAAATTACCGCGATCTGCTTGCATAGATTAATCCTTAAATTTCAGGTTAAGTCGTTTCGCCTCATCGGCATGTTCTTCTTTAAACTTGGCCCAGTAGTCGATGACGGAAGTCTTCATATCCCGGTGCAGGATGAGAATGCCGAAAAGATTCGGGACGGCCATGAGTACAATGGCAATATTGGCGAAGGTCCAGATTATGGTAGTATCCGCCAACGCCGCAGCAAAGAAAGCGATGACATAGACAATGCGGTAGGGCAATACGAACTTCAATCCCAACAGATAGGTAATAGCGCGGTCGCCGTAGTAGGACCAGGAGATCACCGTTGAGAAAGCAAACAGAACTAATCCGATCGAGACCAAAAACTTGCCCCCTTCTCCGAAGAAACCGCGCCTGAAGGCCTCCGTGGTAAGCCGGGCGCTGTGCACCAGGGACCGCCCCTCTATCTCCAGGGAGGTGTCCACCGGTTTTCCCTCATCAATTTCCAGTTCCCCCGAATAGGGTTCACCTTCTGATAAGAACTGGACATCCTCGGCCACCGAGCGGGCGTGAATGATAGTAAACGGTACATCGGAAGAGATACTCCCATCCTGCACCTGCAGGGTGCCGGTGTAAGGAAGGATCGTATCGTCGGATTCATGGTTGAGATGCCGGGTTAATGATTGTACGCCAGCGGCATCATGCTCATCCCAGACACCCTGAACGATCTCGAAATCGGCCCTTTGGAACGTGTTTGGGACCTTCTCGTTCCAGGCCCCCGAAGCCATGATTGCCAGGCCCGTCAGTGTGCAGATGATTAAGGTATCAATGAACGGCTCAAGCAGCGAGACCATGCCTTCCGAAACCGGCTCGTCCGCTTTGGCCGCGGAATGGGCGATCGCGGCGGAACCCTGTCCCGCCTCATTGGAATAGATGCCCCGGCTGACACCGTTGGTTAGAGCGAAGGAGAATGATGCTCCCAGGAATCCTCCCATAGCCGCCGTACCACTGAAGACATTCTTCAGAATACTGCCGAAGGCATGAAGGATATTGGAGGGATGCGCCAGGATCACCGCCAGGGCCCCGATTACATAAATAATGGCCATAAAGGGAACAATCTTCTCCGTCACTTTCGCGATCCGCCTGATCCCGCCGATGATGATCAGCGTGAGGATGACTGCCAGAAAGCCACCTGTAGCCCAGGGGGGGATTCCGAAGGTGGCATCCACGGAAACAGCCATATTATTAATCTGAGGCAAATTACCGGTTCCGAAACTGCAGATCACCGTGGCCACGGCAAAAATTACTGCCAGCCATTTCATACGCAGCTTTTTCTCCATGTAAAACATGGGGCCGCCGGCGATACTGCCGTCCATTTCCACATCACGGTATTTATGAGAAAGAGTACATTCCACGAATTTCAGAGTCATACCGAAAAACGCCGTGGCCCACATCCAGAAAAGGGCCGCGGGACCTCCCATGAATATGGCCAGGCCCACTCCCGCGATATTACCGGTGCCCACGGTCCCGGACAGAGCCGTGGTCAACGACTGGAAATGGGTTGTATCGCCCTCAAAAGTATCCTTCTCATATTTCCCAGTAACAATTCTGGTAGCATGTTTGAAAAAACGCACTTGGGGAAACTTTAAATAGAGGGTAAAAAAGATACCTGTTCCCAGAAGCACAAAGGGAAACCAGTCGGAGTTGCTGCCGATTAATCCATTTACTGTAACGAGAAAATCATTGATGACATCCATAATCTTCCTTTCAGTTTGAACGGCCGTTATCCAAGCGGAACTCCGGAATCAGGAAAATACTCGTGGAATCACTCTGACACGAGAAATCTGTGTTTTAATGCAGAGGAAGGGGGGCAGCAAACACTGTCCCCCTTTTCCTCTTCAGATAGTGGAGACGGTGGGAATCGAACCCACGTCCGAGAACGCAACCCTGGAGACCACTACGTGCGTAGTCTGTTATTAATCTTCGCCGTTACAACCCAACAGACAGGATCGTTTCCGGCTGAGCCTGAGTGATATTCACTGTTTCCCTTCAGGCGAAGGAAACAGCTAACCCGCCGATTGCGACGTTCTTACCGGAACCCGGCAGGTGCGGTGCCGGCAGAACGGGCTACCTTTTAGGCAGCCAGTGCGTATGAATAATCGTTGCCGATTATTATGTGTTCTGGTTATTTACCAGGTGCCAGAACCTGGACACGCGCTCTCCAACACCGCAGAACCCGTCGAATCCAATTCGTCCCCGATGTTTTAACGCAGAAAAAAATTACTAAAAATCCTTCTGAATGTCAATTGAAAAGTCGTTTCGTTTATCTATATATTATCAAGAGCTTCCAGGGCAAAGGCATAGGCTCCTACGGACACGGCCTCACTGGTGCCCAGCCTGGAAAGTCCGATTCCAATGCGCTTATGAGGATCATACCGGATCATCCTATTCTTTCCGGGCACGGCGACATCTTTAGCCTGCCCCACGAGAAACCGTTCCAGTGAGCCCGGTTCTTCCAAATCGTACACCTTGGCTACCAGACGATTCATCTGCTGGCCCGCCAGGGTTTTCAAATAGCCATTCATCTCTTCCAGGAGTGCCGGTACAATGAGTGGATAGGCCCCGGAGAGCCCCCCTCCGACCACAATCAATCCATCCAGGATGGTCATTACCGTCGCCAAGGCGTCCCCCACCGTCTTACCCAGACGCTGAAAGGCCAGTCTCGCCGCCTTGGCATCACCGGGAGCCTGTTCCAGGGCGATGTCACGAATGGCTTTTGGATCGGGTGGATTATCATCTCCCGACTCCTCGGCGTAGACCCGTTTCACCGCCCGGATGCTGACACCCTCTTCGGCATAAGAGTGGGGCAGCAGCAGGTTTCGCAGGATCCAAATCTCGCCTGCGGCCGAATTGTCCCCGATATAGAGACGGCCTCTGTGGACAAGTCCCCCGCCAAATCCAGTACCCAGCGTTATTCCAAAAAGATTACCGTAACGCTTGGGGCTGCCAGCCTCTTCCAGTAAACTGTTCACAAAAGGAAGGAATCCGGATATGGCTTCCCCCAGGGTAAAAAGATCACCGTCGTTGTTGATGAACACCGGAAGGCCGAACTCTTCTTCCAGAAACGGCCCCAGGGGCACGCCGCCCCTGAACGCGGGCAGGTTCACCAGATCACCGATAACCCCGGCCGGATAGTCGGCCGGTCCGGGAAAGGCAAAGCTTATCGCCACCGGTTCTTCCGGAAGGTTCTTCAGCACTTCCCTGAATCCCTCGACCATAGACAGTAAACAGCGCTCCAGGTTGTCGCCGTGGGCCTCTCTGCGAACCGGATCGACCACCGTCTTGTTTTCCCTCATGGCTGAGAAGATGAAATTTGTCCCTCCGGCATCCAAGGTCAGCACCGTCCGTCTGTCATTACGATAATCCATTCACCTATCTCCCGGCAGCAGGGCGTTGATGACGCACTGCTACATAGCCTATAAAAAGAAATGCCAGCAATGGAACAATAAATCCTACTTCCACCGAAATCCTGTCAGCAATAAGCCCCATTAGAGGAGGCAGGATCGCTCCTCCAACAATTGCCGTAACCATAAGACCGGATAATTCATTCGTCTTTTCCGGCATTCCGTCAACGGTAATGGAGAAAATGAGCGGGAAAATATTGGCAAATCCCAGCCCAACCAGAATCACCGACACCAGCGCCACGATCTTTACCCCAAAAAACAGCCCCACGATCGCCAAAAACGATATCAGGGTCGTCAATAAGAAAAAACGCTTGGGCGACATCCAGGTGAGAATGACTCCCCCCAGGAGGCGTCCCATAGTAAGCATTAGGAAAAAAAGGCCCGTTCCTAAAATGCCGATCTTCTCGATGTTTATCCCAAAGGCTTCTTCCAGATATAAGGGAATACCGGAACTCATGCACACCTCTGCCCCGACATAGAGAAAGATGGCTGAAACCATCATAAACACGTAACGGTTTTTCAGAAGCCCCAGACAGGATCGGAACGTGGCCAGGTTTTCGGCACTTCCCTCCTTTTCTTTCACCTTCAATAATCCCACTGCTGCCAGAGTGACTATTATCGCCACACTGTATATAGGGAAAATAACGGACCAGTCCAATCCGAAGAAACGGGCCGCCAGGACCGGGATTACCGGGCCCGAAAGCGAGCCGATTGCCTTGACAAACTGTCCCAGAGAGAGGTTGCGGGAATACTTGCCCTCTTCCGAGACATCCCGCATGATGGGGTTGCCGGCTACCTGCAGAATCGTCGCTCCTCCGCCCAGAAGCAGAATAGTGACCAGAAACCGGGGGAAAGACGTCAGGCCGAATATGGGGATGATCAAACCGACGAAGGCAACGATTAATCCTAAAAGGAGGATAAATTTCTTGCCTTTATGGGCTTGCAGAACTCCCATTGGCACAGAAAGCAGCCCGAACATAATAAATCCCACCAGAGGGATGAGAAACGCAAGTGAATTGCTGAGGGCGAACTGATTTTTTGCCAGCCCCACAAAGGGGCCGACTGCGTCAGCGAATCCCATAACCAGAAAAGCCAGAAAGATTGGCAGGACTCTTAGTTTCATGGCACTCTCCTTGGATAAGAAAGTTCAATGCGTGGATTCATTAAAATATCGAACGGAAGGGAAAAAAACAACGGCTTTTTACGGCCCGCCCAGGCATGAATCCCGAAAGAATCCGGATAAATACATGGGAGAAACGTTCGTGGGTACCTTATCAATAGGAAGGCGCTCCTTTGGAAGCGCCTTTTAAGGGGTGGGGATAGTGGAAGAAGATGTAACTGCTAGTGTGTTGAGGCCAATAATAATTGGTTACTGCTTTTCAAGGACCGATAGCGGGCGAACCGGGCCGCTCCATCGACGTTAATTTTCATCGTATAGGACAAAGAATAGATTTCGTCTGACTCCCTTTGTACCCGAGCCAGGAGATTGTTATAGCGGTCGCGATATTCAAAGTGTAAAAATTGGACTCCCGTCAGCACAACATCCTGATTATGCCAAAGAGTTCCGCCTTCCAGGAAATAATCATGCAGGCCTCCATCCTCATCTCTGAAAAAGATACGGCTGGATTCCGCGTTTATAATAAAACGTACCCGATTCATTGTTCTATTCAATTCGCTGAATACCTCTCGATGGAATTCAGGAATAATCGCGCCGTTATCGTTGTTTGCCGAAAGCAGCGAATCCCTTCCCGGACTGAAAGAATAAAGAACGGTCACACCGGCTGATATAAGGATAGTAAATAAGATTATTGTTATTCTATTCATCCCTGGTATCGAACCGTTTAATTTTTCCTTTTTTCTGGCGGCAATGGGTTAAAATAGAAGGCCGGACCGTCGGCGAGGAATCTCATTGTCATGACTTTTGTGTGACGGTTTCTCAGCAAGGACATATTTTCCGCACCGGTAAAGCCTTCCGGAGCGATAATGAAGTTTTTTCCTTTCGGCCATTCAAACCGCATTTCCCGCCTCCTTGTATATGGTTAACGATTTGATTAATGCAAATATTGTACCTCTCGAGAAATCACTTTATCCTCTCTTTGAAATATCATGATAATTAATTGTTATATATCAAATTATCAAGACAGTAAAAATAAGGGATAAAAAAGCTACATTGACAAGCAGGTTTTTTTGTAAGTAAAATCTCACATTTTGTAATCAAATATAAACAGAAAAGACTGCCTAAAGAGGGTAAATGTGGGGGATGGAAAAAGGAAAAAACGGATCAAGATCCAGCCCGGAATATAGTCAGCCCCGAATCAGAGACAGCGGTACCGTATATCCCGGCCCTTTCGAGGCTCTTTTGGATGGAATCGAAATCCAGGCCCACTTCCTCAGGACGGTGAGCGTCCGAACCGGCACAAAACGCTATTCCAAGTTCTCCCGCCCGTCTGATGATGGCATCATCGGGATAGAGCCGGTTCGGTTTCTTGCGCAGGCCAGAGGAGTTCACCTCCAGAATGATATCCGCGCTCGCGATCCGGCTGAGTAACCGCTCCAGGCGCTGCTGTATTAAGGGATCGGTGAGAGAAAAAAGCCATTTAATTCCATCCATATGGCCGACAACATCCACCAGGCCGGAAGCTATCCCCTCCTCGTACAGATTAAAATAGGTATTAACCTCCTGTCCCTGATCGAATTTCAAATCATCCAGCGGCGTTTTTAAAAAGACAAAAAGGCTGCCGAAATAATGGACCGATCCGATGATATAATCGAAAGGATTGCTGGATCGCAGTTGCTGCAGCTGTTGCGCAAAATCCGGGAAGAGGCCGACTTCACCTCCCAGCAGGATGGAAATCGAGGGATATTTTTTTCTCAGCCTTTCTATCTCTTTCACATAGAGAGCGAGCTCTTCCCGGGTCATGGTGTGTCCATGATCATAGTCGGGCCCCAGCGGGAGGTGATCGCTGAATCCTATCTCCTTCAGCCCCAGATGCAGCGCCCGGAGCACGTACTGCTCTTCCAGACTATCGGCATGGTTGCAGCGGGCCGTGTGGATATGGTAATCTCTTAATAGGGGAACCACAGTACTACTCATCGGCAGCTAAAAGAGTCGAGATGGAGGAGAGTTTCCCCGGGTCCGTACCACTTTCTTTCGCCAACTGAAGGGTGATTTCGGCCAGAGCCTTGTAGGAAGGGAGCAGCCCGGGCAGATGGTCCCGGAGGACCCGTAGATGAGAGGCCACTGTTTCCCGATCTCCCCGTTGAATGGAACCGCTGAGGGCGGCCTCTACCCCTCGTTGTTCGATATTGTTCAGAGTGCTCCTGATCAAGGGGAACAGATATGACAAAGAGAGAGCACTTTCGGCCTCATCCAGGCACTGTTGAGCTGCAAAAAGAAGTGAAACCAGATAATTTGAAGCCAGACTGCAGGCCAGATGATAGAACGGTTTGGCTTTCTCCGTCAGCAGGAAAGGTAATGCTCCCAGGGAATGGGCCAGGATTTTCAGCCTTTCTTCTGCTTCCGGATCCCCTTGCACAGCAATAGGGAGCCGATCCCAGGAAAGAGCCTCTCCTTCAAATGCAGGGAAGCTTAGGCAGGGATGGAATGAGCCCAACAAAGCTCCCCGCTCACGCAGAGGGGATAGCGTTTCTGCCGGCAGTAATCCGGAAAGATGTGCTGCCACAACACCTGAAGGGAACGTCAATAAGCAGGACAGCTCCGCTGCCATGAGCGCAATCTTGTCGTCAGGGAGAGCCAGGAAAATAAAAGTCGTATTAAGGGGAATTTCTCTTGCCGCGTCTGAAAAGGGGGCATTACAGATCCTGCCGCACGCTTCAGCCCGATGCTTGTTCTTATCAACAACCAGAGAAATCTCTATGCCATGTTCGTTCAGGATTTGGGCCAGGGCCCGTCCTGCCCGACCGGCTCCCACCAGGCAAACTGAGCTGTCTTTTCTCTTCATCTGGCTTCCTTTCCGTAAAATCTGGTATAGTATAACACAAACCGGCGCGATTGTCAACAAGAAAGAGCTTGTACATGTTAGGATTATTTTTTACATTTATTATTATTTAAAATTCTATCCAGGAAAACATGAAAATACGAACGCCGGAAAATACCTTTACCGCAAAACTGGAAAACGGAGAGCTAGCCACTTTTCTCAAAGGGACGATACTGCAGGAAATCCTGGAATATGTGCGTCCTCCGGCTCAGGAGAAAATCGTTCTGGGAACAATAAACGGCCGGATAGCTCATCTCGGGGAGGCCATCGAAGAGGATTGTCCCGTTGGATGGATTTACGAAGGATCTGAATCAGCCGCGCGCAACTACCAGGCCACCGTCGAACTAATCCTGCTGCGGGCTGCCTTGGAACTCTATCCGGAACGGCGTCTTTTCATCGATCACTCACTAGGTGACGGTCCCTTCTGTACCTGGAAATACAAACAGCGCATGACGCGGCGACAACTGAAGAAACTTGAAAAACTTATGAACGAAATTATCGCCGCGAATGAGCCCATAACGCCGGTTGTCATGACCCGCAACAACGCCCTGGAGCAGGTGCGCCGCATTGGTGAGGACCCCCTGGTGTGCGCAGGTAATCCTGACCAGACAAAATTTATCTTTTACAGATGCGGCGATTTTATCATCCCCATGCAGGATCCTGTCTTTACCTCAACGGGACGGGCTCGAACCTTCCATATTGTCCGCTGGTCTTCGGGCATGATCCTCCATTTCCCCCGCCGTGAGAGCCGGGTGAAGCGCAGTCCTCCTACCAATCAAAAGAAATTATTCCAGGTCTTTCAGGAATACGGCCACTGGCAGAGGATACTCGGCGTTGCCAATGTGGCTGACCTAAATGCAGCCATCCAAACGGATCGTATTGAAGAACTGGTTAAAATAAGCGAAGGATTTCACGAAAAGCGAATTGTCTTCATTTCGGACCTCATTTGCGACCGCAGCAACGATATTCGCCTGGTATTGATCGCCGGTCCTTCTTCTTCAGGAAAAACCACCTTCAGCAAACGCCTTAACATTCAGCTGCGGGTAAACGGGAAAAAACCCTTGGTTCTCTCTCTGGATGACTATTTTCTCAACAGGGAGAATACTCCCCGAGACTCCCGGGGCAACTACAATTTCGAATCCCTGGCGGCGCTGAATATAGAGCGCCTCAACAGCGATTTGCGTGCACTTTTAACCGGTAAATTGGTTACCCTGCCCCATTATGATTTCAAAACCGGTAAATCAAGTGACAGCCAGGAATACCGTCTGCCTCAGGGTCAGCCGATACTATTGGAGGGAATCCACGGACTCAACGATACCTTGACCCGGCGCATCGCGCCTCGCCTGAAATTGAAAATTTATGTCAGTGTGCTTACCCAGCTCAATATCATGGACCACATACCGGTTCATACCAGTGATGTGCGTCTTTTGAGGCGGCTTCTGCGGGATGCCAAATATCGTGACTATGCTCCAGCCGACACCATAAGCAAATGGCCTTCAGTCAGATCCGGTGAAGAGAAAAATATATTTCCATATCAGGAAGGAGCGGATATTATCTTCAATTCCTCACTCATCTATGAACTGGCCGTGCTCAGACCGCTGTTACTGCCGTTTCTGCGGGAGATTAACAGTGAAGACCCGGTCCGTTCGGAAACGATTCGGCTGAAAATGCTCCTGGAACGCTTCCTGCCACTGGACCAATCACTGGTTCCTTCCAATTCACTGCTTCGCGAATTCATCGGCCAAAGCAGCTTTTGCTATTAAAAAAGCCGTCCAATGCTCCCGGGCTTCAGCAGGTACTGCTGGGGATCCGCGCAGAGAAACCCGTAAGATCTGGACGGCCTCGAAAGAAATGAACCTGTCAGATCAGGTGGGCTTTACCTCTTTGCAGAGATAAACATCCTGAATGGCATTGAGCAGTGTGACACCCTCTTTCATCGGCTTTTGAAATGCCTTACGGCCAGAAATCATACCCATTCCGCCTGCCCGCTTGTTGATTACAGCTGTACGTACGGCCTGTTCAAGATCACCCGCGCCCGCTGAAGCTCCACCCGAATTAATCATACCCGCCCGGCCGTTATAACAGTTCACTACCTGATAACGGGTTAAATCAATGGGATGATCACTGGTCAGGTCTGAATATACTTTATCGCTCGTTTTGGCGAAGTTCAGGGCTTTAAAGCCGCCGTTATTGGTAGCCTGTTTCTGCTTGATTACATCCGCCTGTATTGTTACGCCCAGATGGTTGGCCTGACCGGTCAGGTCAGCAGCGGTGTGAAAGTCCGCCTGATTGGTCTTGAAAGCGCTGTTACGCAGATAGGCCCAGAGAAAGGTCACCATACCAAGTTCATGGGCGTACTGAAACGCCTCCGAAACTTCCTGAAGCTGACGGTTGCTGTTTTCCGAACCAAAGTAGATGGTAGCACCCACTGCCACGGCACCCAGTTCAAACGCCTGCTGCACACTGGCAAAGAAAATCTGATCGAATTTGTTAGGATAGGTAAGCAATTCATTATGATTGAGTTTTACCATAAAGGGAATCCTGTGGGCATACTTTCGTGAGACGGCGCCCAGCACTCCAAGGGTCGACGCCACAGCATTGCACCCTCCTTCGATAGCCAGTTTGACAATATTCTCCGGATCGAAATAGAGCGGATTAGGCGCGAAAGAAGCGCCAGCCGTATGCTCGATACCCTGATCAACTGGAAGAATCGAAAGATATCCGCTTCCTGCCAGGCGCCCGTGGTCAAACATCGCTTGAAAATTCCTGAGTACTGCAGGAGGTCGATCCGTAAAAGTGCAAACCCGCTCTATGAAGTCGGGTCCCGGTAAAAGAAGCTGATCAACCGGGAATTTCGGGGTATAGGCAAGAAGATCCTTGCTCTCCTTGCCCAACCATTTCTCAATCTGAGCTATCATGACCACACCTCCATTTTTTATAACCAAATGAAAAATACTGCCATTATCATAAAACCGTTCAGTCTTTACCAGTCAGCAATGAGTTCATCGATGCTGTTCCTCTGGATATCAGGGCTATCCTTACCCTGACCATCAGCACATAAGAGAAAGAACCTCATTTTTTGGCAATAGATCCCTTCAGTACAGCTTTGGCGATCACATCCCGCTGAATTTCGTTGGTACCCTCATACAGCTGGGTAATCTTGGCGTCCCGCATATACTTCTCCACGGGATATTCCCGCATATAGCCATAGCCCCCGAAGATTTGAACTGCTTCGGTAGTAACATACATCGCTACATCACTGGCAAAAAGCTTGGCCTGGGCTGACTCCTTGGAAAATTCCTTATGACCAGCATCAATCATCCGGGCTACCGAATAGGTAAGAGCCCGGGCTGCCTCGATCTTGGTAGCCATCTCGGCCAGCTTAAACTGAATGCCCTGGAAATAGATGATGGGCTGATCGAACTGGACTCTTTGTCTGCTGTAGGCTACAGCATGATCCAGAGCCCCCTGGGCGATGCCAACAGCCTGGGCGGCCACACCCGGCCTGGACCGATCCAAAGTCCGAATGGCTATGGGAAATCCCATGCCTTCAGAACCCAGGAGATTCTCTTTAGGAATACGGCAGTCTTCGAAAATCAATTCACCTGTCGCTGAGGCGCGTATTCCCATCTTCTCTTCTTTCTTGCCGTAGGAGAATCCCGGTGTACCTTCTTCTACGATAAACGCCGAAGCCCCGCGGCTCCCTCTGGCCGGATTAGTGGAGGCGATAATCGTGTAAAACTTGGCCACTCCTGCGTTGGTGATAAAGTGTTTCAAACCGTTTAGTACATAAAAATCACCGTCTTTACGGGCAGTGGTTTGCATGCGACTGGCATCTGACCCAGCATCAGGCTCGGTGAGGGCGAATCCAGCCAGCATCTTTCCCGCGGCCAGATCGGGCAGGAACTTCTCTTTCTGTTCCTTGTTGCCAAAGAGAAGGAGGGGAAGTGTGCCCAGGGCCGTGGCAGCAAAGCCAAGTGCAATGCCGCCGCAAGCACGGGAGAGCTCCTCTGTTGCTAACACCAGCCCCATGGTGCCCAGACCGAGCCCTCCAAACTCCTCATCCAGATATATTCTAAAGAAGTCCATTTCAGACAGGGTCTTCATAATATCCCAGGGGAATTCGCCTGATTCATCATACTTGGCCGCAACCGGCTTGATTCTCTCTTCTGCTACCTGTCTAGCCAAATCTCTGATCATCTGCTGTTCTTCTGTCAGATAATACTCCATTCAATCTCTCCTTTTTCCTCTCACCTTTTCCTTAGGCTATTTTTTCCGTACGCCAAGAACCTCCAGGGCGCTTAACGCCGCTTTTTGTTCAGCGCTCTTCTTTGTTTTACCCAGTCCTTCTCCCAGGATTTCTCCATTTACCCTGACATGCACAGTAAACATCTTCTTATGCTCCGGACCGCTTTCTTGAGTAACCTCATATTGCGGACTTTTATTTCCCTGGGATTGCACATATTCTAAAAGCAGACTCTTATAATTACGGTTGAATCTGCTTTCCTCAGGAAAGCGTCCTCCGTCCAGCAGCAGACGGCTGATGAAGCTTTCAGCTGCCGGCAGCCCTCCATCTATATAGAGAGCTCCAATAACAGCTTCCAATGAATCGGCCAGAATAGAATCCCGTTTCCTGCCGCCGGATTGTTCCTCTCCTGCACTGAGGATAAGATGTTCACCTAATCCAAGACTTTTCGCCGCGGTCGCCAGTGATTCCCTGCTGACCAGGTAGGATTTTTTACGGGTCAAATCACCTTCATCCTGACGGGGGAATTTCCGGTACAGACGCTCAGACACAACCAGTCCCAGCACCGCATCTCCTAAAAATTCCAGCCGTTCGTTGGATAGCCATCCCTTCTTAAGTTCCCAATTCATTGATCGATGCGTTAACGCTGTCTTCAGAACCTGTTCATCCTGAAAACGGTAGCCGATAGTATGATAAAGGGAATCCTGCAAAGGGGATTCCCCGAGAACTGATTTCTCTTTATTTTTCCGCCGAAACCAGGTAAACATGGCAGGTTTCTCCGGATGTACCCTTTCCAGGATGGCTAATCGACGAATTTCTTTATGCAGAGACAGACATTGTGGCCGCCGAATCCGAAAGAATTGCTGATGACTGCCTTTACCGGCATGGTACGTGCCTCGTTGGGGACATAGTCAAGATCACAATCAGGATCAGGCTCTTCGTAATTAATGGTCGGCGGAACAATACCGTGCTGGATGCTGAGAACACTGGCGATAAATTCTACACACCCGGCCGCTCCCAGCAAATGGCCCACCATGGATTTATTGGAGCTGATAGCTGTCTTGCGGGCCGCTTCACCCAGCGCCACCTTGAGGGATATCGTCTCGACCCTATCATTATGGGGAGTGGAAGTGCCATGGGCATTCACATAATCAACTTGATCGGGATTCAATCCTGCCATGTTGATGGCCCGTTTCATTGCTTGGGCCTGAGCGGCGCCATCCTCACGGGGAGCCGTCAGGTGAAAGGCGTCTCCGGAAAAGCCGTATCCTGAAAATTCGGCATAGATCCTGGCGCCTCTTTTTTTGGCATGTGCCAGCGTCTCCAGCACCACAACTCCGGCGCCTTCTCCCATAACAAAACCGTCCCTGTTTTTTTCAAAAGGCCTGCTGGCCTTTTCCGGCTCATCGTTCCGAGTAGAGAGGGCCTTCATACTGCAAAACCCTCCCATGGCCATCTCGTTAATCACAGATTCGGTCCCGCCGACGAGCATTACATCCGCATCACCGGCCATCAGGTGCATAAAGGCTACGCCCAAGGCGTGGGCCGAAGATGCGCAGGCCGATACGGTGCAGTAGTTGGGCCCCATAAATCCATATTTAATAGACAAGTGCCCTGCAGTGATATCCGGAATCATCATGGGGATAAAGAAGGGACTGATACGACGGGGACCTTTATCCAGCAGTTTTTTATGCTCATTTTGATAAATGTCCATTCCTCCGATGCCGGAGCTGATGATCACGCCGACACGGTGTGGGTCCTCTTTATCCGCATCAAGTCCGGAATCCTGCATGGCCATAACCCCCGCCGATACTCCTAAAACGGTGAAGGGATCCATGCGCCGGGCTTCTTTGGCGTCAACAAAATGAGTTGAATCAAAGCCCTTTACCTCAGCCGCTATTTGTGAAGTGAACTCTGTTGCATCGAACTTGCTTATATGTGAAATGCCGCTCTTGCCTTTGATGAGCCCCTCCCAGAAAGAGGATACATCATTGCCAATGGCTGTCACTGCGCCCAAACCAGTGACTACGACACACCGATCACCCATACTTCCTCCTTGAAATGGAGTCCCGTTCCATGGAACGGGACTCCATGTTGTTTCGGGACCTTATTTGGCTTTTTCTTTCAGATAATCCAGGGCCTTCCCTACGGTGGTCAGTTTCTCGGCTTCTTCATCGGGGATTTCGATATCGAATTCCTCTTCGAAGGCCATGATCAGCTCAACCGTGTCCAGAGAGTCAGCACCGAGATCATCGATGAAAGAAGCCTCGGGAGTAATCTCGTTGGGATCCACACCCAGACGGTCGACGATAATCTCCTTGAACTTATCTTGGTCGATCATTATTCTTTCACCTCCTTTTTATCATTTTTTTCTTCGGGGTTTCTAAGCAATTAATAATCCACCATCAACATGTATCGTTTGTCCTGTAATATAATCAGATGCTGTAGAGGCAAGAAATCCAACTACCCGGGCCACATCCGCACTGCTCCCCTCTCTTTTTGCCGGAATACTTTCCAGAAAAGCTTTCTTGACATCATCACTCAGGGATTTGGTCATTTCAGTAGCGATGTATCCAGGAGCCACCGCGTTAACCTGAATATTGCGGGCTGCAACTTCGCGGGCCACACTCTTGGTCAAACCGATCAACCCAGCCTTCGAGGCTGCGTAATTCGCCTGCCCGGCATTCCCCATGACTCCCACAACTGAGGCGATATTGATTATCTTTCCGCTTCTCTGCCGCATCATGCCTCGCACCACCTGTTTTGTGCAGAGAAACGCCCCTTTTAAATTAATCTTCATCACCAGATCCCACTCATCCTCTGACATCCGAACCAGCAGGTTGTCCCGGGTAATCCCTGCATTATTGACCAGAATATCAATGCGGCCGAATCTTTCAATAGCAGTCTCAATCAGCTTCTCCACTTGGCTACTGTCGGAGACATCTGCCTTTATTGCCAAGGCTTCCGTCTCCAAGGCTGATGCGGTCCCGCGGGCTCCGGCTTCATCAATGTCTGAGATCACTAGCTTGCACCCACGACTGGACAATTCCTCGGCGATGGCCCGGCCGATTCCGCGCGCCGCCCCGGTAACGAGAGCGACTTTGTCCTTAAGATCCTTCATATCCAGTTCCTTATATGCAGTATGCAGTTCAACTCAGAGTGCAATTAAATATTATACGAATAATTGTTGAAGACTTCAATAACAATTTACAAGCGTTCCAGATCTTCCAGAGAACCGCATGTCTCGATCTCGAGGTCGCGGCTGATTCTTTTTGCCAGGCCTGAAAGCACTTTCCCGGCTCCCACTTCGATAACACGGGTAATCCCGTCGCTTACCATGTTCTCAATGGTTTCCACCCAGCGGACCGAATGGGTCAGCTGATTATGCAGCTGTGTTCTTGTCTCTTTCACGCTGCTGACCGGCTTGGCCGTCACATTGGCATATACCGGAATACCGGCCATATGTATTTCCACCTGCTCGAGCGTGCGGCCGAACTCCTCCACTGCGTCGGTCATAAGGGGCGAATGGAAAGCCCCGCTGACCGGCAGCGGCAGCACTCTTTTAGCGCCACGCTCCTTGGCAAGGCGGACGGCTTCTTCCACTCCCTTGAGTGAACCCGAAACAACGATCTGCTGAGGTGAATTGTAATTTGCCGGCTGTACCACACCGAGTTTTCCCGCTTCGACACAAATTTCCATAACAGTAGGGACATCGAGGCCGATGATAGCAGCCATGGTCCCTGCTGCCTTTTCTCCTGCACGCTGCATGAGTCTGCCCCGCTCCTGAACCAGCTTCAGACCCGCCTGAACAGAAAACGCTCCAGCGAAGGCCAGGGCGGAATATTCTCCCAGACTGTGCCCCGCCGCAGCGTCTGCACTAATCGAGCGTTCCTTCAGTGCCGCAGCCAGCACCATACTGTGTATATAAAGGGCAGGCTGAGTATACATAGTCTGCTTCAGTTTATCTTCCGGACCTTTAAAAGAGATGTCGCTGATGGAAAATCCGAGCAGGTCGTCGGCTTCCTGATACAGTTTTTTTGCCTGGGGAAGATTTTCGTACAGGTCTTTCCCCATACCAACGATCTGTGATCCCTGACCAGGGAAAAGAAAGGCTGTTTTTCCCACTGTCTCTCCCGTTTCCTGATTAAAACTGAATCAGACTCGCGCCCCAGGTGAAGCCACCGCCAAAGGCCACCAACAGGCATTTATCCCCATCCTTGAGTCTGCCTTCCTGTCTGGCCTGAGCCAGAGCCAGAGGAATAGAGGCGGCGGATGTATTCCCAAATTCCTGAATATTTACAAAGACCTTTTCATCCGGCAGTTTCAGACGGCTGGCAATGGCTTCGATGATTCTGGTGTTGGCCTGATGGGGGATGAGAAGATCCAGATCTTCCGAAGATACCCCCGCCAGCTTAAGGGCGTGCAGAGCCGCGTCCCTCATGGCCCGGACCGCGTGCTTGTAGATGTCCCGTCCTTCCATTTTGATGAAGTGCATCTTGTTCTTTACCGTCTCTTCCGTAGCCGGATGCAAGGACCCGCCGGCTGGCTGCTCTAAAAGATGCCCCAGACTGCCGTCAGCCCTCACGTAAGTCGAGAGGATGCCTCGCTTCCCGTCGGACGGCCCGACCACGACAGCTCCGGCACCGTCTCCAAACAGAACGCAGGTGGCCCTGTCCTCCCAATCGGTAATGCGGGTAAGAACATCTGAGCCGATAACTACTATATATCGGGACTGGCCGGTCGCGATAAGTGAATTGGCCAGAGTAAGACCGTAGATGAATCCTGAACATGCTGCGGATATATCAAGGGCTGCAGCCTTTTTTGCCCCCAGTTTTGATTGTACCCGGCAGGCTGTTGATGGGAACAAGGTATCAGGCGTAACCGTGCCTATCAGGATCAGATCGATATCTTCCGATTGCAACCCTGCGTCTTCAATGGCCTTTTGCGCAGCTTCAGTGGCCAAATCGGAATTGGCTTTGCCCTCTTCCAGGACATGTCTTCGTTCAATGCCTGTCCGTTCCTTGATCCATTCATCCGAGGTATCGACCATTTTTTCAAGATCATGATTTGTCAATACTTTTCCCGAGACTGCAGAGCCGACTCCCAGGATCATCGCTACCGGTTTATTTGGCACTATTGCCATCCTTTCGAATTTTTACCAACTGTTCTTCAATGTGCTGATTTAATCTGCTGGTGATCATCCTCCACGCTTCTTCCACTGCATTTTTAATGGCCCTGGGACCAGAGCTGCCGTGGGAGATAATACAGTTTCCCTTGATTCCAAGGAGGGGGGCTCCTCCATATTCCTGATAATCAAAAAGTTTGAAAAACTTACGCAAGCTGGGCCGCATTAGGTACATGCCCAAAGTACCAGGCAAATTGCCCCTAATAGTGCGTCTCATGGTGCGCGAAATCATCCGGGCTAGGCTTTCACCGAATTTCAGGATCACATTACCGGTAAATCCGTCGCAAATGATTACATCCGTCTCTCCCCGCAGAATATCGCGCCCCTCCACGTTTCCGGTGAAATTCAGGGAGCTTTTCTCAAGCAGGCGGTACGCCGCCCGTACCGTTTCCGTTCCCTTGGAGGATTCCTCACCTATATTAAGCAGACCCACCCGGGGCGATTCAATCCCCATGATGTGGTTCATAAAAATTGATCCCATCATCCCGAATTGAAAAAGATGCTGAGGCCGGCAGTCGACATTAGAACCGACGTCGAGCATGAGGCAGACACCCGATTCATGAGGCATGAAAGATCCGATGGCAGGCCTTTGCACGCCCTGAATCGTACGCAGCTGCACCAAAGCGGAAGCCATGACAGCACCTGTATTCCCGGCACTGACCACAGCATCAACCTCACCCGCTTTATGGAGTCGGATGGCGACCGCGATGGATGAATCAGGTTTTTCGCGCAGAGATAAAGCCGGAGCATCCTTCATGGAGACTTGCTGGGAAGCATGCACAATTGATATCGGCAAGTCCTTTACAAAATGATGATGGACCAGTTCCTCCTCAATCGCCCCTTCATCCCCGACCAAAACCACTTCATAACGGCCACCGGACTTCCTGGCAGCCTCGATAGCACCCGATACGATCGCTTCGGGTGCATTATCGCCGCCCATGGCGTCAACCGCAATCTTGATTATAGATTGAGATTTCATCTACCGTTCTCGGGGAACGGTAACCAGACGGCCACTATAATAACCGCAATTGGGACAGGCCCGGTGCGGTAGTTTGGGTTGATGACAATGGGAACACTCCGTTACCGTGACCGCATCCACTTTCTGGTGGGTCCGCCGTTTGTCTCGGCGTGATTTTGATATCTTTCTTTTTGGTAAGGGCACAACAGACTCCTTATTCCTTAGTGTTGAATTTTATATTTTTCAGGCCGTCCCAGCGGGAATCATTATCTTTACCGCTGCAGCGACAGCTGGTCTTATTTAAATTGACTCCACACCGCTGGCAAAGCCCCCTGCATTCCAGCCGGCAAAGAGGCGTGGAGGGCAAAGAAAGAACGATCGCATCCCAGACATCCTGGCTGATGTCCAATGCATCCGCTTCGGGCGAGATATACCGAATCTCGCTCTCTTCTCCACCTTCCTCACACTCCTCCCGATCGGTGGTGAAGTAAGTCTGTACCGTGCCCTCGATGCGGCCGGGGAATTCACTGCCACAGCGACCACAGAAAAAAATCACCTCTCCTCTGACTACGGTATCGGCCAGAAAACCGTTGTCAAGAGCGGTAATATCACAAACCACTGAAAGCGGCTCGTGACAAACCGCAATCCCGGAAATCGGTTCATCCGGGCATGTATATTTCAGATTAAATGATACCCTTTCCTTATTGATGGAGGAAAAGGGTATCTGCAATACTTCTTGTTTCACTTTACTACCATTCTCCGCGTCCTGAGATCCCGCCCCGGTTGTTCAAGATCCGGACGCGTTATCCGCAGCCGGGGCCCTCTTTGCCTTAAAACCGCCGGCAGCTGGTTTAATAGCTCCAAGAACGCTAAAGGTAGCCATTTCTGTAGAATAAATCAAGCAAAAACCTAATCCTGCTCAGGTGGCTCCGGAGCCTTGGATATCTCCAAACGAAGCTGACAGCGCAGACAACGGCTGGATTCATCTACTGCGGTATCCTCTTCAAAGCAAAAATCCACCTGGTGGAATCCCTTGAGCCGTTCTTTTACCGGCAGCGTCTTGCGAATGGCCCGTTTAAGGATGGCAAAGGACTCCTTGCTTCCGATACAGGGGTTGTCGTTCTCCCGAGGCACCAGTATCTGATCAATAATACCATCCCCGCCCAGGTAACGGTCGATGCTCGCGGCGGCCCTGCGGCCCGCTGAAATGGCCTTAATCACCGAGGCCGGGCCGCTTACCACGTCCCCACCGGCAAATACACCGTCCCGGGAAGTCATCATAGTGCCCTTGTCAACCGGGATACTGCCCCATTTGTCGGTCTCAACATCGAATTTTTCTGGAACGACATGATTCTGACCGATGGCTACGACCAGTTTATCAGCGGGAATGACAAACTCACTCCCTTCAATGGGGATGGGTCTGCGGCGTCCGCTTTCATCAGGTGGTCCTAGTTCCATGCGGATACAGGTTATATTGAGGTGATCCTTGGCGGGATCTACTTTGACCGGATTCACCAGGAAATTGAAATGCACCCCTTCATTATAGGCTTCCTCAATCTCCTCCGGATCAGCAGGGGCCTGTTCCCTGGCCCGCCGATAGAGGATGTGGACCTCGTCGGCACCCACTCGGAGAGCGGTTCGGGCTACATCCATAGCTACGTTACCTCCGCCCACTACGCAAATCTTTCCAGTGAGCCCCATGTCATTGCCATGGCTGATTCCGTTGAGCACGAAGATACCGTCCATCACCCGGGGATCATCATCTCCGGGAATTTTCATTGAACTGCCCACCGGAGCTCCCAGGCCCAGGAAGACAGCGTTATAGCCGTTATTGAAAAGAGGATCGAGATCTTCCACCTTTTTTTCCGTGTGTATTTCCACACCCAAATTCTCAATCTCTTCTATCTCGCTGTTCAGCACCTCGATAGGTAGTCGGTAGCGGGGAATGCCCGAGAACATCATACCGCCACAGTTTTTTAACGACTCATACACTGTGATCTGATGTCCCTTGAGGCGCAGGTACCAGGCCGCTGTCAACCCTGCGGGGCCGCCTCCGATAATGGCCACTTTCTTACCAGTGTCAGGAGCGACATTCAGTTTCTTACGCCAGCTTTTATCATCTTGTTCGGCCACAAAACGTTTTATATCCCTGATGGCTATAGAGCCACCCAGATCCTGACGGCGGCAGGCAGCTTCGCAGGGATGGTCACAGACCAATCCCAGCGAATGCGGAAAAGGAACCGTTTCCCGGACCACTTCCAGCGATTCCTGGTAACGTCCCTCCGCGGCCAGCTGTACATAGCGGGGGATGTCGATGTGAGCCGGACAGGTATAGCGACAGGGAACCAGCACTTCTTCGGGATCATCCGGATTTACGGGCTACTTCTCCTGCATCCCACCCGAGGGGCAGACCTCAACACAGGCGCCGCAGTACTTGCAGAGAGCATCGGCATAGGAATCTCCAAAGGGAGGCCCTATCTCGGACCGATAACCACGATTAATGAATCCCAGCGTGCCCACGCCCCTCACTTCCTGACAGACAGCGACACAACGACCGCAAAGGATACATTTATTCATGTCCCGCACGAAGAGAGGATCATCAGCGAGAACCGGCAGATCCCTCGATTTGGGCGCGTAATTGGCCAGGATTTCATCAACGCCGCAGTATTCCACCACCTTCATGAGCTGGGTATCCTTGGGCTGATCCGGGGGTAGTTCACTCAGGGTCAGCCAGATGAGCCGGCGGCGCAGTGACTGCAGCTCTTCTGTTTTCGTCTGTACCACCATCCCCTCTTTGGCCTGAGTAGCACAGGCCACAGGCAGCCCGCGCATGCCTTCGATCTGAACGACGCAGAGCCTGCAGGTGGTCAGTGGCGGCAGATCTGGGTGGTAGCAGAGGTTAGGGATATAAATCCCATTGGCCAGGGCGGCCTCCAATACTGTCTGGCCTTCCTCTACGGTAATCTTCTTATTATCTATGGTGAGATGTATACTCATAGCTTCCTCTTCATTCAACAGTGATGGCATCGAATCGACAGGCTTCCTTACAGGCGCCGCAGCGGGTGCAGATATCCTGATCAATGATGTGCGCCTCTTTCTTTTCTCCGGAAATCGCTTCAACCGGACAATTCCTGGCGCAAAGGGTACAACCGGTGCATTTTTCCGGATCTATTGTGAACGTGATAAGGGCCTTGCATACTCCTGCCGGGCAGCGTTTCTCATTGACATGAGCTTCATACTCATCCCGGAAATAGCGCAGGGTGGTCAGCACTGGATTTGGTGCTGTGTTACCGAGTCCGCAAAGCGCCGTTTTCTTGATCAAATCGGCCAGGGATTCCAGGCCTTCGACATCACCCGGCTCACCGTTTCCGCTGGTAATCTTTTCCAGCAGTTCCTTCATACGGACCAATCCGACCCGGCAGGGTGTACACTTGCCGCAGGATTCATCCACCAGGAAGTTGATGAAGTAAAGAGCGATATCAACCATACAGGTCTCTTCATCCATGACGATGAGACCGCCAGAGCCCATGATGGCGCCTGCTTCGGTCAGTTTCTCATAATCCACCGGAAGATCAAGCAGGCTGGCCGGCACGCATCCCCCCGAGGGACCGCCTGACTGTACCGCTTTGAATTTTTTCCCGCCGGGAATACCGCCGCCGATTCCGTAGATGATCTGACGCAGCGGGATGCCCATGGGAACCTCAACCAGACCGGAATTGTTGATTTTACCGACCAAAGAGAACACCTTGGTCCCCTTGCTCTTCTCCGTACCCAGGGTAGCATACCAGGCGCCGCTCCGCTGAATGATAATCGGCACGTTGGCCCAGGTCTCCACGTTGTTAATATTGGTGGGCTTGCCCCAGAGTCCCTTTTCAGCCGGATAGGGAGGACGGGCGCTGGGGCGTCCCGGTCTACCTTCGATGCTGGCCATAAGCGCCGTTTCCTCACCGCAGACGAAGGCTCCACCACCGCGGATGACTTCCACCTCGAAGCTGAATCCGGTGTCAAGGATATTCTCTCCCAGAAGTCCGTAATCAGTTGCCTGTTCAATGGCGTTCTTGATCCTTCTCACCGCCAGCGGATATTCATCCCGTACGTATATAAAACCCTTGCTGGCTCCTATCGCCTTGGCCCCGATGGTCATTCCCTCCAGAACGGCATGGGGATCAGCCTCGAGAATTGAACGATCCATATAGGCCCCGGGATCGCCCTCATCGGCGTTGCAGATGAGATATTTAACATCGCCCGGAGACTTCTTGCAGAGTGCCCACTTAATTGCCGTGGGGAAACCTCCTCCTCCCCGTCCCCGCAGACCGGAGATCTTGATCTCTTCGATGATTTCCTCCGGGGACATACCGGTCAGGGCTTTAGCCAGCGCCTGATACCCGTCAAATGCGATATACTCATCAATCTTCTCCGGATCCATCCGGCCCCGGTTGCGAAGCACCACCAGCATCTGGTGCTTGAAGAAATCTATGTCCATCAGCTTGGGTATTTCTTTCTTGGCATCCTCCGGCACATA
Organism: uncultured bacterium; assembly: GCA_964621645.1. Taxonomy (GTDB): domain Bacteria; phylum Zhuqueibacterota; class QNDG01; order QNDG01; family JAGLOF01; genus CAZUMH01. The sequence continues at coordinate 38,638 of CAZUMH010000003.1, forward strand.
CATGCATTTTTTATAGGGACGCCCTTTGAGAAAATGTTCCTCCACCAGGAGGGGAATGTCCTTCTCGCTGAGTTCCTGATAAAACACATCTTCAGGCTGTACAATAGCGATCGGTCCTCTCTCGCAAAATCCCTGACAGCCGGTGGCGATTATCTGCACTTCCTCTTCCAGTCCCCGCTTCTTGATCTCCTGCTCGAAGGCATCTTTGATAAGCATGGACCTGTTGGAAACGCAGCCCGTCCCGGCGCATACCAGCACATGAGTCCTGTATTTTCTTGAATCCACTGTAACTCCTATTGATATTTTTCCAGAACCTTGCCAATATCCTTCTGGGTCAATTTACCATGAAAATTCTCGTCGATAACCATGACCGGCGCCAATCCGCAGCATCCTACGCATCTCACTTCTTCAAGGGTAAAGCGTTCATCCGCAGTGGTTTCTCCGTTCCTGATTCCCAGATCACGCTCGAGCTTCTCCACCAGTTTGGCAGCGCCGCGTACGTGACAGGCGGTGCCGGTGCACACATTAATGGTGTGCCGGCCCCTGGGTGTCAGGCTGAAGGCCTTATAAAAAGTAGCCAGGCTGTAGAGGCGGGAGAGAGGGACACTCACTTCGGCGGCCACGATCTTCAGCGCCTCCTTGGGCAGATATCCTTTTTCCTTCTGAATATCCTGAAGCATGGCAATTAAGCTGCGCTCACGTTTGTTATATCTTTCCACTATTTGTTTTACTGACTTCAATAAAAACCTCCCTTTTTATAATCAATCTATTTGAATCTTGCGCAAATCGTTCAGTTCCCGCCGCACAAATTTTATCACGGCCGGAGTACTGCGAACTGCTTCTCCATACTCTTCTTCTATACGGGATGAGTGCCAGCTGAATTCTTCTCTTTCCCCATGATAGTTTATCTGAAATTCCGTCTGGGGATGGGCGGTCAGCAGCACGATCATCATCTCGACAAGATCGCCCAAAGGCTGGCGGTCGATATGATTGCTGTGAAAAACCGCCTCAACACTGGTTCCCTGGTCCGGGATTGAGTGTATGGTCAAATCACCGCCTGTTTTCCTGGCCGCCTCCTTCATCATGGAAAGGCCCAGTCCCACTCTCTTTTTATCCTTTGTGGTTATAAAGGGATCGAGGACGGCCCGTTGCATATCTTCATCCATGCCTCGGCCATTGTCCAGAATCTGAATCGCAAGAGTAGAGTCTTCCTTTTCCTCACTCAGATCGATTACCACAAGATCGGCTCCGGCTCTCACCGAATTTTCCACGATATCGATGATATGGAGCGATATTTCAATCATGCCGTCTTCATCCGTGAAACCACTTTTCTGCCTTCCTGGTTTTTCAAGGCAAGCCGCATCTCAGCGGTGGTCATCTCGGCAACCGTCCATTCGGTCCAGACCCGGCCAATATCATCGAGTCGGTGGGCATCCGACGACCGGATCAGGGGAAAGTCTGCGGCGCCAGGGAGCTTCTTTACCTCTTCCAGATCTCCCCGGGGAGAAACTTCAAGCGCGTCAAGAGCCAATCCTTCCGGAATAAATCCCAGCTGGCTGATAAGGCTGTAACTGCCCCGGTCGACGTGTGAGGCCACTGCCAGACCGTTCAGAGCGTGAATATGACCGACCACTTCTTCCACCGTCAGTGTCGTCCCTCCGATGAGAAGCCGGTATTCAAAATACTCCACCTCGTCGTTCTCGTTTGCCACTACCTGCATGCCAAAGAGCTCATCATCATTGCGTCCGGGCAAAAGATGATTATATACGGTATCCTGCAGAGTCAGGACCTCTGCGGCCCTGTCAAACAGTGCCAGGATATGGACTTCCTCGGCGGTGCTCACTTCCATGCCTGCCAGAATCCTGGGCCCCTCATCGCCCGCGGCGGCCGATACTCCCGCCACGTTCTTGGCGCTGTTGTGATCACTGACAGCGACGGTATCAAGCTTTTCCCGTCGGCAGCGCTCCACAATTTTCATTGGGGTCATCTCCAACTCGCCGCAGGGGGAAAGGCAGGTATGCAGATGCAGATCGGCCTTGAATACGCAAAGGCTCATCCTTTCCGGCCGACCCCCAGATTGTAGAGACGTCCGGCTAATTCATAGGCGGAAAGATCCGAGGCCAGAAGAGGCACACCTTCCTTTTCCGCTTTCTCCCTGGTCTGATCCGCGGGCTGCTTACCGCCGATGATAACGATCCCGGCCAGTTCCTTGAGAGTCGCTACGGCCACGGTGTTTTCATGAACCTGCAGGGTAAGCCAAAGATCTCCTTTCCTGGAATTGGCGATCACGTCACTAAGCATGTCGCTTACATACCCGTTTTCCACTTCGGCATCAAGTTTGCCGGCAGCTGCTTCTACCGATAATTTCAGCTTTTCAACAATGTCCGCAAGTTTCATCATATTTCCCTATTTATTCTGGGTCACGAACACGCAGTCTTCCAGTCGGGCCTCGCCCCTGACAATATCTCTGGCCAGGGTTTTGCAATCCGGGGCACCGCAGGCGCCGCACTCCTTGCCTCCCAGCTGGGGGATGAGTTCTTCGATTCGCTGCCTCTTTTTCAAGGCCTTAACCGGATCGGGGTCCAAAGGAGGCAGAGGATGGCGCTCCATCCCTTTCTCCAGAAAGAAGTAGTTCTCTTGATAGAGACGCCGGATCACCTTGCGGCTCACCCGGCTGCGTTCCCCGAACATCTTCACCAGGTTTTCGGACCGCTTCTTGGCAATATGACGGTTTTCCACTACCTGGGGTCCACCGATGCAGCCGTCCGGGCAGACAAGGCACTCCAGATACTGGATATCCTTCAGTTTCCCCGCCTCCACATCATCCAGAATCTGAATGACATCGGAGACTCCCGAAACGGCCAGACAGTTATCCAGGTTGATCCCGTTAACCTCTCCTCCGGATTTACCCCAGCCGAGTCCAACGCCGCTTGACTGCTGCAGGATGATATCTTCGTCCATGTCTTCAATGACCTCAAGAAGATCGGCGTAAATATCACTGATCGCTATGGCACCGTCAAGGGAAGATTTGGAAAGCCCGATGGGATTATTGATCGACACCATCTTGGCCGAACAGGAGGTGATATGGATGATACCGATCTCCTCTTCTTTGAAGCCTTTCTCTTGCGCCAGCTTCTTGCGAAGATTCCTGGCCAGCACCTCTCTTGGAACATCGATAGGCATCATATTCTCCGCCAGCTCGGGATAGAGGAAGGAGACCAGCCGTACCACCGCCGGACAGACCGTGGAAATACGCGGCCGGGGACCTTTATCCTCTTTTAAAAAGATCTCGTAAGCGGCATTTACCTTCTCGCACACCCAGGCCAGATCAACAACGTAATCAAAGCCTATTTTGCGAAGAGCCAGCAATACCTGATTGGGCATTACCTCCCAGCCAAACTGGGTGTATAACACCGGCGAGGGGAGGGCCACTGTGTATTTAAACCGTTTCAAATCGGAAAATGAAGTCGTCTGGGGCACGACCGCTTCGTGGGGGCAGACCCGATAGCATTCCCCGCAATCAACGCAGCGCTCACTCAAAATAACCGCTTTCCCAGTGCGTACCCTAATGGCCTTGGTGGGACAGGCCTTCATACAGAGAACACACCCCACGCACTTATCTTCATCTATCGTAAGGGAGTGCAGTTTTTTAACCGGTTTATCCATTATTTACCGCTCTCTTGATATGAATTTCCAATCTGGTCCCTTTTCCGGCAGCGGTGTCTATCTTCAGCTCGTCGGAATTTCTCTTGATATTGGGCAGCCCCATCCCAGCGCCGAATCCCATCTCCCGCATTTCGTCGGTAGCGGTTGAGTATCCTTCCTGCATAGCTTTAGTCACATCCGGAATACCAGGACCTTTGTCCTCTACGATGAGGATAACATCCTCGGGATTGACTCGAAGCGTCACTTTACCCCCGCCACCATACATGACCACATTCATCTCCGCTTCGTAGGAAGCCACTGCCACCCGCCGGATAACCGAAGAGTCGAATCCCACCTCTTTAAGGATATTCTTGATCTGTACGGAAGCTTCTCCGGCACTGGCAAAGTCGTTTCCTTTTATCTGGAATGACTTCTGGAAAAGAACCTGTTCACTCATGCTCATCTTTCCATTTCATTTCAGATGGGAGTAGAGAATCCCGCAGACTTCAAACATGCTCAGATCCGTTGCCAAAAGAGGAAAACCGCGATTTTCCGCAAGTTTAATGGTCTCCTCGCTGGGCACTTTTCCCCGCACATAGACAATGGCACCCAGGTCGACTACTTCTGCGGTACGCACCGTCTGAGCGTTAACCAGTCCGGTAACGAGAATATCTCCGCGTCTGCTGGAGCTGAGAACATCGCTCATCAGATCGGATGCCTTGATATAGGAAACCTCCATATCGAAGTCTACCGAGTCTGTCAGGGCCCGGGCCTGGATTAGCTCCTTGATAGTTGCCAGTTTCACGTTTTTCCATCCTCGCTTCTGGATGATTCCTTGATAGGTGACTTTTTACCCTGTTCGCGGGAACTCACTATCTCTTCCCGAATGATCCGGCGGGCGACAGCGGGAATCGCCGCCGTGACCTCCGGTGTGCAGGAGTCCCCGAAAGTGGTGACGTCCTTCACGCCGATACCGTAGATGACTATCTCTTCCGGCAGATCCATCTTCAGTCTCTGTCCCAACGCCAGTGCCTCGTTCAAGGGAACCTGATGACGTGACATGGCCGATCCTCCGGTCAAATCTTCGGCCTTCAATCTGACCAGAGAACCGGGCCCGGCCGTCCCCAAAGCATCAACAATGACGACCTTGCGATACCCGCGCATCAGATCCAACAGTTCAAGTCCACCCAGGCTGGCTTCGATGAAGTCGACCCCGGCACCGCTGTACAATTTTTCAATCTCCCGGCTGACATAGATACCCACCCCGTCATCGCTGAGAATAGTGTTGCCCAAACCGAGGATCAGCGTGGGGGATTCCCGTTTGGGGAGAGTATGCCCGGAGCGGCTCACGTCTCCTCACGGTTGTAGGCGGCCATTCCTTCTTTGTAAAGATCGCCGCCGAAAGCGTCGTTTACCACTACTGCGGGGAAATCTTCCACCTCGAGCCGACGGATCGCTTCCGGGCCCAGATCTTCAAAGGCTACGACCTCCGCCTTTTTCACCGCCTGAGCCATAAGGGCGGCGGCTCCGCCGATTGCTCCAAAATAGACCGCCCCGAATTTTTTCTGTGCTTCGATGACCTCCGGAGCCCGGTTTCCCTTGCCGATCATTCCTTTCAGGCCCACTTCAATAAGACGGGGGGCGAAAGGATCCATCCGATAGCTGGTTGTGGGACCGACCGAACCTATGGGCCGACCCGGTTTGGCCGGCGCCGGTCCAGCATAATAGATTATCTGTCCCTTAAAATCCACCGGCAGGGTCTCTCCCCGGTCCAGGGCTTCGATAAGCCGTTTATGGGCTGAATCCCGGGCTGTATAGATTACTCCGCTGATTACCACCGCATCACCGATACGGAGCTGTTTCACGGCTTCATCCGTCAGGGGAGTGGTTATTCTTTTTACATCAGACATGGCCTTTTCCTCATATACGGGTGTGCATTGAATTGACTTGTTTATTACAGGATGACTTCCTTGTGGCGCGCCACATGGCACTGCATATTCACCGCAACAGGGAAACTGGCGATATGACAGGGATGAACCTCAATATGCACGGCCAATGCAGTGCATCTGCCGCCGAACCCCTGGGGACCGATACCCAGCTTATTTATCTTCTCTAGAAGTTCTGCCTCCAGGTCAGCGTAGAACGGATCGGGATGGCGCGATCCAACCGGGCGCAGCAGGGCTCTTTTGGCGATCTGGGCGCACTTGTCGAATGTTCCCCCGATGCCGACACCCACAATAACCGGAGGGCAGGGATTGGCACCGGATCTTCGCACCCGGTCCACCACGAATTCCTTGACCCCCTCGACCCCGGCGGCTGGAGCCAGCATCTTCACTTCGCTCATATTCTCACTGCCGCCTCCTTTGGGAGCAATGGTAATCTTGATCTTATCGCCCGGCACGATATCGCAATACACAATGGCGGGAGTGTTATCTCCGGTGTTTTTCCGTTCAATGGGATCACTGACCACCGACTTGCGCAGATATCCTTCTGCGTATCCCTGCCGCACTCCTTCGTTGATCGCCTCACCCAGGTCACCACCGATGATATGCAGGTCCTGCCCGATCTCGACGAAGAAGACGGCGTATCCGGTGTCTTGACAGAGGGGGACCGCATCGTTTTTCCCGATTTCGATGTTCTGGAGAATTTTGCCCATCACCTCTTTCCCTGTGGGCGATTCTTCCCGTTCCATACAGGATTTAATTCTGTCGGTGACATCATCCCCCAAATAAAAATTAGCGTCCAAACAAAGCTTCTTGACCGCTTCCGTTATTCGAGCAACGTCCAGTTCTCTCATGAATTGGCTCCTTTAGATTGTCTGCCGTCTTTCCCGCTGCCGGGAAAAACGTATCTGAAAATTCCAGCGATATAGTAAACGGCGGGGATCGGTCAGCACCATCCCACCACCTTGTTTACCAGCTTCTCGATACCCGGGGCAATATCGGAGATAGCGGGACCCAGCATATACGCAGGCGTGGACACGATTTTCATCTCTTCATCGACCACAATCTGGTCAACTGAAGCCGTTTGGTGTCTGGCTCCGAAGTATTCAATGTCCGCGGCCGTTCCCGTATCCGTTCCTATGGTAAGCAACGGTTTTCTGGCCTCTTCCTTGAAGGCGACTGCCGCCAATACCGGCGCGATGCAGATGAAGCCCAATGGCTTGCCCGCAGCCCGCATTCCGAGAATCAAGTTCTTCACTTCCGGACGCAGCGTACAATCCCGCCCTTTAAAAGCGTAATTCGAAAGATTCTTGGCCGCTCCGAATCCTCCCGGGAGTATCAGTCCATCCAGCTCTCCCACCTTTACATCCGTCACCGGATGCACACCGCCCCTGGCAATACGGGCCGACTCAACCAGAATATTCCTCTCTTCCCCGGAGGGAGAGTCATTCTGATGATTTATCACTTCTGACTGGGCCGCGTCCGGGGCTATAAAGTGTATCGTAACTCCAGCCTGATCCAGGAACAGAAGGGTCAACGTGGCTTCATGTATTTCGCTGCCGTCATTCACGCCGCAGCCGGAAAGCAGCACTCCGATTGTCTTCGCCATGGGCCACCTCCATTCTCTTCTTATAGGATTTAAATTGTACAAAAATTAATGACTTCATGCAAGCGGAAAAAATATTTCATGCCTCCTTTCAGCACCTGTTTGTCTGTCCCTACGGGAATGAAAAAACCCCGCCATTAGGCGGGGTTTCCAGGTGTTAAAAACAGCAGTATCTCAGCAATATCGGGCATCCTGAATCAGGACTGTTTCGCGTATGATTCCCAGCGCTGCTGCAAGCGGGCATCCTGCATGGTTTCCATAACATAGTTGCTGAATTCGGCGGCGGTTGCTCCCGTATCTCTGCCGGTTATCCGCAGTTTCTTTTCAAACACGCTGCAGATATCCAGCGCCTTTTCCAAAAGATCGGCTTTATCCTGATAGCCGATGTGCCCCAGAAGCATCACCGAAGCCCGCAGCATACTGCAGGGATCTGCGTAATTCCCCCGCCCCTCCTTCATCATACGCGGCGCCGATCCGTGGATGGCCTCAAACATCGCATAGCGTTTGCCGATGTTGGCGCTGCCGGCAGTGCCCACACCACCCTGAAATTCAGCCGCTTCATCGGTCAGGATATCACCGTATAGATTCGGCAGGACCATGACCCGGAACTGTGTTCTGCGTTTGGGATCCACCAGTTTGGCCGTCATAATATCAATATACCAGCCCTCCCAGTGAATGTGGGGATATTCCTTGCCTATTTCAGCAGCGACATCGAGGAAGAGTCCGTCCGTGGTCTTGATAACGTTGGCTTTCGTGACCACAGTCACCGAATCGATACCGTTCTTATCCGCGTAATCGAATGCCATCCGGATAATCCGTTCGGCTCCCTGTCTGGTGATGACCTTGAAATCCATAGCCAGATCAGCTCCAACCATGACTCCCTGGCTGCCCAGTACATAAGCCCCTTCGGTATTCTCACGGAAAAACATCCAGTTGATACCCTGACTGGGAACCTTTACCGGCCGGACATTGGCAAACAGGTCAAGATAACGGCGCATGGCAACATTTGCGCTTTCGATATTGGGCCACTCGCTCCCCTTTTCAGGCGTGGTCGTGGGTGCCTTGAGAATGACGTGGCAGGCCTTTAATGCTTCCAGCACATCATCGGGGATGGCCTTCTTATGAGCGGCCCGGTTCTCGATGGTTAATCCCTCGATGGTCCGAAAGACAACTTTTCCGGAAGCCGTCTCCTTTTCCAGCAGGAATTCCAGTACCCGCCGGGCTTCCTGGGAAATAATAGGACCGATACCGTCACCGCCGCACACTCCGATGATAATGGGTGACAGACTGGCGTAATCGATCCAGTCAGCGGCCTGTTTCATCTTTTCAATACGTCCCAACTGTTGGGTAAGGATGGTTTCGAAATGTTGCTTGGCCTTCTCTATCTCGGGATTACTCATAGTGGATTCTCCGAATTATTTATCAACTCGATTTTCTGGTGAAGTTCAGCAGTCCTCCCGCAAAAATGATTTCTCTCTGCCGGGGTGAAAGTTCGTAGGTCAGGCGGATGTCGGTCTTTTGTGTGATATTCTTCAGAATGACTTCATCACCCTGGGACAGTTTTTCCCTCAGGGAGGGTATGTGGAGCTCGTCTCCCTGCCGGATGGTATCATAATCCTTGGGATCGGCGAAACAGAAGGGCACGATGCCGAAATTAATCAGGTTGGCGGTATGGATCCTCTCAAGACTCTTGGCGATCACCGCCTTCACGCCCAGGTACATGGGACAGAGGGCCGCATGTTCCCGGGAAGAACCCTGCCCGTAACTGAGTCCCCCCACAATAACGTTATGCTTTCCCTTGTCTCTGTTTTCCAGGCAGCGTTTGGCGAAAGTCGAGTCGACTGGTTCAAACACGAAACCGGCGTATACCGGAACGTTGGAACGGTATTTCAACCGCGCTCCCGCCGGCATGATATGGTCGGTGGTTATTTTATCCCCGACTTTGATGGTGACCTCGCCGTGCAACTCCCCGGGCAGAGGATCATTGACCGGCGGATCGCCGATGTTGGGCCCGCGAAACACCTCAACTGAGGATCCGTCTCTCGGCGGAGGCAGGATGAGGCTGTCGTCTATGGTAAAGATATTGGGCAGCAGGATGTCGGGATACCGCAAGCCGGCGCCACTGGGATCGGTCATTTCACCGGTGAGAGCGGCAACGACGGCGGTCTCCGTGCTGGCCAGATATACCTGGGCGGATTTTGTTCCGGATCGTCCTTCAAAATTGCGGTTATTGGTGCGGATAGAGACGGCGTTCGTCTGAGGGGCCTGTCCATTGCCGATACAGAAGCCGCAGGCCGTCTCCATGATTCGGGCTCCGGCTGCGATCATATCGCTCAGGGCGCCCTGATCGGCAATCATCCGCAGCACCTGTTTGGAACCGGGCGCTACGATCAGGCTGACATCCGGGTGAACCGTTTTTCCTTTAAGGACCGCAGCGACAGTGAGCAGATCCTTTAGGGAGGAGTTGGTGCAGCTGCCGATTGCCACCTGATTTACCTTCATCCCCGCCAGATCAGACACCTTACAGACGTTGTCAGGGCTGTGAGGCTGGGCCAACATGGGTTCAATTTGGCTCAAATCAAGGTCAATCTGCCTGTCATATTCTGCATCGGCATCCGCTTTGAGCTCGCTCCAGCTTTCCCTCCGCTTCTGGGCCTCAAGAAAAGTTCGGGTGATATCGTCACTGGGGAAAAGTGAAGTGGTTACTCCCAGTTCGGCACCCATATTGGTTATGGTGGCCCGTTCGGGAACGCTGAGGGTTCTCACCCCTTCACCGCCGTACTCAACTACCCAGCCCACATTTCCCTTGGTGGTCAGGATCTCCAGGACCTTCAGGATCACATCCTTGGCAGCCACCCAGGGCCGCAGCTTTCCCGTAAGGGTAACGTTAAGGACTTTGGGATAGCTGATATAGAAGGCGCCGCCTCCCATAGCCACGGCGACATCGAGCCCCCCTGCTCCAATGGCCAACATGCCTATCCCTCCGCCGGTAGGCGTATGACTGTCGGATCCGAGAAGTGTCTTCCCTGGGACGCCGAAGCGTTCCAGATGGACCTGGTGACAGATGCCGTTTCCCGCCTTGGAAAGATAGATGCCGTATTTGGCGGCAACGGATTGCAGATAGCGGTGATCGTCCGCGTTCTCAAACCCCTGCTGCAGGGTGTTATGGTCGATATAGCTGACCGACAAATCCGTCTTCACTCGGGGGATTCCCATCGTTTCAAACTGCAGGTAGGCCATGGTGCCGGTGGCATCCTGGGTCAGCGTCTGGTCAATATGGATCGCCGCCGGCTTTCCAGGAATCATTTCTCCTTCAACCAGGTGGGCCGCAATGATCTTCTCGACGATATTTTGTCCCATCGGTTATTCCTTTCAGGCAGCGCCTGTTTGCTTTTCCACCCAGCTGATCCCCACCGATTTCGGACGCTCAATTGGTGATCCTATAGCCCGGTCGATAATCATCTGGGAGCATATCCCCAGACACCGGGAAACACCGAAAAGAACGGTATAATACGGGAATTCCGTCAGGCCGAAATGATGGAGTAACGCGCCGGAACCGGCATCCACATTGGGCCAGGGATTTTTTGCCTTGCCGTGTTCCTCCAGAATACCCGGTACTATTTTAAACAGCTTGGATACAATGCTGAAGACTTCGTCATTGGCACAATATTTCTCACCAAAGGCATGGAAGGCTGTGTAGCGCGGATCCGTGGCCCGCAGCACCGCATGTCCATAGCCGGGGATTACTCTTCCTGAGTTAAGTGTATCCCAGACAAACTTGGCCAACTCCTCATCGGAGGGGACACCGTTATACTGGTCACGCAGAGCCAGAACAAATTTCAAGCATTCCTGATTAGCCAGACCGTGCAACGGTCCTGCCAGTCCGTTCAGTCCGGCGCAGATGGAATAATAGGCGTCGGAGAGAGCGGAAGCCACCAGATGACAGGTATGGGCGCTGACATTGCCGCTTTCATGGTCACAGTGAAGCACCATATACAGCCTCATCAGGTCGGCGAATGTACTGTCAGGATCGTCGATGCCCAGCATGCGGGCGTAGTTGGTGCTCCAGTCCAGATTTGGATTGTAGGGAATAATCGGTCCTTTTTTAAAGCGGATGCGATAGACTCCTGCTGCAATGCTGGGAAGTTTGGCGATAATGCTGAGACAATCCTCATACATCGGCTTCCAATAGTCTTCTTTCTTCAGGCCGCGGCTGTATTGCCGACGGAATTCCGATTCGCTTTCCAGCACCAGGATGGCGGCATTGAACATCTCCATGGGATGTGAGTCTTCCGGTAAATCCCGCAGGACATTCCAGACATAATCGGACACATGGGCTCTTTTGGTCAGGTCGTCCTTGAAATCTTCCAATGATTTTTTGTCGGGAAGCTCTCCGGTGGTGAGAAGATAGAAAATTTCCTCCGGCAGTCTGTCGGTCAATTCTGATATGGGGATGCCCCTGATAATCAATCCCTTCATGGGATCCACTAACGAGGTTTCGCACAGCAGGCATTTGACTCCCCGTACGCCTCCGAAAAGCTGTTGTACCGTTACCTCTGAAATGACCTTGTCTCCGTGTTCCTTGACTAATGTGCGGATTCGCTCTCGCAATCCGGGTATCTGTTCTTCCAGTACGTCTTTGATCGTTGACATGATAAACTCCTTTCTGGAACACTTAACGGTTTATGAAAAATTACCTCTGCTTGCGATCACCTTTTATCAACCACAGAGAATACAAATAAAATTCTCAGACAATGTGTTAAATTTTACTGCGATAAAGCCAGCAGGTCCTAAATGGGAAAAAGCTTTTCGAGAGAGACTTTCGCAGAACACCGTTATTGCTAACGATGAATAGATCTATCTGGCCGCTGATGAAAAGGGTCCCCGATTTCCGAAACAGTATGGTTACGGCGGGAACCCCGTAACCGGATGTGGAAGCTCGCAATAAAAATAATGTATAAAAAAGTCAGAGTAAATGCAAGTTCCTCATCCACCAGGATCTCAGAGCGGCAATGAAGCGTCCAGGCTTTTCGAGCCGTCAGATGAACATCCGCCTCAGCCGTACGAAATGCTTAACCGGGCTCCATACTCTGGATTTCAGAGGTGAATCGGTCAATAGCCTGCTGAAGTTTTCCGGCCTCACCTTTGTCTATCCACTCCAGGCGCAGACGCTCAGGATTAATGCCCAGCTGACCCAGCATGGTTTTTAACAGCCGTACCCGACCCACCGTCTGATAATTACCGTCGTGTTCGCACTTGTCTTTTGGACAGGCAGCCAGCATCACCCCCGCAGCTCCTTTTTGGAAGGACTGTACGATAAGCTCCGGTGAAATTCGACCGGAACACATGCTGACCATGAATTTGGTATCATCCGAGTCAGCCGCACAGGGTCCGCAGCTGGACATCTGCAATCCCGGGTAAGAGGACCAGTTACAGAAGAAGATAACTGTTTTATTTTTCATGAGAGGCCCCCTTCCAGGTAGGTGCTTACTTGCTCAAGCAATTCCCGCTGACTCAGGCCGAATCCTTCCCTGCTTTTGGCCGCTCCTGAAGGACAGGCCGCCACACAGCACCCGCAGCTCTGACATTTCACCTTGTCAATCACGATCTTGTCGGTTTTGGGATCATAACTCCGCGCTTCATGCCTGCAGGCAGAAATACAAATGCAGCAGCGGCTGCAGAGATCCTCATCCGTGAATGAGGTTGTGCCCGTCACATCCAATCCCGCCTCGAGAAAGTCCGCCTTGGCCTCAGTGAAGATATCGGTTACCGGAACTTTGGCCGAGCAGGAAGAGTCACAGCGCTTGCACATATAACACTCAAATACCTTTTCGGCCAGGTACTCACTGGGTTCCAGATCACCCTGCATGAGGCCATAGAGCATAATCAGCTTGCCTCGTGGTGTATCCGTCTCCCACCCGGTAATTTTGAAGATATGACACTGTTCAAAACAGTATCCGCACCTGATGCAAAGATTGAGTGTATCCTGCCATTTTTTCAGTCTGGTAAATTCCATAGCTCGCTCCCGCCATCTTAGTTGATGTTATAGCGCAGTTTAGTCGCCGTCACCCAATCGTCCGGCGCGTCCATCAGTTTACCCGGATTGAGAATATTGTTTGGATCAAGAGCCCGTTTTATCGCCAGCATATAGGGCAGTGAATCTTTCTTTTCCTTCTTGAAGGCCGGTGCCTTGGAGATGCCGATGCCGTGTTCCGCAGACGTCGTCCCTCCCACCGAGATGACATAATCATAAATTTCGGCTACCGCCTTCTGCGCGCCGTACCACTGTTTGCCTTTGGTTGCTTCCATGAGGATTTTCGTGTGCATACATCCAGAACCGCAGTGCCCGTACGCCGTCATGATAACCCCGTTCTTGTCGGCTATTTCATGGATCTTGCGGGCCGCTTCCGCCATCTTGGAATAGGGAACAGCCATATCATCCGCCAGGGAGGTGCAGGAATAGTGTTCCATGTATTTGGATAATGCCGGGAAAAGCTTCTTACGGCCGGCGAAAAGTTTGGTGCGTTCCGCGGCGTCATAGCTCATCTGGATGTTTGAGCCGCCGTTTTTTTCGCAGATCTCTTTTATTTTCTGGATTTCGAATTCGACCGCCTCTTTGACCATACCGTCGGCCTCGAACATGAGTATCGCATCCACATCGGAGAGCCCCATATCCATAGCCTTGTTGACAGCGGTGATGGCCACATTGTCCATCAGTTCGAGGAGTGAGGGTTGAGCTCCACTAGCCATGATATCGGCAATGGCCCTGCCGGCATCTTCCAGCTGGTTAAAATCGGCCTTACCCAGGCAGCGAAACTTGGGAATGGGAACGAAACGCAAGGTAGCTTCTACGATGATGCCCAACGTCCCCTCTGATCCGACCATGAGACGATCCAGCTGATATCCGGCCGCCTCCACTCTGGTACGGCATCCCAGATGAACCAATTCACCAGTAGCCATGATTACGGTCATGCCCAAAACCGAATCACGCACCGCCCCGTACTTGACTGAACGCACACCGGAGGCGTTATTGGCGATCTCCCCCCCTATAGTCGCCACCCGGCTGGACGCGGGAGCTACCGGGTACATGACTCCATAGGGCTTCAGCGCCTTGTTCAGATCATCATCCACCACTCCCGCCTGCACCCGGCAGTATCCATCCGCGAGATTGATATCCAATATTTTGTTTAGACGTTTCATATCCAGGACAATACCGCCCTGAGAAGGAACCGCCTGACCAGACATGCCGGAGCCGGACCCCCTTGCTACCAACGGGATCTTCTCCTTATTGGCATAATGGACGATGGTTTGAATCTGTTCGTAGTCAGTGGGACGCACTACAATCCAGGCCGAAGCTTCATGTACCGATGAATCCGATCCGTATACATAGCGATCGGCTGCGTTCTCGCGAACATTCTCCTTACCGACGATATCAACGAGCTGTTTGGTGTCGACAGTGTTCATACTTGGAACCTCCCTGCTGGATATGGAAAAGGTCTTTGCTTTATACAACCTACTTCTTTTACCGGCCGCTCAAACGCACCCTTTTCCTCTAAACAAGGTTGGGGACGTCTACAATTCGCCCGGGATTGGAAACAGCCTTCTATTACTAATTACTGCTCGAATTCTTCACAACTTTGCCTGTGGCTTTGGCGTACACAGTTCCGGAAGCGTCGCGTATCCATGATTCCGCGAGAGAGATGCGCCCCCCGGCCTTCAAGCAGCGGCCCGAAACCTGGCAGGGGGTGCCGATAAGAAGTGGAGTAAGGTAGCGTATAGTGATTTCAGCGGTTACGCCAAAGATGTTGTTCCTATAATAGCAGGCCCAGATGAGCGCTTCATCCAACAGAGCGCCGATTATTCCACCGTGCACGATCTCTTCATACCCGCGGTGAACCGGTTTGGGTGTGAAATCAGCTTTGACCATCTCTAATTCCCCTGGAGAAAAAACAGCGTGCAACCCCTGCGGATTTTCATGCCCGCAGACATAACAGTGGGGGAACAGAGGAAAAGTGCGATCTCCAGTCGCCTGCATGGAATGGTTATCCTGTTAGTATTCGTTTCATGGTGTACCCGATCTCTGCCGGGGAAGTGACCACCGTAACACCGCACTTCTCCAGCATCTCCATCTTTTCTTTTGCCGTACCCTTGCCCCCGGCGATAATGGCTCCAGCATGCCCCATTCTCTTTCCCTTGGGAGCCGTCTGACCGGCGATGAAAGCAACGACAGGTTTATCAAATGATTCTTTAATATAAGCGGCGGCAATTTCTTCATCTGTACCGCCGATCTCTCCGATCATTACCACACCTTCGGTAGTGGGATCTTCCTTAAAAAGCCTTAGGGCGTCGATAAAACGGGTGCCGACGATGGGATCGCCGCCCAGGCCGATACAGGTAGTCTGGCCCAATCCCTCCCGGGTCAGCTGATCCACGGCTTCATACGTAAGAGTGCCGCTACGCGATATGACTCCTATTTTTCCGGGGCTGTGGATAAATCCCGGCATAATACCGATCTTGCATTTCCCTGGTGTGATGATTCCGGGGCAGTTTGGACCGATCAGCCTCGTTTCTTTACCCTGAATGAAGGTCCAGGCTTTTACCATATCCAAAGTGGGGATTCCTTCACTGATACAGACGATGAGTCTCACACCCGCGTCTGCGGCCTCCATGACGGCATCAGCCGCGAAGACCGGCGGGACAAAAATTACCGATGTATCCGCACCGGTATTCTCTACTGCATCGGCTACGGTGTTGAACACCGGAATGCCTTCGTGTTTCAGGCCGCCTTTGCCCGGTGTCACGCCCGCCACTACCCGGGTGCCGTATTCCACCATCTGTGCAGCGTGAAAAGTCCCCTCTTTTCCTGTGAGACCTTGGACTACCACTCTGGTTTTATCATCAACAAGAATACTCATCTTTTCCTCGTCTTTTCAGGATGCTAGTTAATGGCAGCCACGGCTTTCTGGGCCGCGTCAGCCAGATTATCCGCCACGGTAAAGGTCAGGGACGAATTTTTTAATATCTCGGCCGCTTCTGCGGAATTGGTACCAGCCAGACGGACCACGATGGGAACGGAAAGATCAAGCCGCTTGGCCGCCTCGACCACCCCATTTGCCACCCGGTCACAGCGCACAATACCGCCGAAGATATTTATCAGAACCACCCGAACGTTTTCATCGGACATGAGAATCCTGAAGGCGTTCTCCACCCGTTCCACTGAAGCTGCGCCGCCCACATCCAGGAAATTGGCCGGAACGGCGCCGTAATGCTTGATAATATCCATGGTGGCCATGGCCAGTCCGGCCCCGTTCACCATACAACCGACATTGCCGTCCAGTTTCACGTAGCTGAGATTGTGTTTTGATGCCTCAATCTCGGTTGGTTCTTCCTCGTTGAGATCCCTCAGTTCCATAATTTTCGGATGGCGGCCCAGAGCATTGTCATCAAAATTTATCTTGGCGTCCGCGGCCAGCAGCCTCCCTTCTTCGGTAATCACTAGAGGATTGATTTCCGCCAGAGAGGCGTCGGACTGAGTGAAAAGACAGTAAAGGTTAAGGAGTAATTTTACCGCATCGTTCAGGACTTCTTTGGGCAGATTGAGACCAAAGGCGATCTTGCGGGCCTGGAAAGGCTGCATCCCAACCCGGGGATCGATATACTCTCGTAGGATTTTTTCAGGATTCTTGGCCGCGACCACCTCTATCTCGACTCCTCCCTCTTCCGAAGCGATGACCACAAGCCGGGAGGTCTCCCGGTCGATGACCATCCCAAGGTAGAGTTCCTTCTTGATCTTGAGAGCCTCTTCCACCAAAACCTTTCTGACCAGTTTCCCCTCAGGTCCGGTTTGATGAGTAACCAGGGTCATCCCCAGTATTTCCTTGGCCCTGGCTTCGGCGTCAGCCGAATTATCCGCCAATTTAATACCGCCGCCCTTGCCTCTCCCCCCTGCGTGTATCTGAGCCTTAACCGCTACCTTCGCACCGATTTCTCCTGCGACACGGCCAGCTGCGGATGGTTGCTCAACTGTCTTTCCTTGTGGCACCGGGATGCCGAAGCTGGCCAGCAGTTCCTTCGCCTGATATTCATGAATCTTCATAAAATTACCTTCTCCGTTCGTTTATAAAAAGATTTCCTTCTTTGCTGGATTTTCTCCAAGGCCCACCAACTCTTCGGTAAACTCCGAACTCACCCGGGCGAACTTGACTCCTTCCGACGCTGAAATCCACGCGAGTCTGATACGTTTCGTTTCCAATCCAAACGAATCAAATATTTTATGTAAAATCGCGACGCGGCGCCTTGTGTGATAATTCCCCGATTGATAATGACAATCACCCGGATGACATCCTCCGATCAAAACACCATCCGCACCGCTGAAAAATGATTTGAGAACGAAAATCGGGTTTACACGACTGGAACACATCACCCTGATTGGTAATATAGTCGGCGGATATTTAAGCCGGCTCGTTCCAGCCAAATCCGCGCCAGAATACGAACACCACTTGCAAAGGAAACTGATAATACGCGGGGTAAATGTTTTCTCTGTCATCAATCTTCTCTCCAGAGTAAATGAATCATTATGCCTGTTGTATCTTTATTCCTATCCGAGTTTCGACAACTCTTCCTCTTTGTACACCGTTACCGGCACAGGCTCATCTATATCTCGACCGGGAATGTAATCAAATAATTGGGCGGTTTCCGACCCTGTTTTCATAAAAATAGATGCCACCGGAATATCAGCCGGACATACCTCGGTGCACATGCCGCATCCCACACAGGAAAAACTCATGTGGTTCATTCTCCCAAGTTGAAATAAAATTGTATCAGTCGGGAGCCGCATCCCCTCTTTTCGGGAAAATTCCTTTTCAATCACGGAGGCCTCATGATCGAAAAGATGAGATTCGAAATCACAGAGGATGCAGTGGCACATTGGGCAGACACGGCTGCATCCATGACAGCCGACACACCTGCTAAAGACCTCAACCACACCACCCAGGTCTTTCATCACACTTCCAATTTCCTGAAAGAGTCTCGTTTTCTCAGCCTTCCTTTTTTCAAGGAGCGTATCAACGATCTGAGATTTCGTTCCCTCTTCGGAATATTCGCCTTTAAATCCCGCGGCCATTTCCTTCGCCTTCTCTGTATGCAATTCGAGGACACATTCATCTTCATGATTCTTGCCAACCAATGAAACAGTCGCATCCGCATTCATCGGGACAAAATATTCACAGGCTTTGCACGTCGGCCTGATCTCTTTATAATTTTCTCCTTTCTCAACAGCCTTCCAATAACCAGGGAGGTTGGTATCGCCCTTCCCGTGCAATGAACTTGCAAATCGGAGAGCGCCGCCGCACGTATAGGAAATCAGCAGAAAATGATCCGGCGTCCCCTGGACACGTTTAATAAGTTCTATGAATCCTCTCAATTCACACGGTCTGATGACTGCGGCGACCTGTTTTTTCATTGCTTTAAAGCGGGAAAGCTCCTGTCCGGCATTCACCGGCATGAATGGGTGAAGGGGAATGGCCTGCTTCAACATCTGGACATCAGTGATCAGTCCATAGTCAAAAACACCCTCTTTCCCGGTTTCTCGCAAAGTAAATACCGCACTGATCTTTCTCGTCTCAAGCAGGAATGTGAGGAAATCAATTAATCCTTGTTCCGAACTTTTTTTAATCGTTAGTTGATTAGCCATCCTTACTCATCGCTCCTTCGGCTTGATGGACTATGTTTTGAACTCCCTGGATCTCTTCCATCCGGTACCTGGTAATCGGGATCGCATCTTCTCCGCTCTCTCCGGCCCTGTATTCGAATGTCCGCTGCGTTTGGTCCGCGACATAACTGAATACCTCTGCAACCGGTATTGAAACCGGACACGCATCAGAACACAATCCGCAAGAGACACAGGAAAGACTCATATGCGTCATTCTCCCAACATGGAAAAAAATACGATCCATCGGGAAGGATATGCCGCCGCGTACTTCGGCTTTTTGAAAGATGAAATCAGAATCCGGTCTGGAGATCGTGGAATTGAAATAACATTGCCGACAATAACAGATGGGACAGGCACTTTGACAATTATGACAGCCGATACAAGCTGCAAAGGTTTCCAGAAGCGGCTCAAATCCTTTTGCCATGGTTTGAACCTCTTCGAATCGCTTCTCCCGTTTCTTCTGTCTCTTTTTCGTCAGGTCTTCAATGCTTTTCTTCCATTCCGAGACGGATTCTGAAGCCTGAAGCTTCATCTCATTTAAAACGCGCTGTCCTTTTTCGCTATTGGAAATCAAAAAAATCCCTTTTTTCTGCCCCCGCATCAGACCAAAGTGAAGGTCACTTGCAGGCTGCCAAGAGAATTGATCGCAGATTTGACAAACGGGTTTACTCGTCTCATCACTCCAACTCTCCCCTGTAAACAGTGCTTCGAACCGCTTTTCCCCTTCTTCGGGATTTTGGATATAGTCAGAGAGAGGCAGTGCTCCGGGGCAATCGATACTCATCAGTGTTATTTTTTCCGGATGTATCTGATTCAGTTTGGTCAACTCAATACTTGCCCGGATTTCGCATGGTCGCATGAGAACCGCAAAGTTTAGAGTCCCCTTCCCTTTTCGAGTAAGGCTCTTCAAGGCTTTTGCTCCCTGAACGGGCATAACAGGAGCCAATGGGGATGCCTTCATGATGAGCGAGGGCTCGCGTACCAGCACCCAGGCGTAGGAATTCTTTGCCGGAACCCGCATGGGTACCATAATCCCATCGAAAACATATTTTTCCAGTAACGTTTTCAAAAATCCCAAAATGGATTTATTGATTCCTTCTTTTTCAGGAAGGAAAACTCCCTTGCCTGCGATACCCTTCATACTCTTTTCCTCTGAAGAATAATTAATTTATTATCGAATCGCTTCGATCATTTCCGTGTAGAGTTGGGGAGCCGTAAACTGTCTCGCCTGAATTGCTCCTGACGGACAACTGGCGGCGCAGTTCCCGCACCCCCGGCACACAGCCTCGTTGACCACCGAGATCCCTTTCTCTTCATTAAAAGAGATAGCCCCGTAACAGCAAACTTCCAAACAGGTTTGGCACCCGGTGCAGAAAGCCTCTGAAATAACCGCGACTTTGACTTCTGGAACAATCTTTTCTCCTGGAATCAAGCGGGACAGAATTTTGCCGCTCGCGGCCTGCGCTTGCAGCATCGCTTCCGAAATCCCCATCGGTCCGTGAGCGGTTCCAATAATATAGACGCCCTCAGTAGAAGTGCCTACCGGATTAAGATGATAATGCGCTTCCTGGAAAAAACCTGTCTCGTCCAGGGGAATCGCCAAAATATCCGACAGAGCTTCAGTGTCTTGTGAAGGCTCCATGGCGGGAGCAAGGATTACCATGTCAGCACTGTCCTCACCCTTGGATCCGTTACTCGCTGTATATACAATAGTGGTGCCCTTAACTCTTGTGTCTAATACGCGAATAAAATCAATCCCCTGTGCCTTAATGTCTTCATAAAATCGCTGATCATCTTTATGAGGAAGACAGAGGTCTCGATAGTATACCTTTATGGATGTTTCCGGGTATTGGTCTTTCAAAGATTTGGCAATGTTGATCATATACGTGCAGCATATCCTCGAACAGTACCCTTTCTCGTCCCTTCCAACACAGTGAATTAGTGCCACGGTTTTGGGCACTTCACCGGGTGTAAAATTTATCGTGCCGTCTTCTGAAATCATTTTTTCGATTTCGAGAGACGTGTATACATTATCTTCTCGCTTGTATTTGTAGGCAGGCAACCTCGTTGGATCAAGCAGGCCGGACCCAGTCGCCAAGACAATGGCGCCGACTTTCAGCTCCGTGCCGGCCTCTTCATCTTTTTTATTCTTTACGACTACTTCAAAATTACCGAAAAATCCCACTACTCTCTCAACCTCGGTCTCTGTAAAAACCTGAATATTCTCATTCTTTTCAACATCCATGATCTTCTGTGCGACCAGCCCCCAGCTGTCTTGCTGTCGGGGGAGCAGTCTGCTGTAGAACGTTGATTTTCCACCTAAAACTTCGGATTTTTCGATTAAATAGACGGTCCGCTGTTCGCTGGCAAGTGATAAAGCCGCTTCCAATCCCGCAATGCCACCTCCTATCACCAGCACATCCGGTCTGCTTTCTATCTCCTTTTCCAATAACTCGGATTGATAGAATACTCTGCGTATACCGGCCCGGATATAACGGGTGGCTTTCTTCGTGGCCTCTATTTTGTCCGGGATAATCCAGGCGCAATGCTCCCGGATATTCACCATCTTGAAAAGGTATGGATTCATGTCTGTTTTCTTGCACACATTAATAAATGTGGATTCATGATCCCTGGGGGAACAGGCGGCAACTACCAGATGAGTAATCCCGTTCGCTTTGATCTCTTCTTCAAGAAATTGCTGACCTTCCTTTGAACAGAGCAATTTATGTCGCTTGACAATCAGTTCGATATCCTCAAATTCCTGAAGGGATGGTATGGTTTTTAAGATAGAATCGATGTCAATATGCTCTGCAATATTGGGTCCGCACTCACATACAAAAACGCCAATTCTCATAATACTACTCCTGAATATTACCTTGGGCCGTCTCAGATGGCAAATGACTATTTATTACCGAACCCACAACCGATTCTGCCTGCACCACCGCACTTTGTGCATCTTTTGGTCCTTCGGCACATCCGGCAACATATATCCCCTCCCTAGAGGTCTTTACCGAGCCCATTGAAGGAGAAGATACCTTGATAAATCCATGATCATCCAGCTCGATCCCCATAACCTTCGCTAGATGCGGTGTGCTCTGATCCGGTACTATGGCAACCGCGAGAATGATCATATCTACGGAGAGTTCTTCATCGATGTCATCATTCTTTTTATAAGAAATGGTAAGACCCGTCCCATTCCCAGTCACTTTGAGATCAGCCGGTTCAGACAGGTAGATGAAATTCACATTTTCTTCCTTGACTTTCTTGAAAAATTTCTGGGAAGTTTTGCCCGGCACGCACAAATCGGAATGGAACTCGTAAACTTTTGTTTCCGGTAACTTATGTTTGACAAAATGGGCATGTTTTAAGGAACTCAAACAGCAAACTCCTGAACAATAGTGTAATCCCTTGCGTCCCACACAGTGAACAATCGCGACTGATTTCGGGGATTCACCCCCCCTGAGGGTGAGTTCGCCGGATGTTGGACCGTTTGAAGCGAACAGGCGTTCAAATTCCATGGAGGTATACACTCCCGGGAACTTGCCATACCCCAGATTTGAAAATTGGCTGACATCGATGATTTCAAAACCGGTGGCAACGATAATCGAACCTGTCTGTATGACTACATCTTCGGCTTTCCCGGAGAAATCGATAGCGCCAAACATACACGCTTCCTGGCATGCCTGGCAACTCTTCTTTCCATTAAGGTTGAGACAATACCTGGGATCGATAACCGGGACATTCGGCAAGGCGCCGGCGCACGGCACATAGATCGCCTTCTTATCGGAGAGTTTCTCCTCCCACTCATTTTTCAAGCTCACCGGACATGGCTCATAACACATTCCGCATCCGATACAAGCTTCGAGGCTCACATATCTTGGTTGTTTGTGAATCGTCACGTTAAAGTTGCCCGCCTCACCCTCCACCTTCTCCACTGAGCCGAGAGTAATAACATCGATGTCCGAATTCTGTAAAACTGCCTGTTGCACCGGAGCTACCATACACGTTGAACATTCTAAATGGGGAAAACTCTCTTCGTTCTTAATGATATTCCCGCCGATCAGGGGCAGTTTTTCCACCAAACACACTTTCCTTCCGCTGTTAGCCAGTAGCAGACCTGCCTCCATTCCTGCGATACCGGCTCCTACAATTAACGCATCATAGGCACTGCTCATTTTGTCTTCCTCAAAAGAAATGAAAAATACATACGACAGGGTGACCAATCTCAGCTAATAATACGCGTTCCGATTTATCGGATTGGGGCCCAGCTTTTTAATCTTTTCCGTAAATTCATTGACGATATCTGCATACCGTTTTCCTTCCGAGGCGGAAACCCATGACAATTGCACTCTTCCGGGATCTAATTCCAATGCCTCAAACACACTCTTCAGCATGGCATACCGTCTGCGCGCATAGTAATTCCCTTTGTCATAGTGACAATCACCAGGATGACATCCGGCAATTAAAATACCATCGGCTCCCCCAAAAAAGGTGGTTAATACAAGATTGTAATCGACTCTGCTTGAACACATCACACGGATCACATTGAAGGATGGTGATATCTCCATCTTGGAAGAACCAGCCAAATCGGCTGCCGCATAGGTACACCAATTACATAAATATCCGACTATTCGAGGGACAAACTCCTCTTTTCCGTTGGATTCCATTTTACCCCCGTATTTATCGCCCCACCGGAAATTCTGAACGAGAAACCGGCCACCCTGGGCTCTTAACAAAATTGTTGAAATCAGGCATAACTCTTATTATGAGCGTCCTGATCTATATCTGTATCTGTGCCGAATGTTTGCCGTTTCCATCCGTCGTGCACATGAGTAACGTCTTCCCCATCCTGCCGCACCATGCTTTTATATCACTCGGGAAAGAAGGACAATCCGCCTCAATTTCCAGTGTATCTCCAGGACTTAACTGAGGAAGCAGAGCAACAACTTTCAGTATTGGTTGGGGACACTTCAGGCCGAGTGTATCCAATTTATGTACCGCCATTTTAATCCTCCGATAAAAATTAAAAGGAAAACGTTAATTGAGCTCCCTGGGCTTCCGCAATAAAGGTGGTGGCTCCGACTACTTCCGTACCTTCGATGAGATCCTTTTCGGTAAAATTATGAACATCAAAGGCCAATTCACAGACTAAAAGCCTGCCACCCAAACTGATCAATCCCTTATATAATTCTATGAGATCAGGAAGCGCCGGCGCCGCATCATTCAATTTTTCAAGAGCTCCTTTTACCATTGAAGGTGCGCCACCCGGGGTAAAAAACAGGATAACCTCATCACTGCTGGCCGCCGCCGATGATCCTAATATAAAAGGTGGATAGACATTTTTGCCCTCTGCCCCGTTTACGGTAATCGCCACTTTTGCCATGACTAGTTTCTCCTTACGCTAAAAATTAATATTAGTTTGACCTCACAACTGGTCTTTCGGGGGATAAAGCGCTTCCCATAAAAGATCGAGTACATTCTTTACCTTTAACCTTCCATTTAACTTTTCAGCAGCATTTTTCAGATTCAATTCGCATGTTGGACAAAGTGTGACCAGATACTCAGCCCCCGTTTCCAACGCTTGTTTCACCCGTTTTTCAGCTAACCGATCGGCAAGCTCCCTATCTGTCACAAGTAAGCCCCCACCTCCGCCGCAACATTGTGCTTCCTTGCCATGTGTCGCCATTTCAACTACTTCAGCTCCGATTTCCTTGAGCAACCATCGAGGCTCATCAACCATTTCCAGGCCCCGTGCCACATTACAGGGATCATGATACGTCACTTTTACATTGAGTTTATGAATTTTATCCCTCTGATTTGAAAGCCTCTCAACGATTTCGTCAATGATATACTTCGACTTTAAATCAGGATATTTTTTCTTGATAAAAAACGCACATGTTGTACAGGCACAAATAATTTCCTCATTTGCGTCTGGAATTGTTTTTCTGAATTTGTCCTGTTGATTCCGAAATCCATTTTTATCACCCAGCACTCCAAACGGCATGCCACAGCATGTTTCATCAAACGTCTTCGGTTTCACCCCGAGAATCTCAAGAATTTCCAGGTATTTCCCTGCGTCCTCTTTTCTTTCAAGCAACCGACAGCCGAGTAAAACCGTTTTTTCGCCCTGCGATGCAGGCGCTTCAAGCCGCTTTCCAAATATATTACCGCTTGTTTCAATTTTATCCAAAAGCTGCTTGTGCGAATCGTAGGAATACCCCGCTTCAAATAAATCTGCTCGTGCTGCGGATAGAATGTCCGGAATCGAAACACCAGCCGAACATCGCTGCACACAATCTTTGCAAAATGTGCATTGAAACATCTTTTCCGCGATATAGGGTGACGGCTCCAGATCATCAACGTACAATCCATAAGCGATTACCACCTTACCCCTTGCACCGTCTACTTCCCACCCCAGATCCTTGAATACAGGACATCCTTCAAAGCAATAGGCACAGCGGATACATCTGTGCAAGTCATTCTTCCATTCGGCGATATTGTCTGTCTGCATCGAATCCGCCTATTCGATATGATCACTAAACATAAAAAACATTGACTGGGACAAACAACGTATTAACAGTATATGCAAATAATAGAATAAATCATTTTAAAAAATAACATCTTCTCCCATCATTGTAATAATTTGTTTTGCCCAATCGTTTGTGACGGAATAGCAGACCATCGTCCCTTCTCTCTCACCTTTAATAATGCCTGCCTGCTTCAACACTTTTAAATGCTGTGATATTGTTGACTGCGGAAGTCCCAGTTTCTTTTGTATTTCAGATACGTTGCAGCCATCCTGTTTTAATCCGGCGACGATTCTCAACCGTGCAGGATGCGAAAGCGCTTTTAAAATTTCACTCATTTCGTCAAATCGATCCATCAGCTTATTGTACTCTTTGTAATATATGTGATATCTTTTTTCTGCTTACACCTGTATCTTCTTTCCGAATTCATAGCCCTCTTCAAATGCCTTCATATTTTTATCAATAAATCTTTCAGGAACGGATTCCGGAATTGTCTTTCTCATCGCTTCCAGGGAGACAACTCCTGTTGTGGCCGTTACAAATCCAAGCATCACCACGTTAGCAAAAATTCTATGACCCGTCTGTTCGGCAATCCGGGTTGAAGGTATGGAAAGAATTTTCTTTTTTGTGTCGGTCTCCACCAAATCCTCATCGATAATGATCACCCCGTTATCCTTGACTTCTGGTTCAAATTTATTGTATCCCTCCTGAGACATTGCTATTAAAAAATCTGTTTTTACGACATAGGGATACAATATTTTTTTATCAGAGACGACAAGCTGCGAGCTGCACGCGCCTCCCCTTGCTTCCGGTCCAAAGGACTGATTCATTGTGGCGAATCCCTCATCATAAATGGATACTGCCCTTCCTACAATAATCCCTGAACGGATTATTCCCTGCCCTCCGAATCCTGCAAATCTCATTTCAGTCATGTGTAATTTCCCGCTTTATCTTGAGTTAAACTTCAATTTTTATGAATTTTTCGCCGATAACATCAGAAAGCTGCTTGTTGTACGATTCGATGAATGTCGGTCTCTCCCTCTCAAAAAATTTCCCAAGGATTATTTTTTTATCGCTCTCAATTACGACATCATTAGTATCCGCATCATTGTTTATTTCCGAGTGATCGCGGTAGAACTCAAGCAATTCAGGAGGAGGAGAAATCACATCAATGACGGAAAGGCCCGCTTTCTTTAAAGCGTCAGTTATCGAATTTGCCAATTCATTGGTGTGCAATGGTGTCCATCTGGCCACGTAGACGCTGCCGCAGGACCTTGCCATATGAGGAATATTTAACGGGTTTTCAAACAATAGGTACGGCGAAAAAATAATTTGATCGACGTTCCCGGGGGCCTTCTCTTCGTCAACCTCCCGATAGAGAAAGTTATTAACGCAGATCACCATGATATCCATGTTCCTTCGGCAGGCATGCACAAAATGATTACCCCCCAGTGTTGCCATGTCCCCAATGAACACCACTGGTTTTAACATCGGATTCGATAGCTTCATTCCCGTCGCAAATGGGATTGCCCTGCCTCTTGATGTATGAAAGAAATCTATGCCCAGATAATCAATGGTATCGGGGCTGTAGGGAATATCCGTGACCATGCATACTCTTTGTCGCTCTATCCCAGAACTGTCAATTCCTCGATTAAAAGCTTCAATAGTTTTATCCATTATATCCCTGCCAAATAATTAATGTTTTTCTGCCAGGCTTCCACCGAAAACCGAACGTTCCAGAGTCGTGGTAAATTCAAAAACTCCCTGATATCGTTTATTTTCGGTGGCTATCTGTTTTATCGCCTTATAAATATCATCCGGATTATGAACCGACCCGCCTCCATGGGGAACGAGAATAACATTGGCATTTCCGTGACTGCACCTGTCCACCTCAAAAACAACCTGACCATAGTTGATCTCGGGAACCACAAATCCCTTTACTTTTTTAGCAAGTTGAGCTATTCTCTCTTCTGGGAATGGCCAGATTGTGATCAGGCGAAGCGTGCCGACCTTTAATCCCTCCGAGCGGGCCTGTTTCACCGCTCTGTAAGCTACCCTGGACGTGATTCCGTATGAGACGACGACAACATCGGCGTCTTCAATATTTTCTTCCTGGATTTCGATGATATCATCCCTGTTCTTCCGGATTTTATCAACCAGGAATTGATTCGTCGATTTCTTATGCAGCACTGCAGCCTTTTCTAAATCGGGAAGTGATTTTCCGTCCAAAATGGGATGCCCGCTCTCGTCGTGGGTTAATCCGGTGATATAGATCTTATAGCCGTCTCCCGCTTTTACGAGGGCAGGGACAAGATCTTTATCTCTTTTATATGGTTTGTATTCTTCTTTCGGACCGGTATAAAACCGCCGCGGCTCCAATTCAATTTCAGAAGCCTCTGGAATCACCACCTTCTCCGTCATATGCCCCACACACTCATCGGCCATCAGCATCACCGGCACACGGTAACGCTCGGCCAGATTAAACGCTTTAATTGCAAACTCAAATCCTTCCTGCGGGGAATCGGGCGCCAGGGCTATTACTTCATAATCGCCATTGGCACCCCATCTGGACTGCATAATATCCGCCTGTCCGGTATTGGTCGGTACACCGGTGGAAGGACCGCCCCGCTGAACATTGATAATCACAAAAGGAATCTCCATGGCCGCGCCAAGACCGATATTTTCCATCATGAGGGAATAGCCGGGTCCGGACGTGATGGTCATAGATTTTTGTCCTCCCCACGAGGCGCCCAACACAGAAGCGATTGAACCTAGTTCGTCCTCCATTTGGATAAATCTGGCCCCAGCACGAGGCGCTATTTTCGCAAACGCTTCTGCAGCCTCGGTGGAAGGCGTTATCGGATATCCGCCTAAAAATTTGCACCCGGCAGCGAGGGCGCCGTAAGCCATCGCCACATCGCCATCAATATAATAGATACCCGTTAAAACATCCCGCGGATTTGCTTTCAATCTATGCCTCCCTGTCAATCCTGTCCTTTATTTCTTCTGCCAACTTTTCAATGACTCAGAAAACGTGGGCCTCTCTCTGTCAATAAATTTTCCCACGATGATTTCTTTTTGATAATCGATATCCAGATTGTCGGTCGACTCGCCATGTCTGATGGTAGAATTTTCATAATAAAATTTCATCATGTCGAGTCCGTCGCCCAACTTGTTGATTCTGGAATAGTACATTGCACACGGTGAAATGACCTCGACGACGGAAAATCCCGGTCTGTTAAACGCTTCGACGATTGATTCGGCCAATCGGCGCATATGCAGAGCCGTCCATCTTGCCACATAGACCGCACCCGCCGCCTCGGCCAACCGAGGAATGTTCGCGGGAGCTTCAAAATTTCCGAACGGAGAAGTCGTTGTGTATGCGGGCATGGGTGTGGTGGGAGCCACCTGGCCTCCCGTCATGGCGTAAATAAAATTATTGACGAGAATGACCGTCAGGTCAATATTCCTTCGTGCCGCGTGAACGAAATGATTTCCGCCGATGGAAACCAGATCTCCGTCACCCGAAATAACCGCGACCTTCAAGTCTGGATTACCGAGTTTTATCCCTGTCGCAAAGGGAATGGCCCGACCATGGGTTGTGTGAAAAGAATCGACTTTAATATATCCCGCGACTCTCCCTGTGCAACCGATTCCGGACACCACGCACAGCTTATCCAAATCAAATTCCAATTTGCTCAACGCTTCGGCGAACGCGCTGACCGCATTGCCTATCCCGCAGCCGGGACACCATATATGTGGTATCCTGTCCATCCGAAGTAAAGAATCCATCGGATGCGCTTTTTCTTTCAGTTGGATTGATTCCATCTTACGCCTATTTTTTTACCAGTTTTTTAATTGATTTAAGAATATCGTCCGACTCTCCGATCTTGTCCGATGGATGGTTCAGTGAGTAAGTCACGGCCTCTCCTCTGCTGCACCGTTCGACTTCAAGAGAGATTTGTCCGAAATTGATTTCAGGGACGATAAAACCATCTATTTTTTTCGCAAGTTCCGCTATTCTCTTCTCCGCAAAGGGCCAAACCGTAATAAGCCGCAGGTGACCCGCCTTCACACCCTCCTTCCTGGCCTGCTGCACTGCTTCGTGTGCATCCTTCGACGCAATCCCATATGATACGACGATGACATCTGCGTCCTCTGTCTGGCTCTCTTCTACATCCACTATCTGATCGGTAAACATTCTGATTTTATTCACCAGCCGGTGGACATTCCACTCCTGGCATTCGTCGTTCATGACAGGATATCCCCGCTGGTCATGGGTCAGTCCCGTCACATGAAACCGGTATCCCTGGCTGATATCGACCATTGGAGGGACAAGATCCTTTTTATCATATGCAAAAGGCAGGTAATTGTCTTTTGCCCCTGTAAAATATTTTCTTTTTTCGACTTTGATATCCTTTGGATCCGGGATCTCAACCTCACCTTCCAGTTTTCCGACGCCAACATCTGACATGACCATGACAGGAGTTCGATACTTTTCTGAGAGACTGAAAGCCCTGACAGTCAAATCGAACATTTCTTGTGGAGAATTTGGAGCGACAGCGATTATCTCATAATCACCATGAGAGCCCCAACGAGCCTGCATGATGTCTCCCGCTCCCGCGACATTCGGCAGCCCCTCGGAGACACCATCGTGTTGAATATCGACGATGACACACGGAGTTTCAAGCATCACTCCGAGACCAACGTGTTCCATCATCTGAGAGAGTCCCGACCCGGATGTTACTGTCATGGATTTCTTCCCCGTCCAAGAGGCTCCCAAAACAGCGGCAAGAGCCGAGATCTCATCCTCCATCTGAATAAATATACCATCGACATCTGAGGATCTCTCGATAAACCTCTTCACAATCTCAAAGGAAGGTCTAATGGGATAGTATCCTAAAAACCGGCATCCGGCTGCTATGGCTCCCTCGGCACAGGCTTGATACCCACTCAGCTGCTGTTTCCCCGTTAATACAGCTTTTAGATCTGCTTTCAACAATATCCCCTTTACCTTAATTTAATATATCTAATAATATAATTCTCTTCATTCCAGTCCATCATCAACTCTCCACGGCTGCCTTTTGGGTTTTTTCCTGCTCTTGTGGTTGTGGTTTCCCCACTAAAAAGATGGCAAAATCAGGGCATATCATTTGACAAAAACCGCAATCCGCACAACCATCTCCATTGACTATTTCGGGAGGATGATACCCTTTTGAATTATATCGTTCGGACGTCTCGAGCACATCATTGGGACAATATTCCACACAAAAACCGCATCCCTTGCACCGATCCTCGATGATGACAATCTCTCCACAAGGAGTAACAGGTTTGTCAAAGCCGAAAGGTCTTTCTCTGTATCGTATACGCATGAGGCCACCTATGTAAAATAATTACCGCAACGTGCCCACATAATTGGTTGTCAATTGTTTCTTTCGAACATCGGGGTTACTGTAATCCGGTAAAATCATGGGAGATACCCGTCCGCCGGTTTTAACCCCTGTCTTATCCAGCTCATTATGATATTTCTTCACATGTTCCAAGCTCAGTTTCCCGTCTTTAAATTTATTTTTTATATACTCCGCAGCCGTCACACCGGCTATTCTGCCGAACACCGTCACATCCAGGAGGGAATTACCCATGAGTCTGTTCTCTCCATGAACTCCTCCGCTGACCTCTCCGCCGACGATAAGGCCGGGCACGATGGTCTCACATTTACTGTTTATCTCAAGGCCCCCATTCTGGTAATGAAGTGTGGGGAACACCAGCATGGGTTCCTTGGTAATATCGATCCCGTACCTGTGAAAGAGAATCCACTTTCCAGGGAACTCCTTGCGCACATACCCTTCTCCTTTAAGGAGGTCAATCATCGGAGAATCCAGCCACACACCGAATTTGCCTGTCGGAGTGGGAATTCCCTTGTTGCGAACGGTACATTCCCTAATAAAAGCCGAGGCTTCGACATCTCGGGGCTCCCGTTCGTATACAAACTGTTCCCCATCGATGTTGACGACATTCGCGCCTGCTCCTCTAAACTTTTCCGTAATCAGCAACCCTTCAGCCTGCTCAGGGAATACGGCTCCAGTGGGATGATACTGCACCGTATGTAAAAATTTGATGGGAACCCCGGCACGATAGCCGATGATCAAACCATCGCCAGTGGCTCCGTAATGATTGGTCGTCATGAAATCCTGGATATGAAGCCTGCCCGAACCGCCGGTGGCGATGATGGTGGCCTTTGCTTTTACAATAAGATATTCCTCGGTTTCCAGATTATAGAGAACGGCTCCGGCACAAGCGCCCTTGTCATTCAGGATCAACTCTATCGCCGGCGAGAATTCCAGAACCTTGATATCAGCGGGATGATTCCTTGCCTCATCCCGTATCGTCCGCATGATCTCCGCTCCGGTAATATCTCCCGCGTAGTGCATTCGTTTCCGGGACGTGCCACCGCCGTGAAGCGTCTTGAACCGTCCCTCCTCAGACTTGGAAAACATCGCACCCAGTTTATCAAGCCACTGCATGACTTTGGGAGCTTCTGTTACAAGAGTCTCGACCAGCTCGGGATCATTCTTAAAGTGCCCCCCACCTATTACATCCAGATAGTGATAATATGGCGAATCTTTACCACTCTTGGTCGCCGCCTGGATGCCGCCTTCGGCCATCATCGTATTGGCATCGCCATGCCGGAGTTTTGTGGCGATGATCACTTTGACTCCCTTCTCCCGCGCCATAAGGGCCGCAGAAGTCCCTGCTCCGCCACCGCCGATAATCAAGACATCCGTTTCAAAATCAGGATTGGAAAGGTCCAGCAGATCTGGGTCAATCCTGCTTTTAGCATGCAGAAGGTCGACGATTTCGTTGGAAATCTTGTATCCCTTATTAGGCCCAACCTTAATCTCGGAACGTCCTTCCTGCTTAAAATCGGGATGATACTTTAATATATCCTCCCTCTCTTCGAGAGACATGGCCGGAAACTCTTTCCCCTGTTTCTTCATTTCCACCCTGGCCGGCCGCGTCTTCTCCACAACTTTGATTAATTTTTTCAACTCTGGTGTGTATGGCATGATCCCGTCTCCATCAATGTATTCTATAGCCTTGTAACCTATATAACTAGATGTATCTTTTCTTTGGGCTCCCAGAACTCATCAGCCGTATCGGGTTCGGTTTCCCGCGCGCTGTACACCTTCTTGAGAGCCTCAATGTCCATTTTTTTCAATTCTTCCAAATCCTTGTTGAACTTTCCCTTCTTTATATTTTCTACGACAGAATCAACATGCTTCGCTCTCGGCGATATGTGTCTTCCGTATAGCCGTCTCGTCAATATCGCCACATTATACTGAGCCTCCTCGGCCGGACAGCGGGCCGTACATAATCCGCACATGACACAATCGAAGGAAAGCTCGGCAGCTCCCGCAATGTCTCCCCGAATTGCTTTAGCAATATAATCCATCACATCGATATCCATCGGGCAGCTCCGGGTACAGGTGCCGCAGCCGACACACTTGAAAATTTCAGGATAAAGCGCCGTCACCGTAGATCCCGTTGGTTCTAATTTCTCGATATCATAGGTAGCTTTGTTGGCCGGGAAAAAGGGGATTTGCGTAATATACATATCCGGCTGAACGACTGTCTGGCAGGCCAATCCCACCTCGATGCGGTAAGAATTGGGAAACCGGTACAGTGTTCCACAGGCACCGCATATACCTCCACGGCAGCCACACCCGCGTATGAGCTGATAGCCGGCATATTCCAATGCTTTCTGTATTGTCAGAGAGGCAGGCACTTGGTATTTCTTGCCCATGACGAATATGGGTACCATCTCATCTGCTTTTTGAGATGCCTTCTTGGTTGAAGCACTGGAGGGACTCTCCTTTTCTTTACCTTTCTGATTGTTGGGAACGGCGACTTTACTCATGGCTGACACCCTCTTTTGTTAATGCTTTACTATCAAGATTAATTGGACCCAGGGCTCGTATTGTGTCTGCGAATTCGTTCATTACCGTAACAAATTTTTTCCCTTCAGCCGCAGAAATCCATTCCAATCGGAGACGTTTGCTATCGATTCCAAGATCGTCAAGCATTTTCTTGAAGAGGATTATTCTCCGAAGCGTCTTATAATTACCTTCAACGTAGTGGCAATCTCCGGGATGACATCCTCCCATGAAAACACCATCAGCGCCCTGTTTGAATGCGTGAAGAATATGCTGCGGGTCTATCCGGCTGGAACACATAACCCTCAGATTAATTCCATGGGGCATATATTCCATCCGTGACGTACCGGCAAGATCGGCCCCCGCATAGGTACACCACTTGCAGAGGAAACAGATAATCTTTGGTTCAAACATAGCTATTCCTTTAACATCACTTTAACCATTGAAAATATTTGATCATCAGTCAAATTGCGCTGCTGAGCAGCTCCTGAGGGGCAGGCAGCCGCACAGGCTCCACAGCCCTCACAGAGAACTTCGTTGACCGTGACCACTTTTCTTTCTAAATCCAGTGATCTGGCACCGTATGGACAGACGGCCACGCAGATACCGCATCCGCTGCAGAGCTCTTCGTTCACCGGAACAATCGTCGGTTCATGAAGGAGCACTTCCTGAGCGAACAGATCTCCGACCTTGGCTGCAGCCGCTGAAGCTTGAGAGACGGTCTCGGGGATATCCTTGGGGCCGTGGGCGCATCCAGCGAGGTAGAAGCCGGCGTTCAGGCTCTCGACGGGCCGTAATTTTGGATGGGCCTCCGCCAGCCATCCGTTGGCATCCGTAGAAATCTTAAGCTTTTTTAAGAGACTTTCCACACCCTCGGTCTTTACCATGGACATGGCCAGCACGACCATATCGGCCTCCATTTCCACTTTCTTCCCGGTAAGTGTATCCGAACCCCAGACAATCAGTTTGTCTCCCTCTTTGATAATCTTGGATACCTTTCCGCGGATATAGAGCACCTCGTCTTCATCGATGGCCCGTTGGTAGAATTCTTCAAAGGCCTTTCCGCCGGTCCGCACGTCGATGTAGAATACCGTGGCATTCCCATCGGGCACGCGGTGTTTATAGAGCATTGCATGTTTGGCCGTGTACATACAACAGATCTTACTGCAGTAGGAATTATGATTTTCCGGATCCCGGGAGCCGCAACATTGTATGAAGACGACATTCTTCGGCACCTTTCCGTCTGAGGGCCTGCGGACTTCACCTCCAGTCGGTCCGGACGCGGACAGGATTCGCTCAAATTCCAGGCCATTGAGGACATCTTCGTACTTTTCTCCGCCGTATTCACCCAGAGCCTGCATCGTGTACAGATCATACCCCGTGGCGACAACAATCGCGCCAACCTCTTCTTCCAGGATCTCCTCGACCGCATCATAATTGATGGCATTCGGTTCACATACCTCTTTGCACTTACCGCACCGGACAGGAAGAAGACCGAGACAACTGTCGATGTCCAGGGTGTAGGTTCCGGGAATAGCCTGCGGGAACGGCAGATAAATTGCTTTCCTGAATGAAAGTCCCATATTGTATTCATCGGGAACGACTTGCGGGCAAACATCTTCGCAATCTCCGCAAATCGTGCAGACATTCTCATCCACAAAGCGAGGTATCTTTCTGATCTTGACTTTGAAGTTCCCCACAAATCCGGATACCTCAAGAACTTCGTGGTAGGTCATTACCCGGATATTCGGGTGGCGAGACACTTCCACCATTTTGGGGGTCATGATACACTGGGAGCAGTCTAGAGTGGGAAACGTTTCGGAAAGCTGGATCATATGGCCACCGATAGACGGTTCTTTCTCTACCAACAAGACTTCATATCCATGATCCGCGATATCCAAAGCCGCCTGAATGCCGCTGATTCCGCCACCAATGACCATCGCCCGGCGAGTCACGCCAACACGGATGGGCTCAAGGCTCTCATCCTGTTTGGCCTTCTCCACCATGGACTTGACAATCCTGATGGCCTTCTCCGTTGCCATTTCCTTATCGGAATGCACCCAGCTATCCTGTTCACGAATATTGGCAATCTCAATCTGATAGGGATTGAGCCCAGCCAGCTCGGCCACGTTTTGAAATGTTTTCTCATGAAGCGTCGGAGAGCAGGCCGCGACAATAATGGCATCTAATTTCTCTTTCTTGATCGTCTCAAGAATCGTCGTCTGTCCCGGATCCGAACACATATACACATAATGCGTCGAAAAAGCTACTCCCGGGTAGGATTCCAGTTCCTTAGCAACCCGCTCAACATCGACGACACTGGAAATATTGACACCACAGTGACAGACAAAAAGACCGATTCGCTTTTTCTTCCCGTTTCCATTCATGACGCAACCTCAGCTTTCGACTCGATTCCCAGTATGGACCGAGGGTCACAATAGTGTTGATCAAATCCTAACATTTTTTCATCGACTCCCAACGCCCATGCGAGCAATTGAGTAAAGAAAAGAACCGGCATTCCAGTGAAATCAAGAAATTTCTCTTTTATCCTGTCCTGCCTGCGATCTAAATTATAATAACACAGGGGGCAACTCAAGGCGACGGCATCAGCCCCATTTAACTTTGCCGAACGAAGTATGTTATATGATGCCTCTGAAGCCGCATCCGGCATCGATATTGACAGGTACGATCCGCAACATTCCTGCTTGTAGGGAAAATCAATTACATCACACCCAATATTTTGAAGGAACTCTTCGAAAATCGTCGGATCATCAGGTTCATCGATCCCTACTTCGCCCTTGGGGCGAAGAAGACGACAGCCGTAATAGGGGACGACTTTCAGACCTGAAAGATCCCGTTTGATCAGTGATCGGATTTTTTCATACCCCACTTCATTCTTGATAAATTCCAGCAAATGAAGCACCCAGACCGTTCCGTTATACTCTGCAAAACCCGTCGTCTTCTTATTCGTTAACGGATCTATTTTAATATCATCATGGAGATAGGCGTTGATACGCTTATGTTTCAAGGGATCTTTCAACAAAGCCTCATTCGTGCGTTTCAGTACGTTGAAACAGAAAGCGCATACAGTAAAAACCTTGTCTCCTCCCTCTATTTCAACCTGCCTGAGAATGCGAGCCGGTGCTGCCAGACCGATAATCTTCTCCTCATTTAAGGGAAACTCGGCCCCGCAACAGGTCCAGTTTTCCGGCTCGACCAACTCGTAGCCCAACGCTTCCATGGCCGCGTAGGTCGACGTATCCAAATTTACGGTCTTCTCTTTTACGGTACATCCAGGGTAATAATGAATTTTCATGCTCGCTTCTTCCTATTCTGATTTACTCATATAATCAAACAAGATCACTTACTGAATTTCCGATATACGGCTACCAGTACCTGTTGAGGAAGTTCTTCGGCTAATTCAGCGGGTACTTCGTTGGGTCCGAAATAATCCTTCCCTTTGGGTTCGATAAGAGATCGGACCGCTTCTGCCACACTTGCGATATTGATTCCCTTGGGGCAGCGACTCTGACATGTAAAACATGAAGCACAGAGGAAAAGAGCCTTCGATCCTATCAGTTCTTCCTCCTGGCCCATTTGCACCAATCGTATCATCTGATTTGGAAGAATATCCATTTCGAAAGCAAAGGGGCAGCCGGCACTGCACCGACCGCACTGATAGCAGCTGTACACGTTTTCACCTGAAAGCTCGTTGACTTTCTCGATGAATTTCTTTTCATCCTCGCCACGTTTTAGTTTTATCCGCATATATTTCCTCACTTAATACTTATGCCGCAGCACTTTTATTGAGTTTCTTTAACGATTCTTCCGCAACTTCTCGGACCGTTTTCCTCTCTCCCTTATTCTGAATGAGTAATTTCAATGGAGGGATCGCTCTCGTGTCACCGATTTCTCCCAATAACCTTGCTGCCCGAAAACGGGTAGTCCAGGACTTGCTCGAAAGGGCGTGAATGCAGTGGGATACTGCCGTTGATCCGAAATTTATCAAGGCCATTTCCGCGCTCTGCCGTACGCTCCAATGACTGTCGGCAGTAACTTCCAGCAGCGGCCCGATGGACCGGTTATCCTGAAAATTCCCCAACAGACGGGCCGCCTGAGAACGAACAGTTCTATCTTTGTCCGCCAGAGCCTGGCGGGCCGTCTCAATGACCCCGCGCTTGCCGGTCCCGATGGAACGAAGGAGACGCATGGATTCCGAACGAATGTAGGGATCTCGGTCCGCGACTACCTCTTTGCGCAACGCCTGAACTGCTTTGTCGCCCCCCACACGGGCCAAAGCCCGTACCGCCTCGAGACGCACATTGCCAGAATCATCACCCAGGGAATAGATAAAGTTCCGGGCCAGACTTTCATCTCCCACATGGCTCAGGACGATAAGAGCGCCTATTCTTCCCCAGGCGGCGCAGCCAATACGGTAAAGTGCGGACACCACTTCTTCCCGGACTTCAGGACTGGCCTTCTCCTCCAGCTTTTTCAATACATCTCTCGCTCTGTGATCTTCCAATCCTCCCAGAGCCTGAACTGCACGCATCTGTTCTCCCGGATCGGATCCCTTACGGGCCTGCTCCATCAGATCAGTGATATCTGTTTCATTATAGGCCAAAAGAGGCACCAAGGTGGGAATTACAGCCTCCCCGAACCGCACCAGTGCCGTCACTGCCGTGCGCCGCACAACAAAGTAACTGCTTCGCAGCTGAGCCGCCAACGCTCCGATGGCCCTCTCATTTCCGATCAGGCCCAGACAGTGAATGATCTGACGCAGGGTAAATTTATCTTTTTCATGAGCCAGGGCATCCAGCAAGTGATCGACGGCAAGGGAACCGAAACCAGCCAGAGCTTCCGTGGCCTGATTTTGCACCGCAGGTACCGTATCACTCAGACAGGAAACCAGTGGAATAATAGCAGTTGCATCCTGTATAAGCCCCAGTCCATTAACCGCTGTTTCACGAACCTGCCAGTCCGGATCTTCCAATAGATCAATCAGCCGCGGCACCGCCGGTTTATACCCGATACGGCCCAGAGCCAGGGCCGCGTGTCCGCGCATAAGAGGAGAAGGATTCCCCAGTGTTTCAAAAAGAAGATCCGTGGCTTCATTTCCCATGGTGATCAATCCCGCCAGGGCCAGGTCCACGATTTCCCGATTTTCCAGGGATAGAAGGCGGATCAGCTGCCGCAGATACTGCTTATTGCCGATTTCAATGATTTCCTGAATCTTGTATTTGATCTCGGTAGCCGCCTGGTTTCGCACGATCCATTCAGGATCATCCACCCGCTGGATCAAGGTGTCGATCACATGAAAATCGCCCAAGCGGCCGATGGCTGCCAGAGCGGCCCAGCGGATATTGGGATCCAGCGACTGCAGGATATACGCCTTGCTTAGCTCATCCACCGCTTCCGGATTGCCGAAGCGTCCCAGGGAAATGACCGAGGCATGCTGCACGCTGCGATTGGCATCCCGCAGCGAAGCCAAGAGAGCGGTATAGATACGCTTCCCTTCCCGGTAACCAAGTTTGATCACCGCCTCCCGGCGCAGGCTCGCGTCCTCGCCTGAATGTGTCTGATTGATGAGTGTGTCGATACTTTCGGCCATAATTCCCAAACCGCCTCTCAGCGGCGTTCGATGTATCCCTTACAGTCACCCTCCATATCGAAGGAGGTGACCTGATAGTCTGCGTCCAGATTTGAAAGCGCCCGTACAGCCGCTCTGAAACAACCGATGCGGGCACAGGTAAGATCACGTAACCCCATCCCCTGCTCGATGAGAGTCCGGCAGCTTTTTAAATACTTACACTCATGGATGGTTATATCCACTTTGAAAGGATTCGCTTCCACCAGCTCGAAATCACTGGCGTCACGGAAAACGCGAGCCGCTACTCCCACTTCAATGTATTTACTGATCGCATCAATAATTGATGTGGCCTTTCCTACCCGGATGCCGTACTCGTCTCCCAGCCGGTGCAGAAAATGCTGTACCGAATGCTCGTAGGCACGTTCGCAGAACATCCGCGGCCGGGTGCCGTGAAAATCACGTGCTGTCTCCTCCAGAGCGCTGAGCCAGCTTAAGGCAACGACCCAGCCGGCTTCTTCTTTATTTATCTTCTGCATGAATTCTTTCCTGGATTTCCCTCATAGTCCGGCTGGGGATCCCCTCCAATCCCAGATTTTTCAACTCCCGGCGCACACTCTGAACGGAGTACGATTCCCCGGTTTTCTGATTTAACTCCCGCGTGATCTCCGCCGCCGGCTCACCGGGCATTTCGGCCCAAAGCATGATCAGCGCCACCCTGTCTTCCGGGACAAGATTTGCCAGTCTTGTTTTCTTTTCAATCTGGGAAATTTCCGTCTCAGGCTGTTCTCCCACGCTGATGAGTATTTCCTGGGTGTCCTGTGCAATCGCCAGCTCCTCATTGGTGGGGATTACCAGAACGTGCACCGAGCCCGTACCCAGATCGAGCTCGTTCTTATCATTTTTCGCCTGGTCGATTGATATTCCGAATGCCTCCATATTCCGCAAAACCAGCTCCCGCACATAGAAGGATTTTTCGCCCACACCACCGGTGAAGATGATGGCATCCACTCCCCCGAGAGTGGCCATATAGGCTCCGATGTATTTCTTGAGACGGTGGCAGTAGACGTCAAGGGCGAGGATATGGCGTTCGCTTCCCCGCAACGCTTCGTCTTCGATTTCACGCATATCGTTGCTGGTCTCGGTCAGGCCCAGCATCCCGCTGTTCTTGTTCATGATGGCATCGATCTCTTTGGCCGAGAGGTTCTCATGCTGCATTATATACGGCACCAAAGCCGGATCGATATCCCCGCAGCGGGTCCCCATGACCAATCCTTCCAGAGGAGTAAAGCCCATGGTGGTATCAACGGATTTACCTCCCTGCACGGCGGCAACACTCGCTCCGTTTCCCAGATGACAGGAAATAAGTTTCAGGGTGGAGATCGGCCTTTTCAGGATTTCTGAGGCCCGCTGGCAGACGTAGCGATGCGAAGTTCCATGGAAGCCGTAACGGCGGATACCCAGTTTTTTATAGAGCGCGTAAGGCAGACCGTAGAGATAGGCCTCGGGTTGAATAGTGTGATGAAAGGCGGTATCGAAAACGCCCACCTGGGGTATCCCGGGCAGCAGGGATTCACACGCCTCGATTCCCTTGAGATTATGGGGATTGTGCAGTGGAGCAAATTCGATGCATCGTTTGATGGCGGCTTTAACCTTTTCGGTGATGAGAACGGAACCGGAAAACTCTTCGCCGCCGTGCACCAGCCGGTGACCGATGCCGTCTATCTCGCTGATCTCTTTGATTACCCCGTGCTGTGGATGCCGGAGGAGAGAGAGGACCAGCTCGATTGCCGTTGCGTGATTCAGAATTTCTCTGATCTCACGCATCTTGCCGCGGCCCTTTGGCTTATAGGACGAGATGGCATCGCTGGAGCCGATCTTCTCTACAATCCCTTTGGCCAGAACCTCTTCTCCATCCATATCGAGGAGCTGAAACTTGACCGAAGAACTGCCGCTGTTTAATACCAGAATCTTCATTCCGTTGGGCTAGCCCGCCTTTCCAGTTCTGTTAGTTCGACCTGAATTAATCCCTTCTCAATTCCTCTGCCAGGTTCCTGTTACTGTCAAAGATTCTGACGATCAGGGGCATCTGACCGGGGAGAGTATGGGTGGCGCATCCGAAACAGGGATCATAAGCCCGGAAGGCCATCTCAATCATATTCAAGAGGCCGTCGTTCACTTTCCCGTTTTTAATGAGCGCCTGAGCCGCTTTTTTCACGGACAGGTTGATGGGCGCGTTGTTGTTGGTGGTGCCCACGATGAGGTTGGCTTCCTTGATCATACCGTTCTCATCCGTTTTATAGTGATGGTAAAGGGTACCACGGGGGGCCTCTACCACTCCAACCCCTTCATCGGGTGTCTCGGTGGGAACGGCGCGATACTCGGGTCCGGTGATCTCTTCGTCACTGGCCAGTTCCACCCAGCGTTCAGCCGAGTAAAGGAGTTCGATGATTCTGGCCCAGTGGGTGGCCAGGGTCTGCTGAATGGGTTTACCGCCCAGAGTCTTGTACATGCGGTCGTATTCTTCGTTAGCCAGAGGCGTGGCCATACCGTCTGCGGCATTGCAGCGGCTCAATGGTGTGGCCTTGTAAATACCGCTGTCCTTGCCGTCTACGAATCCTTTCCAGCCTACCTTTTTCAGGAAGGGAAACTTCAAATAGGACCAGGGCTCGACATGCTCTTCAATATGGTCGCGGTAATCTGCCGCCTTGAATTTAGCGAATTCCTTGCCGTCCGGGTCGGTGACGCGGATCATGCCGTCATAGAAATTGGTGTGATTGTTCTTGTCCACCAGGCCCATATTGTACGTTTGATGAGTAAAGGCGTCGCTGAGGATCAGATCCACGTATTCCTTATTTTTTAGAACAATATCATTGAAAAGCTGGATGGTGAATTTGCCGAATTCAATTGCTTCTTTGCCGTCCCTGATCAATTCTTCCTGCTCTTCTTTGGTCAGGCCCTTGCTCATGCCGCCGGGGACCGCTCCAACGGGATGGACCGCCTTGCCGCCCATCCTCTTTATCCACTCATGGCACATACCGCGCAGGCCCACCACTTTGCCGCCAATTTCAACTCCCACTTTATGAATGATTCCCAGAATATTCCTCTGAGCCTTGGGCGCATCCGGACCAATCACGAAATCAGGACCGGCAAGGGCGTAAAAATGGGTAGTATGATCCGTTACATAGAAGATATTATAGAGAAGTTCTCTCAGCATCTTGGCCGTGCGGGGGATATCAATATGGTAGACAGCGTCGGCAGCTTTGGCCGAAGCCATGAGATGGGCCTCGGGGCAGACACCGCAAATACGCGAGGTAATGCGGGGCATTTCTTCCACCGGCCTGCCCTGACAGAACTTTTCAAAGCCCCTCAGCTCCGGAATCTGCAGATAGGCATCGGCCACATTCCCTTTGTCATCCAGGAAAATTTCAATCTTCCCGTGTCCCTCTAGACGGGTGATTGGGTCTATGGTGACTTTCTTCATTACAGTTTTCTCCCTAATAGTGAACTGGGTAAGTTAAATCTGTAGAAGGTTCCCACTGGATCGACAATCTGGTCGACTATCTTCTCGATCTCCTCAGGATCATCGCTGTCGATGATTGAGGCGATGGCTCCCGCCAGCTTGCTGCCCATGTCCTGGATACCCTCTGCGGGGCCATAGCATCCCCGGCAGCCCAGGTTTACCTGGGGACAGAGCGCGCCGCACCCGGCTCTGGTGGCCGGACCATTGCAGATGATGCCCTGTTCCAGCAGACATTTTTCCGGATCAATGTCTTTGGGGTCCACCAAGTGGGGCCGCACGAATTTTTTCACCTTCTTTTCGTCCTTGCTCCGCTCGCATTCATCGCACACCGTCTTGGGATTGACACCCACCACGGAGCCCTTGGGAGGAAGGTTCCCAGAGAGAATGGCCTCGATTACTGCCCAGATCTGTTCCGCCACCGGCGGGCAACCCGGCATATAGTAATCGACATCGATCACCTGTCCCAGCGTCCGAACGTAGTTGAACATCTCGGGGAGAGTCAGTTCTCCGCATTTGATCTTTGTCTTCGCCTGCGGACGGACTTTTTGGGGATTTACGGTAGAGGGAGATTCTTCATAAGCGTATTTCTGGATCTCTTCCTTATTGGTGAGATTCCCCAGTCCCGGAATACATCCCTCCGTGGCGCAGGAGCCGTAAGCGACCAATACTTTCGATTTTTTCCGGAGCAGTTCAGCAATATGCAGATTCTCCTCATTCCTGATGCAGCCGTTGAACAGGGTTACATCAATCTCACCATCTGCCATCTTGCGAATGTCGTCGTATTTCGTATCCATGATACAAGGGCAGAAGACAAGATCAACCGCCTTGTCAACATCCAGAATTTTTTCCCTGATATCGAGGAAAGCGATTTCGCAACCGCCGCAGCTGCCGGCCCAGTAGATTGCAAATTTCGGTTTTGCCATGGGTCCTTCCCCCATTAATTGTATGATGGTATAGAAGAGATCTTTCTAACTAACGATCTTTTAATAAAAAAATCTGGCCCTCTCATTCAGGCCAGATTACCTCTGTATATCCAGTTGTTACGGTTTCGTGCCCTGGCATATATACCATAGATATACATGATATGAAGGGAGACCTTTTCACTTCCCACTCCCGTTAAGTAATTACATGCACTTGTCACGAAACGAAACTAATGGATTCAACATACCTATTTCCCAATCATAAGTCAAATAAAAATTGTTAATAACCATCATAAAATTTTCTTATGATTTAGTTCGCTATTTTTCCTCTTGACTGTTTCACTTTAACAACTTACATTATTTTACAGCTTTGCTTATTATAGTGTGCATTATTCATTAATTTTCCTAATATTGGGGGGAGAAGTGGAATTTCAGCAGCTTCGGGGATTTTTTTACAGCGCCCGTCTGGGAAACCTGACCAAAGCAGCCGAAAAAATATCAGTGACCCAGTCTGCGGTGAGCCAGCAAATCAAAGCTCTTGAAGAAGAAATCGGAGTAAAGCTCTTCGACCGCTACGGACCGCGAAAAAATCTCACCCCTGACGGTAATATTCTCTATGAACTGGTAACTCCCATCATCCAGGAGATCGATAATCTTAAAAATCGTTTTGAAGAACGCAAGGGAACAGAAACGGGGAATCTGATAATCGCCGCCACCACTTTTATGATCATGAATCAGCTGCCCTATGTCATCAAGGGATTCTCGGAAAAATATCCCCACATTCACCTGACGGTTCTGGAGCGGCGCTGCCAGGAGATCATCTCATTGGCACAGGCTGGAGAAATCGATGTCGGCATCGCTCCGGTTACCCCCATTCCTGCCAATCTCAATGTAATACGGCTCAAGCCTCTGGAACGGGTTCTCATTACGGCGCCGGATCACCCCCTGGCCCAAAAAGAAAACGTCACCCTCCTCGACATCGCTCAATATCCTATGATAAGCTATGAGAAAGGATTGGTTTCCCGGGAGGAATGCGATACGATCTTCAAGGATGTCAAACTTGAAGTGGAAGTGGTTATGGAGGCCACCAATGCCGAGACAATAAAGCGCTATGTTGAGTTAGGTGTCGGCATCGCCATCATACCACGACTGGCCCTCTTCCCCCAGCAGCACTACCAGGTCCATGTCATCGATGATGTCAGCAGCTCCTTCGGCAAGATCCAGTACGGCATAATCCTCAGGAAGGGCAGACACATCACCCAATGGGCCAAGTCTTTTCTCTATCTGCTGAATCCGGCCTGGGAAGGGGCGTTTTAATCCGTAGGGTGCGGCTTGCTGCACCTTCTTTTTTAATATAAATGATAAAAAGCACCTTTTTATTCGCCTTTTCCAATTTGATTT
Organism: uncultured bacterium; assembly: GCA_964621645.1. Lineage (GTDB taxonomy): Bacteria > Zhuqueibacterota > QNDG01 > QNDG01 > JAGLOF01 > CAZUMH01. The sequence continues at coordinate 83,434 of CAZUMH010000003.1, forward strand.
GTTAATTGAAATGTGTATATTTTCATACCAATTCCAACGATTTGAGAAACATGCCCAACTATATCCGAGCACAATGTCCCGGAGGAACATTTTTCTTTACAAT
>CAZUMH010000004.1:0-23106 GCA_964621645.1 uncultured bacterium
AATATCCATCCCAGGTTCAGAATGGACTGTCCTTTTTGACGGGGCAAAAAGGACCCAAAACCCCTGGCGCGGCTGAATGGGGTATTACTGGTACTTTCCCATTCTTTATTTCTCTATGTCCCATCCCAACCCCTTGTCGCTGAGTTTCTCTTAACGCGGCGGCCCGAAAAAGGGCCGCCGATTGTTGACTGTTTCATACCGGCCCCTGTTCGGGTGCGGGATGTTTTGCGGCGTATTAAGCAGCAGCCGCGCCTTCGGGCCGAAAATCGGCCCGAAATAGGGTAAATCTCCTCTTTAAAATTTCTGTTCGCCCAGGATATCCATCCTGGGCGCACCATGAAGGGGATATCCATCCCCGGTTGAGCATGGGCTGTCCTTTTTGACGGGCAAAAAGGACCAAAAACCCCTGGCGCGGCTGAATGGTCTCTACAGCAAAGAAATTCTCCCGATTCTGTTAATACTCTTGCCTGCGCAAGTGAGAATCGGGATCAGACGGTCTTTCCTTTTAACCTATTCTTCAACAACTCATAGTAACTAAACGTTAAAAATGTGATGCATACATATACAATGAGTATCAGGAAATTTGCAAAGCTGTAAATAACCTCATTGGGTTTAACACGATAGGCGAATGTCCGTATCCATTCATCCACCCGCTGTTCAAAAAGAGGTCTGGATATGGCATACGCATAATAAATAATAAGGAGTCCACTGAGCAGATGTACTATGTACGGTGACGGAAAGTCCCTGCCGCGGAAGAAGTAGATAAAGCTGCTCAGCAAATCATAGATAATGAATCCGCCCAAGATCAGCATACAGATTAAGGCTGACCAGAGCAGGTTTGCCAGTTTCTCTTCCATTGCGTACCTGCTATTAAAGGCGTCCCGAAGCAGATAATATTCGACCGGAGCATCCACGCTGAATCGCTTTGCTTTCTCTTTCACGAAATTGATCACTGTAGGCACCTTCCCATGCCGTATTTTTAACATGGCATAACGTGCTTTCTCTTTATTAATAAAGAGGAGCATCGGTTCTATTTCCTGGCGCAAGGAGTTGTAATTAAAATCTCTTACAACGCCGACGATAGTACCCTGCTGTGCCGGATTTCCCGGCCTCGCCAGCTTTTTCCCAATGACATCAGTTCCCATTCTGCGGGCAGCGGCTTCATTGATCAAAAAAACGCCGCCTCCCGCTGAGTCGAACTCTTCAGAAAAACCTCTGCCCGCCACAATTTCCGGTTCAAATATCGAGAGAAAATCGTAATCAACACCCATTGTATTCAGATATATAGTATCCTGGTATGGGATTCCCTCTGTCCAGAAAAGCGTGCTGTATTGTTCTAAAAAAGTATTATACACGGTACAGAGAGAAAGAATATCCCGGTTTTGCAGCAAATTCTGTTTGAGGGAATCTGTATCGACCGGCCAATCCCGAATCCCGATCACCAGAACATCTCTGATATCCATCCCCAGATCTTTATGCTTCATATAGGTCAATTGTCTGGAGACCTGCAGAACGGAAGTAAGGAAGGCATAGAGCAGTGCAACTTGCAGAACAGCAAGAATCCCTTTGACCAGTAACGCCAACACTCTCCGTTCAAACATGACAAGCAGCAGATATCCGGCGGCAAGGAGAAAAATATACATCGCCGCCCCAATCAGGCAGGACAACATCAGTGTCTGCAGAAGGGATAATTCCAGGCCATATACAAGAACCATTTTGTTTAGAGGCAGCAGAATTCTGCTGAGGATCATGGCCGCCGGCACCGCGATCACAATCCCGAGCAGGGCTTCACTCCTCAGGATCTTATACAAGCGGCTGCGGACACTTGCTGAAGTTCCCGCATCACCTGACTCATAATGCTGATCCTTAATACGGGTGATGACCAGACTGAGATACATTGAGCCGGACAATAAAAACAGCAGGATCGCTGCTGTCCAGGCGATTTCGATGTTTGCCGGGTTTCCGTTTGGTTCCAGTTCCCAGCCAGCATGGGAATGGAGGTGGATATCTGTCAATGGCTGGAGAAACATGGTCGTATTGGCATCTCGGAAAATCGGCATGTGCTCTTTCATACGAGCTAAGATCCGATCCGCCAAATCTTCTTTCGAAGGAATATCCCCGACCAGCACATACGTAAAGTAAGTGAAGCTGTTCCAGTTGCCTGCCTCTTTTGCTGAAAGCCGGAGACGGGCGAGAAAATCAAAATGAAAATGGGATGGTCCGGGCATATCCTCGGTCACCGCGGTGATCACATAGGTGATACTGTCATTCAATACGATTGTTTTTCCAATGGGATCATCTGCACCAAAATAATCTTTCGCCGTTGACTTGGTAATCACCACAGAATTTGAATCAGCCAGCGCCGTATTTTTATCCCCCTTGATAAAACGGATAGTGAAGATATCAAAGAAGTCAGGATCACTGTAATAAAACCTGTTTTCCCTAAATTGGGTACCGTTGTCCGGAGCTGTTACCGGGCCCCGCGTTCTCTGCAGCCGTATCGCCTTTTTCACTTCCGGAAACTCTGCGCGCAGCATCGGGGCCAGGGGAGTGGGGGTTACTACAGATGTCATGGGCCGGTCAAACCGCATGTTTACCCCAATCCTGTAAATGTTATCACGATGTTCATGATACCGGTCAAAGGAACTCTCCATAAGGGCATAGCGGATGACGATAGTGCAGAGGCTGATGGCCGCCACCAGAAGAATGGTTGTTGCTATTTTGAAGCAATTATTTTTTCTGCCTTGAGAGAGGGGCGTTGGCATAAACCAGCAGAGGAAACTTTTCTTTACGATTTCAGGATCGAGACGCGACTGGACCGCCCCAAAGCGGTTTTCCCCCTCAGTTCCCTTTAAAAGGCAGATATCGATACCATACCATATCGGTCCTACGATGGGGATGAAAAGTATCAGCATAAACCAGCCGGAATGATTGCGGTCATGGCATCGTTTAATATGAAAAAAGAGCAACAGGAGCTCAATACCCAGTAAGACGACAGCGCAGATCACTGCCCAGATTATACTGGTGTACGTGCCGAGACGGGTGAAGAGCAGTCCATTGAGTAGCTCATACAGCAATACGAGCAGGAATGTCATGCCGTTCAGGATTGCTATTCCATAGAGCCAAAAGGTCTCGAGGGATATGCGTCCCTTGAACGATAGGTACAGTTCCTTCACACTGACGTTTTGCTTCTCCATGGTTCCCTCCTTACATCATCAATACATTGACCTCTGAGAATAGGTTGTCCTTTTTGACGGGGCAAAAAGGACTAAAAATCCCTGGCGCGGCTGAATGAATTAGTACAGGTGCGTTCCCATTCCGATCGCCCGGGATATCCATCCCCGGTTGCGAATAGGCTGTCCTTTTTGACGGGGCAAAAAGGACCAAAAACCCCTGGAGCGGCTGAATGGGTTATTACAGGTGCGTTCCCATTCTTTATTTCTCTATGTCCCAGCCCAACCCCTCGTTGCTGCGTTTCTCTTAACGCGGCGGCCCGAAAAAGGGCCGCCGAATACTATCATTTTCATACCGGCCCCTGTTCGGGTGCGGGATGTTTTGCGGCGTATTAAGCAGCAGCCGCGCCTTCGGGCCGGAAGCCGGCCCGAAATAAATTAAGAATCACACGTTATTTAGGAATATATTTGAAAAATATATCCAGTTCAATGAGCCATTCGCTCTTGTTTACTTTCCTCCCTTGATACAACACGAACGATATGGATTCATTTACCGGGATTCTTTTTACAATGCCGATATAGGGGGAGAATTTTTCTCTGTCAATATTGATACTGTACATTCTTAGCCCGGCATTGATATAGGGGCCGTACAGGATCTCGAATTTGTTGTAAAACCGGTCGGAGATCCCGTCCACGCCCCAGGCGAAGTCGTTGATGGAGGTGATTTCGAGTTTGGGGTTGTCGAAGCTGGGAAATGCGGCGAAGAAGTTCAGTTTGGTGTGCCAGAATTTTTGTTCTATTGGTACCGAGGTGGTAAAATTTACTCCCAGCGGCATTTCAATCAGGATGGATTTATTCGACCAGTAGGGGCCCACGGAATACCCTAATTCACTGAAATTGGGACTGCCGTAGATCTGGCACATGAGTAGTTTGGGTTCGTAATGGTAGAGATTATACAGGACATAACTTTGAATATTAATCTCGATGATGTTCAATCGTTGGGCGAATGATGACGCTAAGGGAAGGATTGTCAGTAGAACGGCAAGGAGAAATGAACGCATGAGGATCGGCTCCTTTGTCCTGTGGTGGATAGAGAGAAAAATCAGCGTATCTGTAAAATAATGATTCTTGGGTGGTATGGTGAAAGGTTAAAACAATTATGAAGGAATGTCAAGGGGAAAATGGGAGCAGAATAGCAATAGCAACAACCTGGTTTGATTGGGGCGATTTAATTATACACGACACCGAGAGCTTGTCCCGGCATTCTTTTAAGCCGGGTGTCGTGCCAGACGAGAATATTTTATATATCACACTGGACAGGACACCCGACGTTTAAGATGCCCAGAGATTTGTTCAGGACTGTAATCCAGACAAAGTAATGTCTCGATTAACTGCCAGGTTTGATCTGAGATTTTTTTCGGTTTGGCTTTCTTTTTCCTTTCTTTGAGCATTTTTTGAGCTGCTTCTGGATGATATGTTCCGTCGGAGTTGTTTCTTTTGATCTCACGATAGATTGTTGACCGATGGACACATAGATACACTGTTATTTGAGAAACTGAAATACCTGCTTGAAGATACGCTGAAATTTTGTATCTTTGAGCGAGGGTTAATTGTGTGTGAGCCATTTTGTGCTCCAGTTAGTGATTACCTTTGTCGAGGATTAATCACTAAGATAACACAATTAACCCTCTTTCACTAACTGTCGCATTTGATAGTTGAACTCACAACATATAATAGTAAAGTATGTGTACCAAAACTGAAATAACACGCTCAGTTCAGATTGATATATAGAGATACTGTTAGGCTGATCCGCTTGACAGATCTCCAGCGAAGAAATAATATAAAAATCAGATTTCGGCACTACAACAATCCTGTCGTGAGATGAATAGGAAAATAGCCTCTCCCCTTGAGAGCACTCTCCCGAATCCTTCACACCTGAACTGTGCCTTATAAACGATGATTCTTGGCAGGAATGGAGAAATAGTAAAAAAATTATGTAAGAAAGTCAAGGGGAAATGTGAACAAAAGGACAAAAGCGGCCGTAAAAAGGTAAATTTTACGGTTTTTTTAATACTAGAGAGTGCAATAAAGGTCCAAATAGGGGAGAGGGGCGTCTATTAAGAAGGGAAGCGGGGAGATCGGTTCGTATAAAGACCAGGCGAACGGTAAAAAAAGAGGAGAAAAAAGTCCCGACATTTCCCTTGTCCTTTTAAAATTAATTCTGTACTTTTCTTGATTAATGGCAGTGTAATGAACGAGGAAGCATGAGGTTATTAAGGACATACCTATTTATAATAATACTGGGAATGCTGCTGGCGCCGGCGGTGAGCCGGGCCGGGGGAGAGCCCGCCTGGGACGAGCTCTATCCGCTTCTGGAGAAATACGAAGCAGGCATGCAGCAGGCCGCCCAGGACTGGCTCGCCCAAAAGTACCTGGCCGCCATCGACGGCTTCAACCTCAGCCGCAAGCTGCTGGACGACAACCTGCCGCCGCCCTCGGAGCGCTTCGCCTGGGAGTGCTTTTCCACCCTGAAGAGCTACAGCCTGATGCTCATGCGGCTGGTGCAGGCCGACTACTTCAGGGCCAAGGGAGAGGAAGCCCGGCGGACCCAGACCCTGCGGCAGGCGCGGCAGTGGGCCGGGAACCTGCAACAGGACGCCGAGACCTGGAAAAAGGCCGTCTGCCGTGATCCCCGGGAATCCCGGCTGCGCCAGAAATGGCTGACCAGAGCCGAGCGGGCCGCGGCCCAGGCGGAAAAGACGAAATAGCAGCGATCCGGGATTACTGTCCCGGGAAAAGGAGAACAATAGATGAGACATCCCATACATCCCGCGAGAATCCTCACCGCGGCGCTGCTGGCGGCCGCGTACATCCTGCCGCTGGCAGGCAGCGCCCAGACAGGGGAGACATCAAGCCGGCGCTACTGGATTTTCCTCACCGATAAGCCCGGGAACGGGCTGGGTAAAGCCGTCCAGTCCACGGCAAAAGAACTGGACATATCCCTGCGGGCCCTGGAGCGGCGGCAGAAGCGCGGTTCCGGAAAGGAACTGATCGACTGGTACGACCTGCCCGTGTCGCCATCCTACCGATATAGACTGGAAGCCCTGGGAGCTGCCATCCACCTGGAATCCCGCTGGCTCAACGGCGTCAGCGCCCAAATCCCCTCCGGCTCCCTGGAAGAGATCAGGAAACTACCCTTCGTGAAAGCAATCCGCCCGGTAGGCTCGGCGCCCCTGCCGCTGCCGCGGGAGGAAGCGGCAGTACCCCGTCCCCCGGCAAAAATCACGACCTTCGACTACGGCCCCAGCTACACACAGGACCGCCAGATCAACATCCCCGCGGTGCACGACCTGGGCCTGAACGGAGAAGGCGTGCTCATCGGCATGCTTGATACCGGCTTCGACCACCAGGGCCGCACCGTTTTCTCCCAGATGGACATCAAGGCCGAGTACGATTTCTACGGCCAGGACAGCGTCACCGCCAATCAGGAAGGGGACGCCGCCAATCAGCACAACCACGGCACCATGACCCTCTCGGTCATCGGCGGCTTTCAGGAGGGGCAGCTCATCGGGCCCGCCTACGGCGCCGGCTTCCTGCTGGGCAAGACCGAATGGGAGCCCAGCGAGATGAAAATAGAAGAGGATAACTGGGTGGCCGGCATCGAGTGGATGGAGCGGGAGGGGGCCGACGTGGTCTCCAGTTCCCTGGGCTACACCACCTTCGACAGCGGACCCGACTACAGCACCTCTGACCTGGACGGCAATACCTGCGTCACCACCAGAGCGGCGGACCGGGCCGCGTCCAAGGGAGTGGTGGTGGTCAATTCGGCCGGCAACGAGCGGCTGAATTCCTGGGGCACCCTGGTCTCACCCGCCGATGGCGACAGCGTCATTGCCGCTGGGGCGGTGGATTTCGAAGGTGACATCATGCCCTTCAGTTCACCCGGACCCACCGCCGACGGCCGCATCAAGCCCGACGTGGTGGCCATGGGCGGATCGGTCTACACCGCTTATCCCTCCCTGAAAGGCAACAGTTTCGCCTACGTCAACGGAACCTCATTTTCCTGCCCCCTTACCGCCGGAGTCTGCGCCCTGGTGCTGCAGGCCCATCCGGAGCTGAATCCCATGGAAGTGGGGGAGGCTCTGCGCCGCACCGCTGACCGCAGCACCAATCCCAATAACAACTACGGCTGGGGCCTCATCGACGCGGAGAAGGCCGTGTTCTACTACGGTCCCGTCTGCCGCAATTTCAGCAGCTACTGGTCCGAGTCGGAGCAGGCCAATCTGCTGGAGGTGGAGATCCTCTCACTGAACGACCTGGACCCGGATTCGGTCTACTTCTCCTACGCCCTGACGGACAGCACCTTCGGCAGGATCAGCGGCATTGCCGCCGGCAATGACACCTTCCGCTTCCGGCTGCCGTCCACCCTGCAACTGAACAATCTGGCCTTTTATATCGAAACCCGGGAAGCGGGCGGGGAAACGCACACCAATCCCTTCGGAGCGCCGGAGCGGCTCTACTCCTTCGACGCCTCGGGAGGGAGCGTGATCATCAATCCCGGCGATCAGCCCGGTGAATTCACCCTCTACCAGAACTATCCCAATCCCTTCAACAGCAGCACCACCATCAGCTTCGACCTGCCCGGCACGCTGCCGGTGAAACTGACCATCTACTCCGTCCGGGGACGCAGGATCGCCACTCTGATCGACCGGGAGCTGGGGGCGGGAAAAAACACCATCCGGTGGAACGGCACCGACGACAGCGGCGCCGAGGTCGGTCCCGGGGTCTATTTCTACCTGGTGAAGGCCGGATCCGTCCGCAGGCACGGCACGATGATCTACCTGAAGTAGGGGCGGGGTTTTTCAGTTGATTTTTGCTGGACAAACGAGTATATTGAATGAATTCAGGAAGCAAGTATTAACAATATTTAATGGAAGATGGGGGTGACCATCCAGTGAAGATAACACCTCTGGAAATTAAAAAACAGGATTTCAAGACCCGGGTGCGGGGATTCGACACCACGGAAGTCGAGACATTCCTTGAGATGGTGGCCAACGAGTATGAATCCATCCTGAACGAAAAGAACAAGCTGAGTTCTGAAGTGACCCGTCTCAAGACCCAGCTGGAGGATTACAAGCAGGTGGAAAAGACCCTTCAGGAAACCCTGATGAACGCCCAGGAATCGGTGAGCCAGTCCCGGGAGAATTCCAAACGGGAGGCCCAGATACTGGTGCGGGAAGCGGAGCTTAAATCCGAGCGCATCCTGGACGAGGCCCGGGAGCGGCTGGACCGGATGCGGAACGAACTGTCCATTCTGCGTTCCCAGAAGGAATCCTTCTCCCGCCGCCTCAGGCACCTGCTGGAATCGCAGATCGAACTCATCAAGGTGCTGGAACTGGACGACGTCAGCTTCATCAAGAGCGGGGATATGTCCGGCCGGAAACAGGCCGCGGCGGCCCGTCCTCCTCAGGACGATAAGAAGCAGGAGGGGCACCAGCAGGAGTAAGGTCCGAGCGGGAGAGACGCAGGCGGCAGCGAATACATTTTGTGGGAGGCAATGATGCGTTTTTGGAAACCATTGGTGATCATTCTGGCGGCCCTGGCCCTGTTTTCCGGGTGTTCCCGCTATATGCGGGTGGGCTACGAAAACATAGAAGAGACCAACAGCGTGGAGATTACCCTCAACTCCGGCGGCAAGGTCTACGGCTCCATCATCAAATCCGAGCCCTACCAGCTGACCCTGCTCAACCGGGAGGGACGGAAAGCCATGATCGCCAAGGATAACATCCGTACCATAAAACGGCTGCCTCCGGTGTACGACGATTTCGGCCGGGGTATTTCCGAAGAGGAGATTGCCGGCCATAAGAGCAATAAAAACGCCGTGATCTACGGCGTGGGCGGCGGCTCCCTCAGCCTGGTGGCCAGTTTCTTCGCTGGCTCCATGCTGGCCGGAGAGAACAGTGACAATGGCGGCACCGTACTGGCCGCCACCGTGGGCGTGGGGGGCGGTCTGGGGACGCTGCTCTTCGTGCGGGCCGGCATGGCCAAGGACCGCAAAGACGCCGTCGAAGAGATCCGCCAGGAGCGCATCTCCATCCGCATCGATCAGAAGAAGAGCACGGCCGGCCAGGAGGACAAGGATATGGATCAGCTCATCCAGGATGAGAAGGCCAAGCAGGAGAAGCTGCGCAAGGAGCGGGAAGAGCTGCTTAAGAAGATGAAAAATAAATAGGATGGGTGAACGCACCGGATAGGAGACCTCATGGGTCCTGTGGGTATCATCGGCGGTTCGGGTCTGAACAAGCTGCCGGGAATTGAAAAAACGGAAGAGAAGACGGTGAAGACTCCCTTCGGCGAGCCTTCCGCGCCTTTCCAGCGCGGCCTACTGGGAGAGCGGGAGATCGTCTTCCTGGCCCGGCACGGACGGGGACACCGGCTGCTGCCCTCAGAGGTCAACTACCGGGCCAATATCTGGGGCTTCAAGGAACTGGGCGTGGACCATATCATCTCGGTATCGGCCGTGGGCTCCCTGAAGGAGGAGATCCGGCCCCTGGATATCGTGCTGGTGGATCAGTTCGTGGACCGCACCCGCAGCCGCTGGAACAGCTTTTTCGGGGAGGGCCTGGTGGCCCATGTGGGATTCGCCCAGCCCACCTGCGCTTCCTTGCGTAATATCCTGAAAGAGGCCGCGGAGAAAGCGGGACTGTCCGGCCGTCTGCATGAGAAAGGGACCTATCTGAATATGGAAGGACCGGCCTTTTCCACCCGGGCCGAATCGGAGCTTTACCGCTCCTGGGGCATTGATGTCATCGGCATGACCACCATGACCGAGGCCAGGCTGGCCCGGGAGGCGGAGATCTGTTTCGCCACCCTGGCCCTGGTGACGGATTACGACTGCTGGCGGGAGGATGATCCCGGGGATACGGTAAGCGTGGAAATGATCATCCGGAATCTGGAAACCAATGCCGCCAACGCCCGGCGAATCATCGCCGAGGCCGTGGCCCTGCTCCCCGCCGGGCAGGAGTGCGAGTGCGGCCACAGCCTGGCGGGCAGCATCATCACCGAGCCCGCCGCCGTTCCGGAATCCACCCGGAAAAAACTTGATCTGATTATCGGAAAATATCTATAGACGCGTGAAGAAGTGAATCCCAAGGAGCAGCAGTTGTCCTATCGTGAAGTAGAAAATCCGCTTTCGTTTCCTGAACTGGAGAAAAAGATCCTGACATTCTGGGAAGAGAAGAGCATCTTCCCGAAGACGGTGGAAAGCCGTCCGGCGGACAAATCCTTCATCTTCTACGAAGGGCCGCCCACGGCCAACGGCAAGCCGGGCATCCACCATATCATCTCCCGCACCATCAAAGACTTCGCCTGCCGCTACCAGACCATGCGCGGCTTCCGGGTGAAGCGCAAAGCCGGCTGGGACACTCACGGCCTGCCGGTGGAGATCGAGGTGGAGAAGCAGCTGGGATTCGAATCCAAAGACGAAATAGAAGCCTACGGCGTCGACAAATTCAACAAGAAGTGCCGCGAGTCGGTGTTCACCTACCTGAAGGAGTGGAACGAACTGACCCGCCGTATCGGGTTCTGGCTCGACCTGGACGACGCCTATATTACCTATAAAACCGAATACATCGAGACGGTCTGGTACCTGCTGGCCCGGATGTGGAAGAAGGGGCTGCTCTACCAGGGATTCAAGATACTGCCCTACTGCTCCCGCTGCGAGACGGCCCTCTCCAGCCACGAGATCGCGATGGGCTACAAAGAGGTCTCGGACCGCTCCATTACGGCCAAATTCCCCCTGACCGAAGGGGAGGACCGCTATATTCTGGCCTGGACCACCACGCCCTGGACCCTGCCGGGCAACGTGGCCCTGGCGGTGGGCCCGGACATCCTCTACGCCGAGGTGCGGCAGCAGGTGGACGGCCGCACTGAGACCTACTATCTGGCCGAGAACCGGCTGGAGGAGCTCCAGGGGGAATACACCCTGATCCGCACCTTCCCCGGGAAAGAGATGGTGGGCTGGACCTACCGGCCCCTCTTCGATTTCGTCAACCTGGGCGGGGGGGACAAAAAAGCCTACTTCGTGGCCCCGGCCGATTTCGTCACCACCGAGGAGGGCACCGGAGTGGTGCATACCGCCGTCATGTACGGCGAGGACGACTACCAGCTGGGCCACAAGATCGGCCTGCCCGCGGTGCACACCGTGGACGAGAAGGGCCGCTTTAACGAGCTGGTGCCCGAGTGGCAGGGAAAGCACGTCAAGTCTCCCGAGGTGGAAGAGGGGATCATCCAGTATCTGAAAAGCGCGGGACGGCTCTACGGGGTAAGCGACTATACCCACGCCTATCCCCACTGCTGGCGCTGCGATTCGCCCCTGCTCTACTACGCCAAGAAATCCTGGTACCTGCGTACCACCGAGATAAAAGATCAGCTGATCGAGAACAACCGGCAGATCCGCTGGATACCCCGGGAAGTGGGGGAGGGACGTTTCGGCCAGTGGCTGGAAAACAACGTGGACTGGGCCCTCTCCCGGGACCGTTACTGGGGCACGCCCCTGAACGTATGGATCTGCGGCGGATGCGGCCACACCATCGCGGTGGAAAGTATCGAGGAACTGAAGCAACTGTCCGGTCTGGCTGAAATCAGCGATCTGCACAAGCCCTATATCGACGAGGTGACGATTCCCTGTCCGGAGTGCACGGACACCATGACGCACACCGGGGAGGTGATCGACTGCTGGTTCGATTCCGGTTCCATGCCGTATGCCCAGTTCCACTACCCCTTCAACAAGGACGGCAATTTCGAGGAGCAGTTCCCGGCCGACTTCATCTCCGAAGGTATCGATCAGACCCGGGGCTGGTTCTACTCCCTCCTGGCTATTTCCACCATGATTTCGGGGAAGCCGTCCTACAAGACGTGTCTTTCCATCGAAATGATCCTGGACAAGAACGGCCAGAAGATGTCCAAGACCAAGGGCAACACGGTGGATCCCTTCAGTATCATCGACCGGATGGGCGCCGATCCCCTGCGCTGGTACCTCTTCACGGTGAGCCCGCCCTGGGTGCCGACCCGTTTCGACGAAGAGGGCATCGACGAGGTGATCCGCAAGTTCTTCGGGACCCTGACCAACACCTACGGCTTTTTCGTGCTCTACGCCAACATCGATGCGTTTCGATACGGGGATCCCGTTCCGGTGGCAGAAAGACCGGACATCGACCGCTGGCTGGTCTCCAGCCTCAACGGCCTGGTGGCCCGGCTGGATGAATGGCTGGAGCGCTACGATGTCACCAAGGCGGCCCGGGCTATCCAGGACTTCGTGCTGGACGATCTTTCCAACTGGTACGTGCGCCGCAACCGGCGCCGTTTCTGGAAGTCCGAGATGGGGAAGGACAAGCTGGCCGCTTTCCAGACCCTGTACGAAGTGCTCTTTACCCTGGCCAAGCTCATCGCTCCCTTCGCCCCCTTCCTGGCGGAGGAGATGTACCGCAACCTGAACGGTGACGGGACCGAACCGCACGAGAGCGTGCACCTGGCCTTCTACCCCCGTCCCTCAGATGAGGCCCACGCCTATAGGGACGAGCCCCTGGAAGAGCGCATGCGGCTGGCCCGGGATATCGTGACGCTCTGCCACGCGGCCCGCAATGAGGCCAAAATCAAGGTGCGGCAGCCGCTTCGACGGGTCACGGTGGTGCTGGAGAGCGAAAAGAAACAGGCCGCGGTTCGGGCCATGGAAGCGCTCATAAAAGAAGAGATCAATGTACGGGAGCTTGCCTTCGCGGGAGACAGCGGTGAACTGATGCTGCCCCGGGCCCAGCCCAATTTCAAGACCCTGGGACCCAAGTTCGGAGCCCACGTCAACCAGGTGGCCGAAATCATCAGGCAGCTTACGCCCGAGGAAATCAGCCATCTCTTGACCAAGGAAGCGCTCAACATCTCCCTGGAGGGAGGCAAACACGGCGAATTGGATCCGGCCGACGTACAGATCAGTCAGGAGGCCGCTCCGGGACTCCTGGTGCAGGAAGAGAACGGCCTGGTCATCGCGCTTGACTCCAATCTCGATGACGCGCTGCGAGCCGAGGGCCTGACAAGGGAATTCATTAACCGGGTACAGAAGATGCGCAAAGAGGCGGGATTCGACGTGACGGACCGTATCGAGGTCTACTTCCAGGCTGAATCCCTCCTGCAGCAGGCGATTCTGCAAAACTCCGGTCATATAAAAGAAGAAGTGCTGGCGATGGTTCTGGAAGAATCCGGCGACGGCGGCTCCTACACAAAAGAGTTCACCATCGCTTCGTCGCCGATAACCATATCAATTAAGAAAATCGAGCAGGGGTAAAACAGTAAAGCGGTCCACAAGGAGATAAAGAGTATGGAGAAGAAAAAACTGGAAAAATATAGGAAGATAATGATCGCCAAAAGAAATGAACTCATGGCGCATATGGATTCTATCAAGACCACCGAGATGGAAAACACCGCCAAGGAGTCTTCCGGCGATCATTCCGCCTATTCCTTCCACATGGCTGATCAGGGTACGGATAATATGGAGCGGGAGAAAAACTTCTTCTACGCCCAGCGGGACGGACGGCTGCTCTACCATATCGACAAGGCCCTGGAACGAATCGATCAGGGGATATACGGCAAGTGCCAGTCCTGCGGCTTGTATATTTCCGACGTCCGGCTGGAAGCCGTGCCCCATGCCCGTCTTTGCATCAAATGCAAATCGGCGGAAGAGAAGAACCGTCCGTCGGTCGAGATCGCGGGGGAAACAAAGTGATCGTCCCCATTCTCTTTATCGTTTCCCTGGGGTTGGACCAGCTGACCAAATACATGGTGCGCAGCGGGATGACCGTGGGTGAGTCCATTCCGATATTGGGGGATTTTTTCCGGATCACCTATGTGCAGAATCCCGGCATCGCCTTCGGGATCCGTATCGCCAACGGTGCGGTTTTCACCATACTTTCCCTGCTGGCCAGCCTGGGCATCATCGCCTACCTGGTGACCCACTGGAAGGAATCGAACGGACTCAAAGCCGGACTGGCCCTGATCCTGGGGGGCGCCTTCGGCAATCTCATCGACAGAATTATCCACGGAAGCGTGGTGGACTTCATTGAAGTCGGTGTGAGCCGCTTTCACTGGCCGGTATTCAATGTAGCGGACTCTTCGGTGGTGATCGGCATGATCCTGCTTTTCATCGTCCTCTACCGGGAAGAAAAAAGAGCCAAGGCCGCCTCGGAAGAATCCCCCTAGAAAGTCGCAGGATGGAGGAACAGACACTTCATATCGTCGTTCCCGAGGGGAAAAAGAAGCAGCGGCTGGATACCTATCTCACCGGCTGTCTCTCCGATGTCTCCCGCAGCAGAATTCAGCGTCTCATTGAAGAAGGATATGTCACCGTGGACGGGGAACGGGTCAAACCCCGTTTTTCCGTCCTGCCGTGTCAGAAGATCCAGGTGCGGCTACCCCGGCCCCCGCCCCAGGAGGCCCGGCCGGAGGATATCCCCCTAGTCGTCGTGTATGAAGACGAATACCTGCTGGTGATCGACAAACCCGCCGGCATGGTGGTGCATCCGGCCGTAGGCAACCGCAGCGGCACCCTGGTGAACGCGCTCCTGGGAAGAGGGACCTCCCTGGCCGAGGCCGGAGATCCCTTGCGTCCCGGCATCGTGCACCGGCTGGATAAGGATACCTCCGGTTTGCTGGTGGTGGCCAAGAACGCAACCGTGCACGCCAAACTGGCCGCTCAGTTCGCTGAAAAAAGCGTCCGGCGCTGCTACCGGGCCCTGGTCTGGGGCCGTATATCCCGGGCTGAGGGCCGCATCGAGACGGAAATCGGCCGCAGTGTCAGGGACCGCAAAAAGATGGCGGTGCGCGCCGGGGGCAAGCGGGCCGTGACCACTTTCCGGGTGCGGGAGCGCTTTTCCTTCTGCACCTACCTGTATCTTGTCCTGGAAACGGGCCGCACTCACCAGATCAGGGTGCACATGAACCACGTGGGGCACCCGGTGTTCGGCGATCCCGCCTACGGCGGCAGAGGGTCCGCCAGGGCCGGCCTGAAACGGGAACATATGCAGTTGGCCCGGGAACTGCTGGAGCGCATGCCGCGGCAGGCGCTGCACGCGGGCCTGCTCGGATTCGTGCATCCCGAAACCGGTGAGCGGCTGTCCTTTGAAAGCGAACTTCCCGAGGATTTCCGCGGCCTGCTGGAGCGGCTGCGAGAAGAAAAGAATCTCAGCTAACCTGGTAAGGAGTGAGCAGTGAAAACACATGAACTGACTGATTTTCTGGATCACTACCTCAATATTACGGCCATAGAAGACCGTTCCCTCAACGGGCTGCAGGTGGATAACAGCGGTGAGGTCAGCAAGGTGGCCTGCGCCGTGGACGCGTCTCTGGCAGCCTTCCGGGCCGCGGCCGATTGCGGGGCCGAACTGCTGCTGGTGCATCACGGACTCTTCTGGGGTGAACCGCTGCCTCTGGTCGGTCCCTTCTACGAACGCATCCGTCTGCTGCTGGAGTCGGATCTGGCCCTCTACGCGGCCCATCTGCCTCTGGATCTGCACCCGGAGGTCGGCAACAACGCCTGCATTCAGGAAGCGCTGGGCTGGCCTGCCGCCGGTGAGTTCGGTGATTATCACGGCACTGTTATCGGCCGTCTGGTGGAGTTCCCCGCCGGGAAATCCCTGGACGAGATCACGGATATCGTCCGGGAGAGACTCGGCTCCACTCCCCTTGTATGGAATTTTGGACCGAAAACGATCATAAAAGCCGGGTATGTCAGCGGCGGGGCGGTCTCCCTCCTGCATCAGGCTATCGCGGCCGGGCTCGATCTCATGATCACCGGCGAACCCTCCCATTCCTCCTATTGGGAGGCGAAAGAAGCGGGCATTAATGTCATTTTCGCCGGCCATTACGCCACCGAAACCCTGGGCGTAAAAGCCCTGGCGAGGCTGCTGAAAAAGAAGTTTGAAATCGAAACGGAATTCATCGATCTGCCCACCGGGCTCTAGGGCCGGATCACCGGCAGGCCGGCGGCTGGAAGGCCGAAGCGCCCTTCGTCTCCGGTTTCATCCTGATAGTTATTTCCCTGAACTCAGGTCTCCGGTAATTGCATTTTGTGAGAGGCCCTGTCGGTCCATTACGGAGAAAGAGGGATCGGACCGCGGATATTCTCCCCACCGTCGGCCGGAACGTTTCAGGTTCTCATTTACCTCGCCCTACCGTATATCCAATAAATACAAAAGAATACGTCAACGTTTCTATTGACACAATCCCTCCTGTCGGCCGGGAAAGCCGGGACGTTTTTTCCTCATTCAGGATTTTCCTTTAGACGTAAACCGATTTCGCCTCAAGAAATCCGGGGCGGGCAGGATTTTTGCAACCTAATCTTTGTTGAACCTGAAAAAAGGCAAGGAATGGCAAAGCAATTACTCATATACACCCGGCGCTGGGACCTGGACGAGATCAGCAACGCCAGCGGCATTCGCATCTGCGGGCTGAGCAACGAGCTTGAAAGGACCGGAATCGACTATCTGTTTGCGGCACCGGTGCGCCCGCATTTCATTCCTGAACAACGATATCGTGAAGTCGAATGCGGACCCCTGACGGAATTTTTCATCCGGCTCTATCTTGTCTTAAGACGAATGGGATTACGGCTGCGGCTGCTGGAACTCATCATCGACAGGGATGACGGCATCAGGGCGCTGGCCCGCCTGGGAAGAAATATGTTCATGCTGTCTCACCAGGAGATGGCCGTGCCGCTCTACATTCATTTCCGCTTCCGGCAGAAGTTCATCTATGACGTGCACGGCATCATCCATCTGCAGAAAGAGTACTTTCCCAATCTGACGCCGCGGTTAAAGTTATACTTCCTGCTTAATCTCTATTTCATCGAACCGCTCGTCTACACCAGGGCGGCTTTTATCAATGTAGTGTCCGAACGGATGGCACGGTACCTGTCAAGAAGATTTAAGCGGACGCTGGAAGATTTCTGTGTGGTTCCGGACGGATTGCTGAACGAAAAGATCTGCCATGGGTGCGGCGGCATCCATCCCGACACCCTGCGCAGAACCTTGGGGATCAGGCCGGATGATCAGGTGCTCTTTTTTGCCGGCTCCTTTAAAAAAATCGGCGGGGTGCACTTGCTGGCAGAGGTATTCACCCGGCTGGCCCGGGAAAATGACAGACTTAAACTGATTCTCATCGGCGACGGCCAGATGCGGGATGCCGTTATCAGTATCCTGAGCCGGAGGGGCTATCTAAAAGAGGGAAGGGCCGTTCTCATCCCTTCCATCCCTTACCAGGACCTCTACGTCTATCAGCAACTGGCATCGGTGATCGTCATCCCCAATCTTGCCAATCCCTATATCGCCATGACCAGGAACATCAAAGTGTTCGATTCCCTGGCCAGCGGTAAACCGTTGGCGGCAGCCAGCTTTCCGGTGCTGCGGGAAGCCTTTCCGGAGAGGGAGGGCTGGATCACTTACTTCCGCGCCGGTGACAAAGAAGACATGGCGCGGGTTATACGACGGATCCTGTCCGGCCGTGAGACCTACCGTCCCCCGTTAAAGGCACGACTGCAGGAATGGTCTTACCAAAGTTCACGGAAAAAGTTGGCGGAGTGCTACCAGAAACGCGGGATCATTTCCGATGATTTAGGAGGGAAGTAATGCATTCAATGCGAAAACAATGTTTCATTCCATTGACTATAGTACTCATTTTAGGCATCCGGACCGTCAGCGCGGCGGACTGGCGTGTGTCGAACGGCCGGGACGACGGCCAGGGCTCCTTTCGTTGGGCCCTGGAGAATTGCCTGCAGTCGGCCGGAGCGGATACCATCACTTTCGAAATCCCCAAAACAGACAGCAGTTTCACGGGAACTATTTGGTGCATCAGGCTGCAGAGTGTTCTGCCGAATCTGACCGGTGCATCCATCACCATTCTGGGGGAGAGTCAAACTGCGAATCAGGGCGACAGCAATCCCCAGGGACCGGAAATTTACCTGATCGGCAGCGATTTGGGAGACGACGGCTACGGGATTTCCCTGGTATCGGCGGGGAATACGGTTTCGCACCTTGGATTCAGCGGATTCACCCACTACGGCATAAGCGTGTGGCAAAGCGTAGCCCGTAATAACCGTATCAGGGGATGCTCCCTGGGACTGCTAGTAGTCGACGGTGATTCCCTGACAAACTCCACCGGTATATTCCTTACAGGCGGTGCCTGTGCCACCATCATCGGAGGCAGTGGTACCGGGGAAGGCAATATCTTTTCAGGGAACGAGGGGGACGGTATCCATATATCGGGTGCCGATTCCACTCTGATCATCGGCAATATAATCGGTACGTATCCAGCATACGGTTTGGCCGGCAACGGAGGAGACGGTATCGATCTGCGCACCGGCACGAGGGGAACACGGGTGGGAAACGGTGATGCCGAGGGAGCCAACCTGATCTGCGGCAACGGGGTCAACGGTATCAGCATTTCCGAGGGCGGAACCTCGGGAAATATCATCCAAAAGAATTATATCGGCACCGATCTTACCGGCAGTACCGGTTTGGGAAACGGGTATGACGGCATCCGCATCTACAACGACGCCTCGGCGAATGTCATCGGAGACGAGGATAAAGAGAAGGGCAACATTATCGCCTCCAACAGCTGGTACGGTATCGACCTAAGCGGAGCGGGCGTGGACAGCAACCTGGTCCAGGGCAATTATATCGGCACTTCGCCGGACAGCATCTCTGGTCTGGGGAACGGCAGCCATGGAGTGGCCCTGATTAACGGACCCTCCAGTAATCAGATAGGGCCCAATAATACAATCTACAACAATGGCGGCAGCGGCGTATACATCACGGATGGATCCAGCGCCATGAATACAATCAGCCGGAATTCCATTTCCAGGAATTCGGCCGGAGGCATAGCGCTGACGGACGGCGCCAACGGCGGCATCGGCGCACCTGATATTATCACGGTGAAACCGCTGACCGGTACGGCGCCTCCCCTGTCCGCAGTGGAGCTCTTCGCTGATTCCGCTTCCCAGGGACGCACCTATCTGGGCGCCGTAAACGCGGACGCGTCGGGCAATTTCAGCTGGCCCGGCATCACGGCGGGACCCTTCGTTACGGCAACGGCCACCGACGCAGCGGGAAACACCTCGGAATTTTCCCCCGCAGCCCGCATCGGCGCCTCTCAGGGCATTTCCGTTACCACGACCCGGGACGGGGGTGAACACAGCCTGCGCTGGGCCATCGAAGAGGCCAATACCCTGACCGGTCCCGACACCATCGTCTTCTCAATTCCGCCGTCGGACAGCGGCTACGCTGATGGAGTCTGGCGCTTTGAGCTAAAATCACTGCTGCCCGCCGTCACCGGCAACAACACCACCATTGACGGTTTTTCCCAAACCGAGAGCCAGGGGGACAGCAACTCGGCGGGTCCCGAACTTTTCCTGAACGGAGAGGGCAGCGATATCCAGCACGGTCTCACCGTGTACTCCGGTAATAATATCATCCGCGGCCTGATCGTCTCCGGCTTTCACGTGGGCATTCTCTGCCAGGGACATCTGGCGGATTACAATCACATCTATGGAAATTACATCGGAGTGGATCCAACCGGGACATCCATGGTCCCCAATTATCAGGGTATTCTTATCTTCTCGGGCGCCAACAAGAATCTGATCGGGGGGACAAATGACATAGAGAGAAATCTCATTTCAGGCAACATCAATGATGCCATCCACATCGATATTTCCGACAGCAACGTGGTGATTGGCAATTTTATGGGAACTGACAGGAGCGGCACGCTGGCCCTGCCCAACGGATCGGGCGGTCTGGGGGACGGCGTGGATATCCGCAACGGTTCCTGCGGTAACCGGGTAGGAGGGACCACTCCGGGGGAAAGAAATATCATATCAGGGAACAACAGTGCCGGAGTTCGCATTCACTACCCCTGGACAACAGGGAACATAATCATCGGAAATTACATAGGGACGGATGTTAGCGGTACTATCGCCATTCCCAACAATCTCTTCGGAGTGCATATTCACGAGGGTGCTTCCGGTAACCGGATAGGGGGAACGGGACCTGGTGAAGGGAACCTCATCTCGGGCAACTGCTCCGGCTTCAGCATCGCCAACGCAGGCTCCGATAACAACCGGCTGGAGGGGAACCTCATCGGACTCGATGCCACCGGCGGCGTGGCCCTGCCCAACCTGGAGAACGGCGTCTATCTGCACTCAGGAGTCCGGAACAACATCATCGGCCCGGGGAATATTATCAGCGGCAATGCCATGTCGGGAGTGCTCCTGGCGGAAAGCGGCACCGATTCGAACCGGGTCATCGGCAACTGGATCGGCCTGACTGCTTCCGGAGGGGACACGCTTGCTAACGGTAACGGCGGCGTGAAAGTGGAAACCGGCGCCTGCTTCAGCGAGATAGGAGCCGAGGGGCAGGGGAATGTCGTTTCCGGGAACCGCCGGGGAGGCATCATCGTCGCCGACAGCAGCTGCCGCCATACCAGGATCCTTGCCAATTACTGCGGCACCGATACCGCCGCTGCTGCCGCCTTCGGCAACAGCGGACCGGGGCTGGATATCAGGAGCCGGGATCTGCTGATCCGTGACAACATTATATCCGGAAATAATGGACCCGGAGTGTTCCTCCGTAAAGGTGTACGGGGAGCGAGTCTGCACAACAATCTGATCGGTACCGGACTGGACACCACTCGGGTGCTGCCGAACCTGATGTCCGGTATCCTTATCGCGGACAGTTGCCGGATGGACAGCGTGGGACCGGGCAACGTGATCGCCTATAACAACGGCTGCGGAGTGCGTCTTGATTCAGCCGGAGTCGGGAATGTGACCATTACCGCTAACGCAATCTTCAACAACGACAGCGGTGCTGTCAGCATTGTTCCCAGAGCGAACGGCGGTATACAGCCGCCGGTAATTGCTTCCGCTCACCCGTTGGAAGGCACGGCCGCCGCCGGGGCGAGAATCGAGATCTTTTCCGATTCCAGCGATGAAGCACGCGTCTATGAAGGATTTACCAGCGCGGACGGTTCCGGTAACTGGAGCTGGGAAGGGTCCCTCACCGGTCCCAGAGTAAGTGCAAGCGCGACCGACACGGCCGGCAATACCTCCGCTCTCTCCTCACCCTGGCTGACGGATGTGGGAGAAGATGAACCCGCGTCGATTCACTCCTTCCATCTCGATCAGAACTATCCCAATCCGTTCAACGGATCTACCACCATCCGATTCGGCCTGCCGGCACGACAGCAGGTTTCTCTCCGCGTTTATAATATGCTGGGGAGGATGATCAGGGTGCTGGCGGAAAGAAGTTTCGAAGCGGGGAATCACACCCTCACCTTCGAGTCCGGCGACTTGCCTTCCGGGCTCTATTTCTACCGGCTGAAAACGGGGAGTTTCATTTCCGTGCGTAAAATGGTGATCATCGAATAGCACGCCAACCCGTCCTGAAGAACAGATATAATAAAAAGCGGGAAGGATCGTGTGACCTTCCCGCTTTATTTTAAAAAAAACTGTGTAAACGTGCCCGGGACTTCCAAGGTCCAAACGCGCGACGCACCTAGTCTTCCCGCTATATTGTTAATAATTTGTCAGATTCCTGTTTCCGGAATGACTCCTCTGGATATGATCCTCTCAATTAAAAAGCGACACTGACTCCTATATGAGCCGTGATCATATCGGTGGTCGATTTGCTGACGTCGAAGATGACGTCATTACCGACGATATCGATGGACCCTTCCTTGAGGTATTCGGCTTCACCACCGCGCAGGTAACGGATTCCCAGGTCTAAAAATAGGGTAACCGGATTGGAAACGGATCCATCAGGGGACTTCCAGACTTTTATCATGAAGCCGCCTCCGACACCGTAACTGTAGGTGATGTCGCGGAAATTGTTGGAGCTGGCTATCTCTTCATAATCATCCTCGTCGCTGATGCGGGTGTCCGTGCTGAGGAAATTGAACCCCACCAGTCCGTCCACATAGGGCCGGACATCACCGCGGGGCGGCTGCAGACGCAGGAAGGCGTGCCCGTTGATGAGGCTGTTGGTGGTGGTAACCTCCACCATGACGAGAGGTGTAATGAGGGGTTCCCTTGTGGTTTGACTGCCGTAGATGGAGAAACCGAAGCTGGCTCCGATATAGAGGGGAGTGCTGGGAAAATTATAGGCAAAGTAGCCGGTAAAACCGAATCCCCAGTTGTCCACGTTCTCGCTGAATTCGTTCTGGGGGATGACCATGGTGAAGGATCCTCCTCCCAGATAGTGCGTTTGGCCGCTGAGCGGCAGGGCCAGGGAAAGCAGGACACAGGCGCCAATGAGACTGATCATTGCTTTTTTCAAGGTTACCTCCTTTAATTTTTCACTGGTTACGGGGTCCCCTCCCCGTCAATTCCCCTGCCGGGGTGATGCTATTTCCCACGCTGTGTTCGTTGAAAACCGCACGATCCTGCGGGCAGGAAAATATATATCCGTGAGGCAGAAAAGTCAAGCGTTACCTTTTTTATTGTTCCAAGAGGAAAAATACCGTAGATTCCATACAATAATCCAGCGAATGATCCGTTTACTTATGTGTATGGGAATGAGTGAGGATAAGACAGACGCGGTCCTGATACGGGACTATCTGAGTGGGAAGGAAAAGTCGTTTCATACGCTCTACCGCAGATATGAACGGCCGCTTTTCTCCTACATTTTTCGTTTCGCCGGTGAGCGGCAGCGGGCTGAGGATCTCTTCCAGCAAACCTGGATGAAGGTGCTCAACGGGCTGCAAAATTACCGGGAACAGCAGAAATTTTCCAGCTGGCTCTTTGGCATCGCCCATAACTGCTGTATCGATGAAGTGAGAAAAGCCTCCGGTAAGAAAGAAGATGACTGTCCGGGAGAGGATAGGAAGAGCATGAAAAGTGGCGAGC